>DASVWO010000301.1:0-11167 GCA_036393165.1 Polyangiaceae bacterium | reverse complement strand
GGCTGGCGGCGCGCATCCAGCACCCCAACGTCGTGCCCACGCTCGACGTCGTCTCCACCGACGGGGAGCTGTTCCTCGTCATGGAGTACGTGCAGGGCGAGACGCTCGCCCGCCTGAACCGCGCGGTGCGCGACGCTGGCTCGCGCCTGCCGGTGGGCATCGCGATGACGATCCTCGTCCAGGCGCTGCACGGCCTGCACGCGGCGCACGAGGCGAAGGACGAGCGCGGGGCGCCGCTCGGCATCGTGCATCGCGACATCAGCCCGCAGAACGTGCTCGTGGGCATCGACGGCGTGGCGCGCGTGCTCGACTTCGGCGTCGCCAAGGCGGCCATCCGCCTGCAGACGACGCGCGAGGGGCAGCTCAAGGGAAAGCTCGCGTACATGGCCCCCGAGCAGATCGGCGGGCAGGTCGACCGGCTGACGGACATCTACGCGGCGGGGGTGCTGCTCTGGGAGGCACTCACGGGCCGGCGGCTCTACGAGGCGGCCAACGAGGGGCAGCTGCTCCAGAAGGTGCTCCGCGGCAAGCCGGACCGGCCGAGCACCCACGTGAAGGACCTGCCGGCGGTGCTCGACGACATCACCCTGCGCGCGCTGGAGCTCGATCCGCGCAAGCGCTTCGCCACGGCGCGCGAGATGGCGCTCGCGCTCGAGCGCACCGGGCAGCTCTCGATGTCCTCCGAGGTCGGCGAGTGGGTCGAGTCCACCGCGAAGCCCGAGCTGTCGCGGCGCGCCGAGCGCATCGCCGAGATCGAGAGCAGCACCAAGACGCGCATCCCGGTCTCCCGTCCGCACGTGCCGGACGACGCGACCGAGCGCATGGCGACGCCTGCGTCCACGGCGGGCGGACACGCGGCGGCGGCCTTCTCTCCTTCGGAGGCGGGGACCTCCGGCACCGGGTCGTCGCCCGGCACCGGGGCGAAGCGCGACGCGACGCGGCGGCGCATCCTCGTCATCGACGACAGCGACGTGATGCTCGGGCGCATCCGCGGGGCGCTGGAGGCGGAGGGCTACGACGTGGTGACGACGACGCGCGCCGTCGGCAACGCGCGCCACATCGCGACGTGCGACCTCGTCATCATCGACTTCCACATGCCGGGCATCGACGGCGGCACGGTCATCCAGTCGCTGCGGAGCGCGCGCACGAGCAGCGAGCACGCGTGCCTCTTCTACCTCTACACATCGGACCCGCAGATCGCGAAGGAGTACCAGAAGCTCGGGTTCGACGGGGTCCTCACCGACAAGGGCGACGAGGCGGCGCTCGTGAAGCAGGTGAAGGCCGTGTTCCGCATCGTGCAGATGCGGTCGATGCGCAAGAAGTAGAACGACGCGCTACGGGAGCGCGGCGAAGCCGACGAAGGACGCCATGGGCACCGTGACGGCCCCGCCGGCCGTGGTGAGCGAGCCGCTCGATGCGTCGAAGCGGAAGGGCACGACGTTGCCGCTGCCCTGGTTGGCCGCGTAGAGGAGCGCGCCGGGCGGATCCAGCGAGAAGTCGCGCGGCGTGGTGCCGCCGCTCTTGGTGAAGCCGTGGGCGGTCATGGCGCCGGCGGCGTCGAGCGCGAAGATGGCGATGCTGTCGTCGCCGCGGTTGGACGCGAAGAGCCACTTGCCCGAGGGATGCACGTGGATCTCGGCGCCCGTGTTGGTGCCCGAGAAGCCGCTCGGCAGCGTCGAGATCGTCTGCGTAGGCGCGAGCGTGCCGGCGGTCGTGTCGAACGCGTACGACGTGACCGTGCTCGCGTTCTCCGCGATGACGTAAGCGACGTTCAGCGTGGGGTGGAACGCGATGTGGCGCGGCCCGGCGCCGCTCGCGGTGGCCACCGTCGGCGTCGCGTTGGGCGTGAGCTTGCCGGCGGTCGCGTCGAAGACGTACTGCGCGATGTAGTCGACGCCCTTGCAGGGGACGAAGACGAAGCGGTTCGACGGGTCGGGCGCGATCATGTGCGCGTTGGCCCCGGCGTTCAGCGTCTGCGCGGGCGCGCCGAGCGAGCCGTCGCCCTGGATGGGGAGCACCGAGACGGTGCCGTCGCCGTAGTTGGCGACGAGCACCCACTTGCCCGAGCCGTCCACCGTGACGAACGGCGGGCCGTTGCCGCCGGAGGACACGGCGTTCTGGAACGTGAGCGCCCCGGTCGCGGGGTCGATCGCGTAGGCCCCCACCTGGCCCGTCGCGTTCTCGTCCACGGCGTACAGGTGCTTCGCGGCCGCATCGACCGCGAGGAACGACGGCGCCGATCCGAAGGACGCGACGCTGCCGACGGGCGCGGTCGCCCCGGTCGCGCCGTTCACCGAGAGCCACTGGATGTTCGGCCCGTACCCGCTCGCGTAAGCCACCAGGTGCATCGCCGCGCCCGCCTCGCCGTCCCCTGCCCTCGCTTCGACCGGTGCATCGACCGCGCCGCCCGAATCCGGACCGCCCCCGCCGCTTTCCACGCTCGCGTCGCCCGATTCCATCGACGCGTCGTTCGGCGGAGGGACGTACAGCCCCGCGTCGAAGTCGCCCCCGCTCGAGCTCCCGCAGCCTCCGAGCGGCGCGACGAGCGCCACGACCGATGCCACGAGCGTCGCGAATCGTTTCACGCGTCTGTTCTAGCGCACTCCGGCCCCTTCGATTCATCTCGGGCGCCGACCACGTAACGGTGGTGCAGTGCCCGGCCCGGAAATGAACTCCGGGCCGGGCTCTGTCTTTCAAGGCACGTAATGGCGGACGTAGCGCGGTCGCATGAGCGCGTGCGCGATCGCGACGAGGATGATGCCGCCGATGATCGACCAGAGGATCGGGAACGGGTGCCCGCCGACGGCGACCACGAGCAGCGCCGGCAGATGCAGCATCCGCGCGAGCCAGGTCCCGAGGAACGCACCGAGGAACCCCAGCAGAACCGAGACGACGAACCCCCCGCCCGACCCACCCGCCACGCCTCGCGCAATCGCGCCACATATCCCGGCGATGACGAGGTAGATGATGAACTCGAGGACCGTCATTTTTCCTCCGTGCGCACCCGACGGAGCAAGCGAAGTGCCGCGCGCCACCTCCGCCTGAGGAGAGAGGGGGTGCCACTCGAACCGGTGGCCCTGCCACCGTGGCGCCACCCGTCGATCGCCCCCCGCCACGTCGCGCGCGCCGCGAAAACGTGGGGTGCAACGCACACGCGGACACGGTCGGCTCCGGGAACGCACGTTGCTGAGCTCTCCCTTCAGGAGGCTCGTCATGAAGCACCGATCGTGGGCGTTCACCGCCCTCGCGCTTGTCCCCGGCATTGCTTACCTCACCGACGCACCCACCGCGTCGGCCGCGCCCACCCTCACGTGCAGCACCTACCCGACCTGCGTGAGCAACCTGCAGAACACGCACCTGGCCGACTGCGCCGAGGCGCGGCGCGAGAACAAGAACGCGGCGTGCCCGCCGCTGTCGGCGCAGTACATCGCCAACGTCTGCGGCCCGGCCCCGAACTGCGCGCCGATCACGGGCACCGTGCGACCGAAGTTCCTCGTGACGAGCATCGTCTACGCGCCGCCCGGCAGCGCCAACAAGGGCGGCGGAAGCAACGTGGACTACGGCACGAGCAGCACCACGGGCGTCACCACGTCGTCCGGCTCGTCGTTCAAGAGCAGCTACGGCGTCAAGTCCAGCCTCTCGCTCTCGGCCGGCACGGGCTTCAACACGAGCAGCCTCGATGTCAGCGTCAGCGCCTCGACCTCGTCGTCGAGCGAGAACGACAACACCCTCGACGTCAAGAAGACCACCGGCTTCGACCTCAAGGTGCCCGGGCCGCAGGCCGACGGCGTCGACCACGACTCCGACGAGATCTGGGTCCTGCTCAGCCCCCTCGTGGCCGTCACCGCCGTGGGACAGAGCGTGCAGTGGGAGGTCGGCATGGACTCGAGGACGGTGCCCCAGTACGCCACCGTCGCCTGGCTCAAGAACCCGTCGACGATGCCCGCGAACGTCGCCCAGGCCTTCGCCGCGGCCGGCTGCACCGCCGCCGACTTCGCGACGATGCTCGCGCGCGACCCGTATGCATCCCTCGCTGCGACGGCGACGCCCGACCCGACGCGGTACACGCTGGTCGACACGTTCACCTACGAGGCGAACGGCGACGGACCGTCTCAGGTGTACACGCTGAAGAACGACACCACGGTCACGACGAAGACGACGAACACCGACTCGTACACGCTGGGCGTGACGATCACCGGCTCCGACAGCTTCCTCTCGTTCATCAAGGCCAGCTTGAGCCTGTCGTCGGAGTGGACGTGGACCGACACGTCGAGCTCGTCGAACAGCCAGGACAACAGCCAGTCGGCCAGCGCCAGCGTCGCGAGCCCTTCGCCCGCGTACACGACCGGCGCCACGGACATCCAGGTCTACTGGGACGGCATCTACGGCACGTTCCTCTTCGTGCCGTACACCGCGAGCAACCCGACGCTGACCGGCGTCGTCACGTTGCCGACGGGCCAGCCGGCGGTGTCCGCGGACGTCGTCGTCCAGGTGGGCAGCAAGCGCGTGCACGCGCTCACGAACCGCAAGGGGATGTACCGCGTGTCCGGCTTCCCGGCCGGCGCCGCGCAGGTCAGCTACGGCGGCCGGACGCAGGCCGTGACCCTAGGCCGCGCGACGAGCAAGGTCGACTTCGCGGCGGCCGCGCTGCGCCGGTGAGCCCGGTCTGGACGCAGTTGCTGCGCTCGCACGAGGGTCCGTCGTACGCTGTCGGCGTGGAGACCCTCGGGAGCACCATGTCCGCAGAGGGCGGCCCGTCCAAGCAGGACGGGCCGCGCCTGGCGCTCTGCGAGGCGCTGTTCGCCGACCGCCCGCTCGACGCAGGCGTACGGCACCTGCTCGACGTCGACGAGGTGCTCCTCGGACGCGGGGCGGAGCGGTCGTCGTCGCGCGCGAGCACCAGCGCGGGGGTCGTGCTCACCCTGCGGTTCGCCGATCCGCGCATGTCCACGACGCACGCGCGCCTCTCGCGCCAGGGCGGGAGCTGGACGCTCGTCGATCAGGGCTCCAAGAACGGCTCGCGCGTCAACGGAGAAGCCGTCGAGCGCGCCACGCTGGGCGACGGCGACGTCGTGGAGCTCGGCGGCAGCTTCTTCGTGCTCCGCGGCGTACCCGAGGAAGCGATGGAGAGCCTCGCCGCCTCGCCCGAGGCGACGGGGGTCGGCATCCAGACGCTGCACCTGGCTCTCGGCGCCGCGGTGGAGAGGCTCGCCAAGGTGGCTCCGTCGCCCATCTCGGTCGTGCTCAGCGGCGAGAGCGGCTCGGGCAAGGAGGTGTTCGCGCGCGCCATCCACCGCGCCTCCGGGCGCCAGGGACCATTCCTCGCGGTCAACTGCGGCGCCCTGCCGTCGACGCTCGTCGAGGCGGAGCTCTTCGGCTGCAAGAAGGGCGCGTTCTCCGGCGCGATCGCGGACCGCGCGGGCCTCGTGCGCAGCGCCGACGGAGGCACGCTGCTGCTCGACGAGATCGGCGATCTCGCGCTGCCCTCGCAGGCGGCGCTGCTCCGCGTGCTGCAGGAGCGCGAGGTCATGCCGGTGGGCGGCACGCGCGCCGTGCCGGTCGACGTGCGGGTGCTGGCGGCCACGCACAGGGATCTGCGCAAGCTGGTGGCCGACGGCGCGTTCCGCGAGGACCTGCTCGCGCGTCTGACCGGGTTCGAGCTGCGCCTTCCGCCGCTGCGCGAGCGCCTCGAGGACCTCGGGCTGCTCGTGCGCGATCTGCTGCGACGCCTCGCCCCGCAGCGGGCGGGCGAGGTGGTGCTCACGCGTCGCGCGGCCCGGGCGATGTTCGCGCACGGCTGGCCGCAGAACGTGCGCGAGCTCGAGAAGTGCCTCGAGGCGGCGCTGGTCTTCGCCGGCGATGCGCCCATCGATCTCGAGCACCTGCCGCCGGCGGTGGCGGGTCCGGCGCCCGCGGCCGCGGAGCAAGGCGAGCCGGCGCGACCCATCTCCCCTGCCGACGAGGAGCGGCGCGAGGAGCTCCTTCGCCTGCTCCAGCTCCACCGCGGCAACCTGAGCGCGGTCGCCCGCGACCTGGGGAAGGCGCGCTTCCAGGTTCAGCGCTGGGTGAAGCGCTACGCGCTGCGCCCCGAGGATTACCGCTGAGCGGTGGGCTGCTCGCCCGGCTCTGCGCGCAGCTGCAGCCGGCCTTCGACGAGCTCCCACGGCGACCGCTCCCGCACGAAGTCGGCGAGCTGCTCGGCGGAGCGCTGATCGAGCGTCGCGTCCCACACGACCGCGTAGCCGTCGTATCCGGTGGTCAGCAGCTCGCGACCGTCGGGGCTGAAGGTCGCGCTGAAGTCGGCGCCGGGGATGGTGCGCAGCAGGTCCCCGGTGCGCGCGTCCCAGATGGTGGCGACGTGATCGACGCCGGCGGCGGCGATGAACCTCCCGTCGGGGCTGAAGGATCCCTGCAGCAGGTTGTCCTTGCGCCCGCCGAGCTCGAGCTCGAGGCGCCCGCTCGCGACGTTCCACACGCGCGCGGTGTGATCCTGACGGCCCACCGTGAGCACGCGCGCGCCGTCGGCGCTGTAGACCACGTCCTGGATCCACGTCTTGTGCGCGTCGATGGTCTGCCTCACGGTCCCCGACCCGCGGTCGAACAGGAGGAGCTTGCCGTTCTCGGTCACCGCGGCGAGCTCGCGGCCGTCGGGGGCGAACGTCACCGCCGGAATGCGCTCCTTGCCGAGCTGGAAGAAGCCGCGCGGCTCGCCCGTCTGCGCGTCGCAGAGACGCACCGAGCCGTCGTAGCTCGAGGTCGCGACCGTCGCGCCGTCGGGGCTCGTCGCCACGTTGTAGACCTTCGCGGTGTGGCCCGTGATGTCGGCGAGCCGCTTGCCGCTGGCCGTGTCCCAGAGCCCGGGCGGAAAGCACGGCTTGAGCGTGCCGCTGACGACGACGCGCGAGCCGTCGCGATTGGGCGCCAGCGAGAACGCCTCGCCGGGCACCTGGAACGAGCTCTCGAGCCGGCCGCTCGCCGCGTCCCACACGGCCACGGTCCCGGCGGTGCCGCCCGCGAGGATGCGCTTGCCGTCGGGCGAGTACACGGAGGGGTAGACCATCTCGGCGCGGCCGGTCGGCCACGGCAGGATGCGGAACCCGGGCGCATCGCCGACGTTCCACACCGACACGACGCCCCCGGCGCCGGAGGTGACCAGATCGCGCCCACCGGGCCGCAGGGCGCTGTGCATCAGCTTTCCCGTGGGTTGCGCGTCGATGGTCGCCAGCAGCGTGCCGGTCGTCGCGTGCCAGGCCCGCACGATGCCGTCGTGCGACGTCGTGTAGATGACCTGGTCGTCCGGGGAGAACGACACCACCGGCCAGCGCGCCTGTTCGGGCATCCGGATGGTGTGCAGGTTCGCTCCCGTCGCGGCGTCGCGCACATGCAGATACACGTCGCTCTCGGCGGTCACGAGGCGCTTGCCGTCGTGGCTGAAGGCGACCGAGCCCACCTCCTTCTCGTGGTCCTTGATCGTGCGCGAGAGGGTGAAGGCGGGCAGATCCCAGAGCGACACGGTGCGGTCCCACCCCGCGACGGCCATCGTGCGTCCGTCCGGGCTGAACGCGAACTGCTGTAGCCGGTCGGTGTGCAGCTTGGATTGAGACACGAGCTCGCCGGTGGAGGCGTCGAACACCTGGATCCCGCCGAGCTGACTGCCGCACACGATGCGCGCGCCGTCGGGGGTGAACGCGACGCGGTAGGCGTCGCTCTTGAAGGAGCGCAGCACTTCACCCGTCTCGACGCTCCAGATGCGCACCAGGTTGTCGAGCGCGCCGCTCACGACGAGCTTCCCGTCGGGACTGAAGTCGGCGGCGTCCACGGCGTCGGGGTGCTGCAGCACGCGCACGAGCGCGCCCGTGTCGGCGGACCAGATGCGCACCGTCTTGTCGGTGCTGGCCGTCACGATGCGGGTGCCGTCGGGCGAGTACGCGACGAACGGCACGTCGCGCGTGTGCCCACGCAGCTGCCACTCCAGGCGCGCCATCGGCCGCACCGCCTGCGTCAGCAGCGATCGCAGCGTCGACCGATCCGGCGCCCGGTGGAACGCGTCGCTCAGGAACACGGCGGCGCGGAACGGGTGCCCCGACTCGAGCTCCGCCCTGCCCTGCTGCTCGAGCAGCGCGAGCGTCTTCTGATCTGCTCGGTCACGCTCCGCTTCGGCCTCGTGGCGAAGGCGGCTCTCGCGCACTCCGAAAGCGAGCAGACCGGCCGCCGCGACGCCCGCGAAGGCGACCGTCACCGCGGCGATGGCCCGGTGCCGGCGCACCCAGCGCGCCACGCGCTCGGTCGTCGAGTAGCGGTGCGCCGCCACCATCTGTCCGGCCTGGAAGCGCTTGAGATCCTCGGCGAGCTGCTTGGCGCTCGGGTACCGCGCCTCCTTGTCGCGCGCCATCGCGCGCTCGACGATGGCCGCCAGGTCGGACGGGATGCCGGGTGCCACCTCGGCGATGGGTTCGTGCGGCTGCTCGCGCACGCGGGCGAGGACCTGGGTGCTGCTCGCGCCTTCGTGCGGGGGCTTGCCGGAGAGCACGAAGTAGAGGAGAGCCCCGAGCGCGTAGATGTCGGCGCGCTCGTCCACGTCTTCGCCGCGCGCCTGCTCGGGCGGCATGAAGGAGGGCGTGCCGACGACCGCGCCGATCTCGGTCTCGCCGCCCTGCCGGCGGTACGGCGAGGCTTCCTTCGCCGACGGGTCGTCGCCGAGCGACAGGTCCTTGGCGAGGCCCCAGTCGATGACGATGGTCTCGCCGAAGGCGCCGAGCAGGACGTTGGACGCCTTCAGATCGCGATGGATGACCCGCTGCTCGTGCGCGTACGCCATGGCGTCGGCGACGGCGATGATGTTGGGCAGCAGCGTGAGGCGCTCGGCCAGGGTGTGCTTGTCCTGGACGACCTCCTTGAGCGTGCGGCCGGCGACGAGCTTCATCGCGTAAAAGGGCTCGCCCGACTCCCACCGGCCCGCGTCGTGCACGGGCACGATCGACGGGTGCTCGAGACGCATGGTGATGCGGGCCTCGCGCACGAAGCGATCGACGGCACCGCGCTCGGGCGATTGCATCTCCTTGATGGCGAGGGCCCTTCCGAGCTCCCGGTCGCGGGCGCGCGTGATCTTGCCGATGCCTCCGCGCGCGTGCTCGCCCAGGCGCTCGTAGCGCTCTCGGCTGCGCAGCGGCAGGCCGTCGGTGGAACCCGACCCGTCGCGCCGCGGCGACCCCGCGCTGGACTCCAGGTCCGTCTCGGTTCCGTCGACGGGCGTCCGCCCCTCGGCCGCGCGCGATCCTTCACTCATGGCGACGACGTCCGCGAAATACCCCGAAACCCCTCCGACGAGAAGCCCGGCGCTGCAAGTCGCTGCCGGTCAACGACCGACAGGGAAATTGCGGCCGCGAATCGACTCCTACCATCGGCCGACAGGTGGCGACCCATTGCCGACAGGTACTCGCAAACGACGGATTCACGGATGTGAGCCGCGAGTCGGCCGAGACGAATGACCGACAGGCAAGTGTTCTCGACGAATCGATCGCGACAAAGTGCGGTTCGGTCGACGACAGCGATCGACAGGTCGAGACAAGATGCGAGGCGGCAAAGTGTCTCTACGAGTCGGTCGAGTGCAAGAACGAGTCGGTCGCTTTCAGTGACCCATCGGCACAGGTCAGCGACTCATCGATCGAGACAAAATGCGAGTCGGCAATTCACATCGGTGAATCGACCGCTTGCAACGGCACGTCGGTCAATGACCGGCGCGAGGAGGTGAAGAACAAGAACCGGTCGACCGAATGCATTTTCCAATTCGCAACGGTTCGAGGGGACCGTGTCAGCGCTTGACGACGAGAAGGCAGCGCTCGTCGCCCACTTACAAGAGCTGGGGACATGCGTGCCGCCGACCAGGGTTACCTGGACGTGGCTCGTTCTCTCGGGGTGAAACGGGGTGGGCGCAACAGGATTTGAATGCGCCTGCCGGGGTTCTAGCAAAGATGAGCGACGTCGCGACAAATCGCGAGAATCCCGGTGCCGATTCGTTCCGCGTTGTGCCCCCTCGTTCCCTCTCGGTTGGCAGAGTTACGGCAATTAGACGGCAACGGGCTGAGCCATGGTCCGAACGCTAGGACGTCGCCGCCGGTGAGACGGGAGCCGGTGGCGGAGCGCCGGGAGGGGCCGCGGCCGCCGCTGGCGGCGGCGGCAGCTTGAGGATTAAGCGCTCGATGAACTCGTAGAGCCCCGGGAAGAGAAGCAGACCGGAGTAGGCGTCGTCGGGCGTGACAACGGCGTCAGTCGGGTGGCCGCTCTTGTTGCGAAGGATGCGGGTGTGGTGGAAGCCGGCAGTCAACCGCTGGTCCCAAACGTCGGCAATGTCGCCGGTCAGCGCCTTGTCCGCGACCAGATTCTCGAGGACCTTGTGGACCACGTCGTAGAGATCAGTGATCGGCGTGACCTTCCTAAGCATCCCGTCGAGCTTCGGTGCCGGAGAGTGCGTCAGCTTCGCATCGCGGAGCGCGGCGGCGAGCAAGAGGATCAGTTGCTCGACCGCGCAGCCGAGCATCACCGCGGAGGAGCGGTAGATGCCCGACTGCCAGGCGCGGACAGCCTCGCCAAGGTGGACGAGCACGACGCGGTCCGGTGCGCCCGTGAGTTTCAGCTTCACCGTCTGCTGGTAGCGGTCCCAGTCGTACGGCGTGATGCTTGGCTCGGAGAGGACCTTCTTCCCGAGGTCCGTGATGTAGAACGTCCCGTGCTGCCGCTCTTCCATCGGGACGACGCCGGGGACCACGGGGATGTCCCGAGGCATGATCGCGATGATCCCCGCGCGGGCGAGCGTCCAGAAGTGGTCGGTCAGCGTCCGGTAGAAGTCGTTGTCGATGGTGATCCCGGCGCGTTGGGCCCTGTCCCGCGCTTGCTCAAAGAGCCCGCGGCCTCCTCCCGACGTCACGTGCTCGCGCAGGATGTCCTCGAGGAGAATGCGGATCCGGTCAGCGCTCATCGCCAGAGTCCTCCGGCGCCCGAGGGTACCCGTCGTTCAGCGCCTCGTTCGCCAGCTCGTCCGCCCGCGTGTTCTGCTCTCGTCGCACGTGCTCGATATTCCACTCCCGGAAGCGAGCGAGCATCGCCATCGCCTTCTCGTAGAGCGGCTGGAGGTGCGGAGCCTTCACCTTGTACTTCCTTTGGACCTGCC
>DASVWO010000300.1:0-4068 GCA_036393165.1 Polyangiaceae bacterium | reverse complement strand
CGTCCCCACCGACCGCGTCCTGACGCCGGAGCTTCGCAGGCGCCACGACTCGCGCGCGCGCGTGCGCTTCGTCGTGCTGGCCGAGTGCCTCGGCGTTCACGGCGGGCGCGTCTGTCGCGTCGATCTTCCCATGCCCATGCCGCCGCCTCTGCCCGCGCGCGCGCACGCTTCGACGGAGCAGGCGGGCGAGCGGCCGCTCTTCGACGGCGCCACGGCGTGGGAACAGTTCCTCTTCCTCAAGGACGACAAGCGGACCTTCGTCGCGCGCTTCGATCGGCGCAGCCGGCGGCTGACGGCGCAGGACCTCGGCCTCGCCGGCGCTCTGTCGCGCAAGCCGCACCAGGCGTTCGAGATGTTCATGGTCTTCCTCGAGAACGACGGCTGCCTCAAGACGCGCCAGTTCGGCAGCGAGAAGGCGACCAAGACGACGCTCAGCCGCCTCCGGGCGGCGCTCAAGGCGTCCTTCGGCGTCGACGGCGATCCGTTCCGGTTCAAGCCCGGCATGGGCTGGTTCGCCCGCTTCCGCGTGAGCAGCCGCGCGCAAGAAGCCGAGCGCGCCCTTTCCCGCGGCGCCCGCACGATGCTCGAGCGCGCCGGGACGCTGCGTCGGCGCTGACTCGAAGGCGTTCGATCGTGTACTCGCGTCGTGGCCTTCAAGGGCACGAGTAGGCGAGGTCCACCGCGGCGATCATCTGCTTCGACAGTTGCTCGTGGCCCAGCGCGTTGGGGTGGATGAGATCTGCCATCCAGCCGGCGGCGCCCGCCATGTAGTGCGGGCAGGCCATCCCCGTCGTAGACGTGGCCTGGTTGTAGTTGTCTCCGTGTCCGAGCACGTCGCCGTAGTTCTCGACGTACACGGCGCTCTTGTGGGTGCCGACGATCTTCGTGAGCAGGTCCGCGTTGAACTCCTTGATGATGTTCTGCTTGACCAGGCTCGCGTACGAGTACGCGCTCGTGACGCACTCGTCGAACGGGTTGTATTGCGAGTTGACCATCACCACCGCGCCGCCCGGGAACTTCGTCTTGTCCTCGAAGTAGCTCACGATCGTGTTCATGTTCTGCATCGCGCCGGGCTCGAGGTTCATCCACGACTGGGTGGCCGTCGCGTCGGGCTCGTACAGGTGCGCGGCGAGATCGTTTCCGCCGATGAAGAGGTTGACGAACACGGCGCCCGCGCCGCCCGCGACCTCGGGCAGCTGGGTGTTCACGACGTCCGCGATGAGCGCCCCCTGCACGGCGTAGTTCTCGTAGGTCAGGCCCGGGTACTTCATCGCCATGTGCGTCTCGACGCTCTTGCTCGCGCACTGCTCGGACATGGGGCCGCCCACCGCGTAGCAGGCAGCGACGCTGTGACCCAGGACGATGTAGCGCGCGGGCGTGACGCCGCAGCCAGGGCCGCCGGCGTCGCCGCCGCCTCCGCTCGAGGTGCCTCCGTCGCCGCCCGCGACACCGCCGCCGCTGCTGCTGCTGCTACCGCCTCCACTGCTGCTGCTCCCGCTGCTTCCTCCGCTCCCGCCTCCGCTGCTCGAGCCTCCTCCTCCTCCGCTGCTGCTGCTCGACGAGCCCGCGTTCGCGAAGGGCGACGCGTCGCTGGTGCCACACGCGGCCGCAGAAGTCGCCGCGAGCACTGCGACGAGCGCGAAGGACGCGCAACGGGACGCCGAGGTGATGCTCGAGATTTCCTTGTTCATTGGAAGAGCCCCTTTCGGAAACACCGCTAGATCTTCAGCGAGGCGCTGATCGCGAGGATGTCGACCGCCGCCCGCGTGACGCCGTAGTAGAAGCTCGACGCCGGCTTGTTCAGGATGGTGCCGGCCGAGCCGGTTCCCGGGCCGATGTCGCGCTCGGCGTAGAACAGGTGCAGGTAGGAGGCGTCCAGCCCGATCCACGTCTTCTCTCCGATGCGGATCGCGTAGCCGGCGCCGCCGGAGATCCCCCACTTGTCCGAGTCGGGCGTCGTCAGATCGAAGTGCCGATCGTCGATCGGGCTCTGGTCGTAGAGCCCGCCGACGCGCAGCTTGAGCGGCGTGGCGGGCGAGGCGAGCGGCGTGACCTCCGCCCCGAGACGCACGCTCACCGAGTCGTGGTAGTCGCGCTGGAGCACGACGTCGTTCATCTGCGCGCCCGGCTGCGGGAACAGCGGGTAGTGGTGCTGGAAGTAGATGGTCTCGGTCTGCGTCGACGACCAGGCCTGGTAGTTGAAGTCCGCCTCGAGGGCGACCTGTCGCAGGGGCTTCACCATCACGCCGAACCGGCCGATGGCCGGCAGCGGGATGTTGATCGCCGCGTTGTCGGTGCGCTGCCCCGCGGGCAGCGGGTTCCCCTGCGCGTCGTTCATCGCCGTGATGTTCGGGTTCTGCACGTTGACCGTGCCGCGCAGGTTCAGCGTGGTGGGGGTCATCACGCTCGCGCCGACGTAGAAGCGATCGCCCGGATCGCTGTAGAGCGCGCCGAAGCTCGCGCCGAACTTCAGCGTGTCGGTGGCCTGGATGTGCGTCGGCCCCTCGCTGCTGGCCGGCGGGTTGGGGAAGTCGTTGGGGTTGCCCAGCACGAACGGCGTGGCGTTGCGCTGGTCGAGCGTGAAGCTCGAGTTGACGTAGCTGAGGCCCGCGCCGAGGCTGAGGCGATCGAAGAAGCGGTAGGCCACCGTCGGCGTGACGTGGATGGCCTGCAGGGCGATCGACGTGACGACGTCGCGCTGCGAGCCGTCGTCCGGAAACGACAGCTGGGCGCCGAACGGCACGTACATGGCGATCCCGACGCCCAGGTTCTCGACCCCGAGGTTGCTGGTGACGCCCACGAAGGGGACGGCGCCCAGCCCGTTGGTGTTCTTGGACGCGGGGAAGGTGACCGTGCTCTGCGCCGGTGGCGCGAACGGGTCGTTCGCCGGCGCGCGGAAGAAGGTGAAGCTGGGCAGGACGAGCAGCCCCCCGACCTCGGCGCCCAGGAGTCCGCTGGTCGCGATGCTCGCGGGGTTGTGGAAGATGCCGGTGACCTCTCCGGGGGCCGCCACCACCGCGCCGCCCATGCCCACCGCGCGAGCGCCCTGCTCGGGAACGTAGAAGCCGCCTGCGCGGGCCGACCGGGGGGCGAGCACGAGCACGAGCAGCGCGCACCCAGCCGCGATCGCGGTGGCGCCATTTAGGTGACTGTCGGTCATCTCCGCGCGGAGCGGAACCTACGGGAGCGATCGTCACCGACCACGGTCAAAATGCCGCTGAGACGAACGGGAGATACCGTCCCAGCGGGAGAGTGCAGCGCTGCATACCCCGATTCGGTAGACCAACGGTCACCGAGGCGTCCGCGTCAGGGTTTGCGTGCCTTGCGCCGCGCCGCGGACCAGGCCTTGCGCTGGAGTCCTCTCCCGGCCGGTGGGTGGGCTCCGAAGCCGATGAGGTTGGCCTCGACGACGGGCGAGAGCAGGTCGACCAGCGGTGCGGGCTGCGGGGACGTCGCGAAGTGCAGCGTCGCGCCCAGGTACGAGGTGACGAGGGTGCCGGCGATGGTCTCGCAGTCGGCGGTCTTCGACAGCAGGCCGGCTCGCTGCGCCGCCCGCACGTCCTCCATCATCTCGACCACGATCCCGTCGAAGACCGACTCGGCGTGGCCGCCGAGCTCGGAGCTGACGATGTTCGCCGTGACGATGGCGCGGCTGAGCCCGCGGTTGGCACCTGCCTGCTCGCCCAGGCTCATCACGGTCGCGCGCAGAGCGTCCACCGGGGAGCCGCCGATCGCGAGGACGCGATCGCGGGCCGCGCGCGCGCCGCGGATCTGGTTGCGAACGAGCTGGCTGACCACGGCTTCCTTCGTGGCGAAGTGGTTGAAGAAGGTTCCCTTGGCCACGCCGGCGTCGCGGACGATCCGGTCGACGGACGTGCTCTCGTAGCCCTGCTCGGCGAAGAGGCGGATGGCGGAGGCGAAGATGCGTGCGCGTGTGTCGTCGGCGCTGGCGCGCCGCGGCTTCGGAGCCCTGGGCATGGCTTTCCCACGCCTATCACATCTGTCGACGAGGGCTGGAGGCGGGTCAGGTGACCGTCATCGCCTGCGTCGGGCGAACGGCGATCTCCG
>DASVWO010000299.1:0-5827 GCA_036393165.1 Polyangiaceae bacterium | reverse complement strand
GCGCTGGCGCGGATCACCGGTTCAACGCCATCATCTCGAGGCAATGATAGACGTCCGATTTCGTCGGCGTATTCACGGCCGACGCTTCGACGACGCCGATCGACGTCCAGCCTTGCGCCCTGGTCGCGAGCGAAGCAGCTGCTCGAGCATCTCCTCGGACCGCCGGTGAACCAGCTCACGCAGGAGGTGCCGGAAGGACTCCTCCTGGACGCGTTCCTCGACGATTCGCTCGAGGACCGATTGCCGCATGACCGGAGCATGCCCTGTTCGTTGCTGCACTGGGCGGATGCGTGGACCCCAAGCCCGAAAGCGTGCCCGCATCGCGTCCCACGTCGTCCGGCCTGCCGGCTTCGTCCACGACACCGCCGCCCGGGCCCACCCCCGGTCTCGATGCCTCCGAGGAGCTCGTCGCCTTCCCGAGTGACGGACTCACGCTCCACGGCTTTCTCTATCGCCCGCGCGGAGACGGCCCCTTCCCAGCCGTCGTCTTCAACCATGGAAGCGAGCGCCAACCGGGCGACAAGCGCGGCCAGGCGGAGTTCTACGTCTCGCACGGGTTCGTGCTGTTCGTCCCTCACCGGAGGGGACAGGGGCAGCCCGCGAACGTCGCCGAGTACATCATCGCTCACGCCGCGGACCACGCGCGCGCGGTCGCCGAGCTGGCATCGACGCAGACCGACGACGTCATGAGCGCGGTCGAATACGTGCGGTCGCTTCCGTACGTGGATCGGACGCGCGTGGCGGTCGCCGGCTGTTCGTTCGGCGGGATCGTCTCGCTGTTCGCTGCCGAGCGAGGCACGGGCAAGCCGGTGCGCGTGCACGTGTTCCCGGCGAACGGGACGACGCACGAGGAGGGACACGGGTTCTGCGTTGGAGGCGAGCACCCCGGCTGGGGCGACGAGGTGCTGGAGTTCCTCAAGACGGCGTCGCAAGTCGCGAAGTGAGCGGCCCGTCAGGGGTACGGCTTCTCGGGGTCGAGGGTGACCTGAGGCTCGTCGACCACCACGTCGCGCGCTCGGACGAGGGTGACGAGGATCTGGTCGCCGTTGGTGAAGAGGGCGCGGATCACGACGGGCATCTCGGTCGTGTCCGACAGCGCCGCATCGAGCTGCACCTTGTCGTCGATGAAGAAGCTCGTCTGCGCGAGCGAGCGATCGATCCGGAAGGAGTGCGGCGCGAAGCCGTAGTTGCTCGTGGTGGCCTGGCCCGCCATGTCGGTCGAGCCCGTTCCGACGCAGTACCTCGGCTGGAGCACGGCCGACGTGACGACGTTCGTGACGCCCCAGATCTGGTACGGGCACGAGCCCACAGTGGCCTGGAAGCCGAGCCAGAAGTCGCCGCTGTAGTAGCCCGCGGCGGGTCCGTTGGTGGTGACCACCGGAAGCTGCGCGAAGATCTCGACTCCGACGCCGGTGTTGCTCGCGTGCGGCGGCGGCGACGTGCTCTCGGCCGTTGCGCCACCGTCCGCGCCCGCCGGCTTGAGCAGCATCCCTCCGAGGCCGAACGTGACGGGCCCCTGCGTCTTCCAGCCCGCGTCGGGCGGGGGCCCGGTGAAGTCGGCGTACGAGGTGAACACCGCCGCGCCGTCCGCGGGCGGTACGCCGGCGTCGGGATCCCCGTAGACGAGCGAGTACGTCGTGTCGTCCGTGCCGGGCTGGATGGGCGCCCCCAGCGCGAACCAGATCGCCGACCGCGTGGGCACCGTCGGCGGATCCACGACCCGATCGAGATCCTCCGCGTTCGCGCCGATGACGTGCACGTTCGTGCCGTCGGCCGGAGCGTGCCCCCCGTCGACGAATGCCTCGACGCGCACCGTGTATCCCACGGGCACGCCCGAGGTGCCCGTGTGCACGTGGATGACGCGCTGCCACCCGCGCGCGTCCGCCGAGGCTTCGACGGACGCTTCGGGGTTCGAGGCGCCGCCGCCGCCGCAGTGGTCCTCCTCGGTGAAGCAAGAGAACGACGGCAGGCAGGCCACGACGGCGAGCGCGATCGCCGTGCCCGCAGCCAGAACGAGCAAGAGCCTCGCCCCCATCGCGCCCCAGGCTATCTCAGTGGGGCGCATCCTTCCTCGGGCGCGAGATGCCGTACAGCTCGATGCGGCGGATGAGGGTCCGTCGCGACAGGCCGAGGATCTTCGCTGCCGTGGTCTGGTTGCCCGAGGCGCGCAGGAGCGCGTCGATGATCTTCTGCCGCTCGTCCTCCTCGTCTACGGCGGGAGGAGGGACCATCGACGGTCTCGACGCGATCGCATCCGCGAAGCGAAGCTGCACGTGCTGCATCCGCAGCGTCGCGTCGCCCTGCGAGAGCGCGACGGCGCGCTCGACGACGTTGCGCAGCTCGCGCACGTTGCCGGGCCACGCGTACGCGAGCATCGCCTCGACGACCGGAGGGTCGAACGCCGGGCGCGCGCGGCCGAGCCGGCGCGCCGCCTGCTCGGCGAAGCGCTCGGCCAGGGGCATCACGTCGTCGCGACGCTCGCGCAGCGGCGGGACGTGCACGGTGATGCCGTCGAGCCGGAAGTAGAGGTCCTCGCGCAGGCGGCCGCGCTGCACCAGCCCGCGGACGTCCTGGTTGGTCGCCGCGATGAAGCGAACGTCGATGCGCTTGGGTCGCACCGAGCCGACGGGCATCACCTCGCCGCTCTCGAGGGCGCGGAGGAGCTTCGCCTGCGTCGTGAGCGGGAGCTCGGCGACCTCGTCGAGGAAGAGGGTTCCGCCGTGAGCCGCCTCGAAGAGGCCCACCTTCGCTTGCACCGCTCCCGTGAACGCGCCCTTGGCGTGGCCGAAGAGCTCACTTTCGACGACCGTCTCGGGAAGGGCCGCGCAGTTGAGCGCGACGAACGGACCGCCGGCGCGCGGCGATCGCCGGTGGATCGCGCTCGCCAGCACGTCCTTGCCGACGCCGGTCTCTCCGAGGACGAGCGCGCAGAGGGGGCTCGCCGCGAGAACCGGGATGCTCTCGTAGAGGCGACGCATCGGCTCGGACGCGATCACGATGCCGCGGTCGTCGTCGGCCGCCTCGCCGCCGGCTGGCTGATCGACGATCCCACGCTGCAGGACCAGCACGGCGCGCCCGAGCTGCACGACCGACCGGAGGAGCAGCGGCCATCGTTCTCCCTTGGGCACCGGCCTGCCGAGGACCACCGTCCCGTTGCGGCTTCCGGCGTCCGCGATCGACAGCGTCGGCTCGAGGGTGACGATGGCGTGCACGCGCGAGATCGATTCGTCGTCGATCACGATCTCGCACTCGCTCGAGCGCCCGATGCGCACCGTGCCGTGCGACGGGAGCGCCACGGTCGTCGTTCCGCGCGGCGCCGTGACGACGAAGTGCAAGGGGCCCTCGTCGCGCGGGGTGCCGACCGAGACGGTCTCGTCGTGGCGGCTCACAGCGCTCCCGCGAGGATGGCGGTCGCTCCGGCCACGGCGGGTGCGATGCCGAGACGCAATCCGGTGCCACGGTCGGTCGGCTCGTGGCGGGACAGGAAGAGCCATGCGGAGAGCCCGCCGCCGATGGCGGCGACGGCGAAGCTCGCGGGTGCGAGGTACCAGAGGCGCGTGTGCGCCCAGTCCACGGAGGAGGACGAGCAGCTGTCGGTCCGCGCGCAGCCGTCGCGCATCGACTGCCAGTCGCTCACCCCGGTGGCCTCGAAGACGGCGCCGGCACCCAGGGCGGCAACGGACACGCCGGCGAGGATCCACGCGGCGACCGGCGTGGTGGATCGCGACGGCGGTGGAGAAGAGGGAGCGGGCGCGGGAGTGGCGGTGGCGACGACGTCGGCGGTGCCGTCGGTCTTCAGCGGCACCGCGAATCGAAGCACGATGACCCGCGACTTCTCGCCGCTGGCGACCACGAAGTCGGACTCCACGGTCGCGCCCGAGGCCGCCGTGAGGGTCACGTGGTGCGGGCCGGGATCCATCGGCTGCGCCGTACCATCGATGCGCGCGGCGAACGGCTTGCCGTCCACGGCGGCCGATGCGCCCTCGATGTCCCGACCGCGCGCGTCGAGCGCCCGGATGGCGATCGTCGGCAACGCCGCCTGGACCTCCTGGAGGAACTTGGCGCAATCGACGCGCACGAAGGAGGGGCACGACGCTCTCGCGCAGACGAGCAGCTCGCGCTGCGCGTCGCGGAGCTGGTTCTTGTCGCGCAGGGTCTGCGCGCGCTCGGCGCTGGCGGCGCACCCCTCGGCCTCGTCGGCGACCGCCGACGACGACGAGCCGAGGAGGACGACGGCCAGCACGGAGAGGGCGCACCCGAGGCGCTTCATCGGTGCAGACACTCTCTCTTGTAGATGTGGTGGCCCGTGGCGGGGTCGATCACGATGGGATGCGTGCAGTCCACCGCGGGGGCGGCCGGTGGCGTGGCGGCACGACGCACCGTCGGCGGCGGCGGCGCCGGCGGGGGCACATCGGCGGAAGCGGAAGCCGCGGCCGAGGCCGAGGGCACCGCAGAAGCCGATGCGCTCGGAGCCTCCGCGGTCGACGTCGTTGCCGCCGGTGAGGCGGTCGTCGCGGCTGCGGCCGGAGCAGGCGCATGACGGAGCTTCGTGAAGAGCAGACCACCGAGCGCCACGACGACGAGCGCGGCGCCCGCACCGCCCCATATCCACGGCCTTCGCTTCGCCGCGGCGCCGGCGTGGTCGCCCTTCGAATCGGTGACGAGCGCCGCGCCCGTCGACGTCGCGACGTCCGAGATCGGGGCCTGCGCGGAGCTGGGACCCGAGCCGCTGCGCTCGATGTCGGCGACGCGCGCCGCGCGCGTCGAGAGCGAATCGGCCGCGATGCGCGCCACCCACTCGCCGACGTCCACGGAGAGCGCCGGCATGACGCATCGCTCGAGGGCGCTCGCCATCTCGCGTGCCGTCTCGAATCGATCGCCGGGCTCGCGGGCGAGCCCGCGCATCACGATGTCGTCCAGGCCCGAAGGCAGACCGGGCACGATGCGGCTCGGCGGTTGCACGTCGGCGGCGAGCACGAGCTGCATGAGCACCGCCTCCGAGTCCGCGCGGAAGAGACGGCGACGCGTGATCGTCTCCCAGAGGACGACGGCCGCCGCGTACACGTCGGCGCGCCGATCGACGAGCGCCGTCGACAGCTGCTCGGGCGCCATGTACGCGAGCTTGCCCTTGAAGCGCCCCTCCTGCGTCGTCTGCAGGCGCCCCACCGCCTTGGCCACGCCGAAGTCGAGCACGCGCGCGTGCCCGTCGGCCCCGACGAGGATGTTCTGGGGCGACACGTCTCGATGGACGATGTTCAGCGGCTCCCCGGTTTCGTTCTTCGCATCGTGCGCGGCGTGCAGCCCGTGCAAGGCGGAAGCCACGATGGCCACCGCGACGGGCAGCGGCGGCTCCCCCGGCGTCTGCGGACACCGCTTGAGCAGGCCGGCGAGAGACTCGCCGTGCACGTACTCCATCACGATGAACATCTCGCCCTCGTCGGCGACGATGTCGAGCGTGTCGACCACGTTGGGATGGTGCACGCGCGCCGCCATGCGCGCCTCGTCGAGCAGCATCGCGACGAACTCGGGCTCGCTGGCGAGGTGCGGGTGGAGGCGCTTGATCGCGACGGTGCGCGAGAAGCCGCCGACGCTCTGGATGCGGCCGAAGTGCACCGTCGCCATGCCTCCCGAGGCGATGGCGTCGAACAGTGCATAGCGCCCCACCACGCGCGGCGCGGCTGCGGCGCTCGGCTGGGAGCCCACCTGGGCATTATACGCGCGCGCTCATGCGCCAGCGAGGGACACACGAAGTGCCAGCGCGCTGGCGCTCGAAGTGCCAAGTCGCGAAATCACCTCGAAGAACCGGCACTGCCGCGCGCGGCATGCT
>DASVWO010000298.1:0-2799 GCA_036393165.1 Polyangiaceae bacterium | reverse complement strand
CAGCGGACGGCTCTTCCACATCGGCGACCCGCGCGAGATGCAGGCGACGCTCGAGCGCGAGGTGGGCCTGCTGTCGCAGACGGTGGCGGACCAGGCGTTCATCGAGGTGGTGCCGGCGCCGGGCGTGACGCTGTCGGGCGTCGACGGCGCGCACTTCTCGTGGTCCGAGGGCCACGCCGCGCGCATTCCGCTCGGCACGCTGTTCGCGGGGCAGCACCGCGAGGCGCTGGTGCGCGTCCGGCTCGCGCCGTCGGCGGTGGGCACGCAGCGCGCGCTCGCGAGCGTCCGCCTCGCGTTCCACGATCCGGCGGCCAACGAGGTGGAGCGCGTGCAGGAGGTCCTCGCGCGCGTCACGGCGAGCAACGACGCGGGCGCCGTCGCGCAGCACGCGAGCGCGAAGACGCACGCGATGATGGCGACCCAGGAGGCAGCGAAGACCGAGCTCCAGGCGGCGCAGGACGTCGGCTCCGGCAACTTCGCGGTGGCCGAGAAGAAGCTCGCGCAGGCGGAGCAGTCGCTGCGCGAGGAGGCGGCCCGCACGAAGGACGACGGGGCTCGCCGCAAGCTCGATCAGGCGGCGCAGACGATGGCGCACGCCCGCGCGACGGCGGCGGCAGCTCCGGCTGCGGCGCCCGCCGACGTTCGCGGCGGCGCGCTCGAGATGAACAAGGCCGCGATGGGCCAGATGGGGTACTAGCTTCGCCAGAGCCGCGACTGCTCGAGGAGCTTCGCGACGAGAGCCGTCCACCCCGTCTGCGCGCGAGCGCCGAGGCCCTCGCCCGTGTCGCCGTGGAAGTACTCGTAGAACGTGATGTGGTCGCCGAGCGATCGCGGGCCGTTGCAGGCGCGCATCCCTCGCGCGTCGAGCGTGAACAGCGAGATGAGCCGGCGCGCGAGCTCCGCGGCGACCTCCCAGATGGGCAGCATGCGACCCGAGCCCGTCGGGCACTCGATCCTCAGCGACTCGCCGTGGTAGTGCGCGAGCCGCTGCAGGGCCTCGATGACGAGGTAGTTCACGGGGAACCACACCGGGCCCCGCCAGTTCGAGTTGCCGCCGAAGAGCCCCGTCCGGCTCTCGGCGGGCTCGTAGTCCACGCGGAACGACTGCCCGTCGATGTGCAGCTCGTAGGGCTGCTCGGCGTGCGCGCGTGAGAGCGACCGGAGCCCGTACGGCGAGAGGAACTCTTTCTCGTCGAGCATGCGCGTGAGGATGCGCACCAGCTTGTCCTGCGACACGAGCGAGAGCAGCCGCCGCTCCCTGCGGCCCGGCACCTCCATCAGCGGACAGTGCTCGCCGAGCTCGGGACGGTTCTCGAGGAACCAGTGCGCGCGCTTCCAGAAAGCCGGGAAGCGCTCGACCGTGTCCGGTTCGAGCGTCGACGTCGCGAAGAGCGGCGTGAGCCCCACCATCGAGCGCACGCGCACCGGGATCGTCTCGCCCGACGGCCGCCGGATGACGTCGTAGTAGAAGCCGTCCTGCTCCTCCCAGAGCGAGCGATCCTCGCCGGCGATGTGGTTCATCGCGTGGGCGATGAGCAGGAAGTGCTCGAAGAACTTGTTCGCCACGTCCTGGTAGCCCGGGCTCTCGCGCGCGAGCTCCAGCGCGATGTCGAGCATGTTCAGGCAGTACATCCCCATCCACGCGGTCGCGTCGGCCTGCTCGAGCACCCCTCCCCCCGGCAGCGGCTTGCTGCGGTCGAAGAGACCGATGTTGTCGAGCCCCAGGAACCCGCCCTCGAACACGTTGCGCCCCGCCGTGTCCTTGCGGTTCACCCACCACGTGAAGTTGAGCATCAGCTTGAGGAAGATGCCCTCGAGGAACGCGCGGTCGCCGTGGCCGAAGACGCGCCGCTCGATCTGGTAGACGCGCATCGCCGCCCACGCGTGCACCGGCGGGTTCACGTCGCCGAGCTGCCACTCGTACGCCGGGATCTGCCCGTTCGGGTGCATGTACCACTCGCGCACGAGCAGGGTGAGCTGCTGCTTGGCGAACTCCGGATCGACGAGCGAGAGCGGGATGCAGTGGAACGCGAGGTCCCACGCGGCATACCAGGGGTACTCCCACTTGTCGGGCATCGAGAGCACCTCCGAGTTGTAGAGGTGCCTCCACTCGTGGTTGCGCCCGCGCCAGCGCTCGTCGGGCGGCGGCGGCGCCGTCGGGTCGCCGCGCAGCCAGCGCTCCACCTCGTAGGCGTAGTACTGCTTGGTCCAGTGAAGGCCGGCGATCGAGGTGCGGAAGACGCGCTTCTCGTCGGGCGAGAGGTTGCGCGGCGCGATGGAGTCGAAGAACTCGTCGGCCTCGTGGATGCGCTTCTCGAAGATGCCCTCGAAGTCGGCGAACGGCCGCATGCGCGCCTTGTCCGTGTACCGCAGGCGCACCGTCGCGCTCTCGCCCGGAGCGAGGAACAGCGAGCAGCGCGCGCCCACCTTGGTGCCGCGCGGCTCGGGGCTCAGCGCGTCGCGCCGGCGCCGGACGATGGCCTCGTGGAACGCGTCCTTCACGTGGGGAGCGCGGTTCGGCGACTTCCACAGGCGCGCCGCGTTGCTCTCGTTCTCGGTGAACATGAGCTCCTGCGCGCCGTCGACGTAGAGCCAGAGGTGTCCGAGGTGCTCGTGCACCGTCTCGACCACGTGCACGTCGCCGAAGGGTTCGAGCGCGAAGAGCTCCGGGCGCTTCCCGTCGGTCGCCCAGCTCCAGGTGTTGCGGAACCATAGCTGCGGCACCATCACGAGCGGCGCCGGCTCGCGGCCGCGATTCGTCGCCGTCAGGCGCACGAGCACGTCGTTCGGGTCGTCCTT
>DASVWO010000297.1:0-64587 GCA_036393165.1 Polyangiaceae bacterium | reverse complement strand
TCGCGGCGGGCAATCGCCACGGCGATCGCGGAGCTCGCACGCGCACCGCGGCCGTGGGTGCTCGATCTCCTGTTCGCTTGAATCAGGCGACGGGGACGAGCTTCTCGCTCTTCAACCACTCGTAAGCGTCGCGGAGGGTCTCTTCGAGAGGGACAACCCGGTAGCCGAGCTCGCGGATCGCCTTGTCGCTCTTGAAGAGGAGGGGGGGGCGAGCCGTGGCGGCGGCGATCTCGGGCGTGATCGTCGGCGCCTTCCGCGTGAAGTACGAACCCCACTGCGACACGCGTCCGAGGACGCGAATCACCCAGACGGGCGTCGCCTTGCGCGGCACCTTCTTTCCCGTCAGGCGCGCGATGATCTGCACCACATCCAGGTAGCTCGCGTGCACGCCGCCGAGCAGGTAGCGCTCACCGTCGCGCCCCGTGTCGACGGCCGCCAGGTGCGCCCTCGCGATCTCACGCGCATCACCCCAGGTGCCCTCGCCGGGAGGCACGCCTGGCAGCTTCTCGGTCGCCACGAGCTTGATGACCGTGGCCCAGTTGTGCGTGTCGTAGCGGCCCATGATGTGGCCGGGGCAGAGGATGGACGCGTGCAGGCCGCGCTCGACGCCCTTCAGCACCTCGAGCTCTCCAAGGTACTTCGTGCGCTCGTAGTTGATCCACGACTCGCCCCCTCGCTGCTGCGTCGTCTCGTCGAAGGGGTTCTCGTGCACCTCGCCCCAGGAGCCCTGGGTCGACGTCTGCACGAGCTTCTTCGCGCCCTTCGCGATCGCCGCCTCGACGACGTTGCGCGTGCCGTCCACGTTGTCGCGCGTCTGCTCGGCGTTCCCGCCGCTCCAGAGGCTCGTGTTGCCGGCTATGTGGAAGACGGCGTCGCACCCCTCGGGCATCGCACGCCCGAGGGAACCGGGGTCGACGATCGATCCTTCCGCCAGGCGAACGCCGTCGTACGTCTTCAGGCCGCGCACGTCGGAGCTCGCGCGATGAAGCGCGACGACGTGCCAGCCGGCGCCGACGAGCTGCTCGACGACGTGGCGACCGAGGAACCCGGTCCCTCCGGTGACGAACGCGGTGCGCGGCACGCTGACGTGCCGAGCATAGCGCTACTTCTTCTTCGAGCTGCTCTTCTTGGCGCCCTTGCGCGACGAGGAACGCTTGGGCGTCTTGCCGCGGCCCGAGCCGCTCTTCTTGCCGCCCCCCTCCTCTTTGTTCACCGTCGCGTAAGCGCGCCGGGCGGCCTCGCGGGTGGACACGCCACGCCGTTCGTAGCCCTTCTCGATGTCGTGCGCCTTGCGCTTCTGCTTGCTCGTGTACTTGGACTTGCTTCCTCGTGCCATGGCCGGGCTTCGAGCAACTCTCGATCCAACGCGGTAGCGTAGGGGCATGCGGCTCTTCATCGCGGACGACTTGCCGCCCCAGTGCGTCGACGAACTGCGCGCTCTCGGGCTCGAGGTGACTCACGATCCGAAGTGCTCGGCCGAGGAGCTGCCGGCCCGCATCGGGGACGCCGGCATCCTCGTGGTGCGTAGCAAGAAGGTGACGCGTGCGGCGATCGAGCGCGCTCCGCGCCTCGCGCTCATCGTCCGTGCGGGAGCCGGATTCGACACGATCGACGTCGTCGCGGCCAGCGAGCGCGGCATCTTCGTGAGCAACTGCCCGGGCAAGAACAGCGTGGCGGTCGCCGAGCTCGCGATGGGCCTCATCCTCGCCGTGGACCGACGCATCGCCGACGCGACGGCCGACCTGCGCGCCGGGCGCTGGAACAAGAAGGAGTACGGCAAGGCCGACGGCCTCAAGGGGCGCACGCTCGGTCTCGCCGGTCTCGGGCGCATCGGGATGGAGGTGGCGCGCAGGGCCCGCGCCTTCGACATGCACGTGCTCGCGTGGTCGATCCCCTTCGACGAGGAGGGGGCGCGGCCGCATCACATCCAGCGCTGCGCCACCTTGCACGAGCTCGTCTCGCGCGCCGACGTGATCAGCGTGCACCTGCCGCAGACCGTCGAGACGAAGCGCCTCTTCAACGCGGACGTCTTCGCGCGGATGAAGCCGGGGACCATCTTCGTCAACACGAGTCGCGGCGGGATCGTCGACGAGGCTGCGCTCGCCGCGGCCATGAGCAGCAGGGGCATTCGCGTGGGGCTCGACGTGTTCGACCCGGAGCCCGCCGAGGGCGTGGCCGAGTTCCGCCCGGCCATCGCGTCGGCCGGCGGCGTCTTCGCCGGCACGCATCACATCGGGGCGAGCACCGAGCAGGCGCAGAACGCGATCGCCGCCGAGACGGTGCGCATCTGCCGCGAGTTCCTGCAGACCGGGCGCGTCCCCAACGTCGTGAACGTCGAGGAGCACGCGCCGGCGGAGTGCCAGCTCGTGGTGCGCCACTACGACAAGGTGGGGGTGCTCGCGTCGGTGCTCGGCATCCTGCGCAACCATGGCGCCAACGTGGAGGACATGAGCAACACGATCTTCCAGGGCGCCAGGACGGCGGTCGCCGCCATACGACTGAGCAAGACGCCTACGCCGGAGGCGATCGCCGAGATCGCGGCCCTCGAAGGCTCGGTGATTGCGGTTGAGGCAAAGACCCTCTGACGGGGCTACGCTCGGAGGAAGCCAGATGCCGCCAGATCCGATCTCCATCGTCTTCGGTATTCCCGCGGCGATCGTCGCGGGCATCTACCTCCTTCGGTCCATCCGCCAGATAAACCAGTGGGAGACGGCGCTGCGCTTCACGCTCGGCAAGCTCTCCGGGCGCGTGGAGCCGGGGCTGACGCTCGTGTTGCCGGGGTTCCAGCGGCTCGTGCGCATCGACACGCGCATCCGCAACCGCGACCTTCCTTACCAGCAGGTCATCACGCAGGACAACGTGACGGCCTCGATCGACGCGGTCATCTACTACAAGGTGGTGGACCCGCAGAAGGCGGTGCTCAACGTCGAGAACTTCGAAGCCGCCGTGTGGGACCGCGCGCGTGTCGTGCTGCGCGACGTGGCGGGCGAGACCCGGCTGGACGAGCTGCTCACGCACCGCGAGCAGGTGGCGGCCAAGGTGCGCGCCGCGGTCGAGCAGTTCGTCGCGCAGTGGGGCCTGCACATCGAGCTCATCGCGCTCAAGGACATCCAGCTCCCGCCGCAGATGCAGGAAGTGATCGCGCGCAAGGCGATCGCCGAGCGCGATCGGCAGTACGTCATCATCAAGAGCCAGGCGGATCTCGAGAGCGCCAAGAACTTCGCCGAGGCCGCGCGCATCCTGTCCGAGTCGCCCGGCGCCATGGAGCTGCGGCGGCTCGAGGCCCTGCAGAACCTCTCGTCGCAGGGGACGAGCAAGGTGATCTTCGACCTGGCCAAGCCTTACGCGGACGTGCACGGTGCCGCGGGCGTGGCCGCCGCCATGGCGAGCGGCGAGCAGCGCAACGTGCGCGTGAAGGGCGAGGACGACGTGGAGCAAGAGCAGCCGGCGCACGCCCAGATGCGCAAGTGAGCGGCTGGACGCCCGAGGAGCTGCGGCGGGCGACCATCGAGGGACTCGATGCGCACGCCGACGTGCGCGTGCGCGATGCGCTGGCGCACGGGACGCTCTCGATGACGCCGGGGGTGACGCGCTGGGAGTCGAGCCACGGGCCGGTCGAGGGGCATCACGTGATCCTCGCGCTGGACGCGGAGAGGCTCGGAGCGCTGCGTGCTGCGCCGGGGATCATCGATGCGATCTGCGCGGCGGTGTCGGCGACGATCGCGAGCCGGCCGGGGGAGGCGCTCACGGATCTCGTGCTGCGCTGGGAGCCGCAGGTGCACGCCGAGCACGGCGCGTATCGGGACGAGCCTCCCGGCGCGGGAGCCACGTCGCTCGTGGAGGCTCTCGTCGGCTATCTGCGGGGGCTGGGCGAGGAGGATCTGGCGGTACGCGTCGCTGACGTGACCGTGGAGCAGCGCGGCCCCTCGGACGTCCGGCTGCATCTCGACGCGGGGGCCGGTGAGGGGGCGGCGCTCGTCGCCGCGGTGCGCGATCTGCTCGGAGAGCCGCGGGCGCGCGTCGTCGTGCACACATGATGCGACGCCGGCCCAGGCTGATCGCGTCGATCGGCGGGTGATCGGGGAGATCAGGGTCGAAGGGGTCCAGTGGAGGGCAACCGCGCGGAATCGCGTGGGCGCGGTGCGACGGGTGGGCTGGTCCGTGGCTTGAAGTAGGGGCCGCCCGGAGGAACGTCATGCGAACTGCTTCTGTCTTCGCCGTCACTGCCGCCGCCGGGTTGCTCCTCGGTGCATGTGCGTCCGACGCCACGGGCACCCAGGGCTCGCCCTTCGGAGCAGGGGACGATGGAGGAGGCGCCGGCAGCAGCGGCGGTTCGAGCGGCAGCAGCTCCGGTGGGAGCACCAGCAGCAGCGGCAGCGGGGGCGCCAGCGGCAGCAGCAGCGGCGTCGCCGGCGGCAGCAACAGCGGCGGGAGCAGCGGCAGCAGCGGCGGATCGAACAGCAGCGGGGGTTCGAGCGGCGGCGGCAGCGGCAGCGGCGGATCCAGCGGCAGTGGCAGCGGGAGCGGCAGCGGCGGCAGCAGCGGTGGAAGCAGTGGTGGCAGCAGCGGCGGGAGCTCCGGCAGCAGCAGCGGCGGGAGCAGCAGCGGAGGCAGCCTGCCGACCATCGGTGGCTGCCAGCTCTTCCCGGCCGACAACCCGTGGAACACGCGCGTCGACAGCCTGCCGCTCAACTCCAACTCGGCGACGTACATCGCCAACATGGCGCCCACGACGCATCTGCATCCCGACTGGGGCGACTGGTCGAGCGACCACTATGGCATCCCGTATCAGAGCGTCCCCGGCAGCCAGACGATGGTGCCCATGACGTTCCAGTACGCGGACGAGAGCGATCCGGGGCCGTACCCGTTCCCGGCCAACGCGCTCGTCGAGGGCGGCGCGGGCTCCGGCGGCGACATGCACGTGCTCGTCGTCGATTCGGGCAGCTGCAAGCTCTACGAGACCTGGGACAGCACGTACAGCAATCCGGGCTGGAGCTGCGGGTCAGGCGCCGTCTTCGATCTCTCCTCGAACAACCTGCGCCCCGACGGATGGACCTCGGCCGACGCCGCCGGGCTGCCCGTGCTCCCCGGCCTCGTGAAGGTCGCGGAGGTCAACGCGGGCGCCATCAACCACGCGATCCGCTTCACGATGGC
This sequence comes from Polyangiaceae bacterium, assembly GCA_036393165.1. Taxonomy (GTDB): domain Bacteria; phylum Myxococcota_A; class Polyangia; order Polyangiales; family Polyangiaceae; genus Palsa-1150. The sequence goes on along the minus strand of DASVWO010000297.1, from coordinate 59,433 downwards.
CAGCTCGTACAACGGCTACATCCACCCGGCGACGCACGCCGCCGGCTCGAGCAACGCATCGCTGCCCCCGATGGGCCTGCGCCTGCGCCTCAAGGCGAGCTTCGACACCTCATCGTTCACCGGCCCGTCGCTCGTCATCCTGACGGCGATGAAGCAGTACGGCATCATCCTCGCCGACAACGGGAGCAACTGGTTCATCAGCGGCGACAGCGACGACGGCTGGACGAACCTGATGGGCCAGATCTCGACCGATTTCGGCAAGGTCCACGGCAGCGACTTCGAGGTCGTCGACACCGGCCCCGTCTCCACTGCCGGTCTGTAGTGGTAGATAGGACCGCATGCCGTCTCGCATCGCGGTCCTGCTCTCCGCCCTGACCGTCCTCCTCGCGTCGTCGAATGTCGATGCCGCGGTGACGCTCAAGATCGGGACCCTCGCCCCCGGCGACTCCTCGTGGGGGAAGGAGCTGAAGAAGTGGGCAGCCGCCGTCGCCGCAGAGACGAACGGCGACGTGACGCTCGACTTCGCGTGGAACGGGCAGGCGGGCGACGAGAAGCTCATGGTGGAGAAGATCCGCTCGGGGCAGCTCGATGCCGCCGCCGTGACGGCGAACGGCCTGGCGCAGACCGGGGTCATGAACGTCCTCGCGTTCCAGCTCCCCGGCCTCTTCTCGAACTGGGCGCAGCTCGATCGCGCCCGCGAGCTGGTGAAGGACGATCTCGCGCGGGACTTCGAGGCCAAGGGCTTCACGGTGCTCGGCTGGGGGGACGTCGGCGCCGCCAAGACCATGTCGATCGGCTTCGAGGTGCGCACCCCGCACGACCTTCAGGGCAAGGGCGTGTTCACGCTGCCCGGCGACCCCATCTCACCGGCGGTCTTCGCGACCGTCGGGGGGCTCACGCCGCGCCAGCTCGGCGTCGCCGAGATCCTCCCGCACCTCGGAGCGGACGTGAACGTGATGACCGTGCCGCCGCTCGTCGCCGAGCAGCTCCAGTGGGCGTCGCGCATCACGCACATCAACACGACGACCACCGCGTTCGGCATCGGCGCGTTCATCATGTCGAGCCCGCGCCTTCGCTCCCTCACCGAGGCGCAGCGCACGTCGTTCCTCGAGCGCGGGCGCGAGGTCAACGAGCGCCTCGGCCGCACCATCCGCAACCTCGACGCGCAGGCGTTCGCCCGCATGAAGGCGAGCAAGATCGCCTACGAGTCCACCGACGCCGAGAAGGCGCAGTGGAAGCCCGTCTTCGAGAACGTCGCCAAGCAGCTCTGCGGGCCCGTGTTCGACGCGGGCTTCTGCAAGCGCCTATGGGACTCGGCGCACGCCGCGCCGTAGGACTAGGAAAGCAGCTCGTCCCAGCCGGCTTCGAGGGCGCGCAGCTGGCCCGTCTGCGTGGGGTCCACCTGCTCGGCCACGAGCTGCGCGATGGAATCGGTCGCGGGCGTGGTGGCCGCCACGTCGGTCTGCGGGACGTCGGAGTTGCGGGACTTGCGTGACCGAGGTGCGCGCGAACGTCGCGTGGACATGCCGGGCACACTAGCATCTCGAACCGTGAACGCGGACACGATCGTCGTCGGCGCCGGCTCGTCGGGAGCCGTCCTCGCGGCTCGCGCGACCGAGGGGGATCGGCGCGACGTGCTGCTGCTCGAGGCGGGGCCTGACTACCCGGACCCACAGGGAATCCCCGACGATCTGCGCGACGGCACGCGCAACTCGATGCGCCGGCACGACTGGGGACAACTTCATCGCCCGCGTCCAGAGTCGCGGCTTCTCTTCTGGTTTCCGCGAGGTCGCGTCGTCGGCGGCTCGTCGGCGGTCAACACGTGCATCGCTCTGCGCGGGCAGCCGCACGACTACGACGAGTGGGCGTCGCTCGGTCTGCGCGAGTGGGCATGGGAGAAAGTTCTGCCCGCGTTCAAACGGCTCGAGAACGATCTCGACGTGAAGAGCGGGTGGCACTCGCAGGAGGGGCCCATCCCGATCCGGAGGCACAGGCCGGAGGAGCTCGCTCCCTGGCAGCGCGCGTTCGTCGATGCCTGCACGTCGCGAGGCTACGAGCCGTGCGCCGACTCGAACGATCCGACGACGACGGGCGTCGGACCGCACGCGATGAACCTCGTGAATGGTGTGCGCATGAGCGCCGCGCGCTGCTACCTCGTGACGGAGGTGCGCGCGCGACGGGGGCTGAGGATCCGTCCGGACACGCTCGTGCGCCGCGTGCTGCTTCGCGACCGGCGGGTCGTCGGGGTGGAGGTGGAGACGCACGGCCGCGTGCACACCATCGCGTCGCGCCGCGTGATCCTCTGCGCCGGGGCGACGTCCACGCCGGGCATCCTCTTGCGATCGGGCATCGGGCCACGGCGCGTCGTGGAGCGGCTCGGCGTGGACCTCGTCGTCGATCTGCCCTCGGTGGGCGCGAGGCTCCTCGACCACCCCGGGTGCGCCATCTTCCTTCGCCCGCACGAGCCGCACCGCACGAACGGGCGGCCCTTCATCCAGACGGTGCTCCGCTACACGTCGAGCCTCGGGCCGAGGAACGACATGTTCATGCAGGTCGGGTCGGTCGTGCCGCACCCGTACGGGGCCCTGCCGCTCGTGAGCATCATGGCGAGCGTCGGCAAGTCGTACGGGACCGGATCCATCACGTTCCCCTCGGCGAACCCGCGCGTCCGACCGCGCATCGAGTCGAACCTCTTCGTGGACGATCGCGACCGCAAGCGCGCCGTGGAGGCCATGACGCTCGCCAGGGAGCTCGCGCGCACGCCGCCCATGCGCGCGCTCGCCCGTTTCTTCTGGCCGAGGCCCGCCGAGATCGATCGCCCGGGTGGGGTCGAGACGTGGGTCACGCGCCTCTGCGACTCGAGCTACCACCCGTGCAGCACGGTGCCGATGGGCGCCGGCGACGCGAGCGACGCCGAGGTGGCGACGGATGGACGCGGCCGGGTGCGACACGTCGAGGGGCTCGTCGTCGCCGACGCGAGCCTCTGGCCCACCATCCCGAGCGCGCACACGAACCTGACGGCGCTCATGATGGGGGAGAGGTTCGGGGAGTGGGTGAGGGAAGGGGTCCTCGACTGAGAGGGTTCAGTCGGCGCACCGCAGCGGGGCCGCGCTCACGGGGGCGCCTCCCTGCTGATCCCACACCACCAGCGCGCCCGTCGGCGTCGCCACGACGTGCAGGTGCAATCCGAGTGCGGTCGCCACGGTGACGGGAGGCGACAGCGGCGCGCCCGTGCTCGAGAGGGCCTGCCCGACGACGTGAGACTCGTTGGTCCCTGTCGTCTCGACCCACGCGGCGATCGCGACGTTCTCGTCGATCGCCGCGAGGTCCACGTTGCGGGCACCGATCGGTCCTCCGGCATCCGCCGCCACGATCGCGTTCACGGGCCCGATCGCGTCGCCGTCGGCATCGAAGGCCTGCACGCCGAGCTGCGCACCACGCACCGGCGTGCTCGCCACGAGGACCTTGCCGGCTCCCATCGCAGCGACCCCGATGCTCGTGGAGGGCCACGTGATGCCTCCCTGCTGCTGGGGAGCCAGCGAGTGACCCGCCGCATCGTAGTGCTGCACGTAGAACTGGGTCGGGCAAAGGCAGTTGTCGAGCGCGGGGGATACCGAGGCGAGGAAGAGCGACCCGTCGGGCAGCGCCGTCCACGCGGTGGGCACGCCGCCCGTCGATAGGGCAACGCTCGCGAGCGTCTTGCCCGCCGCATCCGTCGCCACGAGCGACGGGCCCGCCGGATCGCCCGTCGTCACGATCGAGAACCCCGACGACGTCGCGCGCACCAGGCTGCAGCCGTAGCTGGTAATGGGCACGCTCGCGCCGGTCGGCGGAGCACCGCTGGCATCGAGCGCCCGAAAGGAGCAGGGAGTACCTCCCGCCACGCCCGCGTGTCCGAAGCCTTCGTCGAGGCGGCCTTCCCACGCGAGGCCTGGGATTCCCTGTTCGCCCACGGGCGCTCCGTCGAACCCCACGTCGCGCACCAACAACGTCCCCGGCGGGTCCCGCTCCACGCCGTACATCCCCACGAGCACGCCGTTCGGCCCGGTCGCAACCGAAGTGAGGATCACGTTGGGCGGCGGCGCCTGAGAGACCTGCTGCACCGGCCCTCCGACGACGAGCTTCGTGCACGTCAGCGGGTGCACGCCGCCTCCTCCAGCGTCGGCCTCTGGAGGCGATCCCCCGGGGCTCGTGACGGCCCCGCCGCAGGCGGCGAGAAACGGCAAGACAAGTCCGATCCTAGAAAAGCGAAGCATGCGAGACGAGCATGCTCCAGCTGCCTTTGCCGCGCAAAGCGAGTAAACACGCCGGAGTGATCCACGTCAGGGCGCTGCGCAAGCACTACCAGGTGCACGAGCGCGCCCCGGGCGTCGCTGCCGCGCTCCGCTCGGTCTTCCGCCGCACGTACAAGACGGTCGCTGCGGTGGACGGCATCGACTTCGACATCGCCGCCGGCGAGCGCGTCGGGTTCCTCGGTCCCAACGGCGCCGGCAAGACGACGACGCTCAAGGTGCTCTCGGGCCTGCTGCACCCGACGTCGGGCGAAGTGTCGGTCGACGGTCACGAGCCGCTCCGCCGCGAGGACGCGTTCCTCAAGAAGATCATGCTCGTCCTCGGTCAGAAGCAGCAGCTGCTCTGGGACCTGCCGCCGAGCGACACCTTCGAGCTCAATCGCGCCGTCTACGACGTGCCGCGGGCCCAGTTCCAGGAGACGATGCGCGAGCTCGAGGAGCTTCTCCAGCTCGGGGATCTCGTCAAGAAGCCGACGCGCACGCTCTCGCTCGGCGAGCGCATGAAGTGCGAGCTCGCGGCGGCACTCGTGCACAGGCCCAAGGTGCTCTTCCTCGACGAGCCCACCATCGGCCTCGACGTGTCGATGCAGGCGACGGTGCGCGACTTCGTCGAGGGATACAACGCCCGCTACGGCGCGACGATCCTCCTCACGAGCCACTACATGGAGGACGTGCAGCGGCTCTGCCCGCGCGTCATCGTCATCGACAAGGGCCTGCTCGTGTACGACGGCCCCCTCGAGCAGCTCGTCGCCCGCATCCGGCCCGACAAGCGCATCGTCTTCCGCTTCTCCCGCCCCGTCGAACGCGCCGACCTCGCGTCCTTCGGCACGGTGGTGCGGCACGGCGCCGGCGAGAGCGTGCTCGACGTGCACAAGGACGCGGTCAACCGCGTCGTCACCCAGGCGCTGGCGCAGCTCCCGGTGAGCGACTTGACCGTCGAGAACCCGCCGCTCGAGGAAGTGATGAGCGAGCTCTTCGCGAGGCATCACGCATGAGCGTCCGGGCCACGGTTCGCGCGTTCCCGACGCTGCTGCGCACCGGCTTCGCCGACGCCGTCGCGTACCGCGCCGAGATGATCGTGTGGATCCTCGCCACGACGATGCCCCTCGTGATGCTCGCGCTCTGGACGGCGGTCGCGCAGAACCAGCCCATCGGCCGCTACGGGCAGGCGCAGTTCGTCGCCTACTTCCTCGCGACGTTCATCGTGCGCCAGCTCGCGAGCTCCTGGGCGTTCTACGAGATGAACTTCGAGGTGAGAAACGGCACGCTGGCCATGCGGATGCTCCGGCCCGTGCACCCGCTCTGGGCCTACGCTGCCGAGAGCCTCGCGAGCATGCCGTTCCGCGCGCTCGTCTCGGTGCCCTTCGCCATCGTGGCCCTCGCCGTCGTCGGCCGCGACGCCGTCACGCACGATCCGGGGGCCTGGGCGCTCTGGGCGGTGTCGATCCTCGGAGCGTGGCTCATCACCCTCTCGGTGAACCTCGTCATCGGCTGCTTCGCCTTCTTCATGGAGAGCAGCATGAAGCTCATGGACGCGTGGCTCGTCTTCTTCTTCGTCCTGAGCGGCTACCTCATTCCCATCGAGCTCTTCCCCGGGCGCCTGCGCGCCATCGTCGACTGGCTGCCCTTCCGCTACCAGATCGGGCTGCCCGTGGAGATCATGACCGGGGTGCACACGTCGTACGCCGAGATCCTCCAGCTCCTCGCGCGCCAGTGGGGCTGGGTCGTCCTCGGCCTCGGTGCGACGTACCTGGCGTGGCGGCGCGGGCTGCGGCAGTTCGCCGCCTACGGAGGGTGAGGGCGCGCCTCGATGAGATACCTGCGCCTCCTCGTCGTGCAGCTCCGCATCTCGCTCGTGCTGGCGATGCAGTACCGCGCCGATTTCTTGCTCGACGGCTTCATCGAAGTCTTCTGGATGGCCACGGCCATCGTGCCCCTCTACGTCGTCTACAAGCTGCGCCCCTCGGTGGCCGGCTGGAGCTTCGGCGACTCGCTCATGGTGATGGGCTGGTTCACGTTCCTCCAGGGCGTGCTCGAGGGCGCCATCAACCCGAGCCTCGTCGCCGTCGTGGAGCACATTCGCAAGGGCACCCTCGACTTCGTGCTCATCAAGCCGGCCGACGCGCAGTTCCTCGTGTCGACGACGCGCTTCCAGCCGTGGCGCGCGGTCAACGTGGTCTCGTCGATCGCGGTCTTCGCGTGGGGGTTCCACCTCATCGGGCGCTCCCCGTCGGCCACCGACGTCGCGATGGCGACGGTCGCGATGCTCGTCGCCGTCGTGGTCCTCTACTCCGTGTGGATCGTGACGGTGTGCGCCGCCTTCTACTTCGTGCGCATCGACAACCTGACGCAGCTCTTCATCGCGGTGTTCGACGCGGCGCGCTGGCCCATCGGCGTCTTCCGCGGCGTCGTCCGCGCGCTCTTCACGTTCATCATCCCGCTGGCGCTCATGACGACGTACCCCGCCGAGGCGCTCCTCGGCTGGCTGCGGCCGGGCACGCTCGCGGCCTCCATCGCCGGCGCTGCCCTGGCCCTCGGCCTTTCTCGCACCGTGTGGCTGCGATCCATCGGCCGCTACACGAGCGCGGGCGGCTGAGAATGGGGTAGAATGAATCCAATGGCTCTCCTGCGCCCGGGGGTCGTCGCGGCGATCGCGGCTGCTGCCCTCTTCAGCGCCTGCGGGCTGAACTTCGACAAGTACCAGGGCGGCGGATCCACCGAGGACGCGTCCACCGGCGGCGACTCGGGGGGAGACGGGTCGTCCAGCAGCTCGGGCAGCAGCAGCGGCAGCGGGAGCAGCAGCAGCGGCAGCGCGAGCAGCAGCGGCAGCAGCAGCGGCAGCGGGAGCAGCAGCGGTAGCGCGAGCAGCAGCGGCAGCAGCAGCGGCAGCGGGAGCAGCAGCGGCGCCGGCAGCAGCAGTGGGAGCAGCAGCGGCGCCGGCAGCAGCAGCGGCTCTTCCTCGGGAGGCAGTCCGTGCGGACAGCCCGGCGAGGCATGCTGCAACGGCACGGCGTGCACGGGAGGCGGCTGCTGCAGCGGTGGGACCTGCCTCGCGCGTGGCGAGGGCACGGGAACGACGGTCTGCGTCGACGGGACGCTCGCCACCTGCGGCGGCCCGGCGCAACCGTGCTGCGCGATCGACTCCTGCACCGGCAAGCGGTGCTGCGTCGACGGGGTGTGCGCCAATTCCGGCGGAAGCTGCGGCTCGATGCAGCTCGGGATGTGCAACAACAGCACGTGCTCCGGCTGTGGGTCGGACGGCCAGGCGTGCTGCGTGGGCGCGATGAACGGCAACTCCTGGAGCGGCAACTTCTGCGTCGCATCCGGGGATGCCTGCAACAGCCAGGACAAGTGCGCGGCGTGCGGCGGCCCCGGGCAGCCGTGCTGCGATGGATCCTCCTGCAACGGCGGGGGCTGCTGCGACCGATCGACGCGCACCTGCGTCGGCAACGGAGCCATGTGCGGCGGCGGCACGGGCGCGTGCAAGAACGGCGCGTGCGGCGGCGGCACCTGCGGCGGTCCGGGCGAGCCGTGCTGCGGAAACAACGTCGAGTGCACCGCGCCCTTCACCTCGTGCCAGAACAACACGTGCGCCGGCTGCGGCGGACCCAACGAGCCGTGCTGCCTCGCCAACAACCCGGGCGGCTACTGGTGCAGCGTGGGCTATGCCTGCAAGCCGACGGCGGGAACGTGCACCGCTTGCGGCGCGAGCGGCCAGATCTGCTGCGCCGGCGGCGTGTGCAACGGCGGAACGACGTGCAACGGCCAGAACCAGTGCATGTGAACGAGAGCGAGGTCGTGCAGGGGCTCCACGCGGGGCTCGCCGTCTTCCGCAAGCGACCCGACGACATCCTGCGGGTCGCCTACTCGCGGGCCGTGCGCCGCGAGGTGACGTCGCTCGCGAAGTGGGCCGCGTCGAGGCGCATCCCGTGCCAGGAGGCGAGCGAGGGGGAGCTCGATCGCATCGCCCAGTCGAAGCACCACGAGGGGCTGCTCGTGGCCACGCGTCCGAGGCGCTGGCTGCCGGCGGCGGACCTGGCCGAGCGGCTCCTGCGCGATCGCGGCACGTGCCTCGCCCTCGACCGCGTGCGCAACCCGTACAACGTGGGCGCGATCCTGCGGAGCGCCGCCTTCTTCGGCGTCGACGCGTGCCTGCTCGGCGCACCGGCGCCGCATCCGGGGCTCGCTCCCGTCGCCGTGCGCGTGGCCGAGGGCGGTGCCGAGCACGTGGGGCTCGCGCGCACGACGGATCTCGCGGACACGCTCTCGCGCCTTCGCGCGCGCGGTGTGCGCGTCGTCGGCGCCGACGGGCACTCACCGACGAACGTCGCCGGTTACGCGTTCCAGAGGCCGACGGTGCTCGTGCTGGGCAACGAGGTGGAGGGGCTCGGGGAGCGGATCCGGGCGCAGTGCGATGCCGTCGTCTCGATCCGCGGAAGTGGGGCCGTCGAATCGCTCAACGTCGCGGTCGCCGCGGGGGTTCTCATCGGCGAGATGACGCGTGGTCGGCCGTCGTCCGGATCCTGACAGAAGGCTGTCGCAGCTCGGCCTTAGGGTGCTCTCTCGAAAGGAGCTGCACCACCATGAGCCACGCCATCAACTGGTTCGAGATCCCCGCCCGTGACATGGACCGCGCCACCCGTTTCTGGGAGACGGTCCTCGCCCGCCCGCTGAAGCGCGAGGTCTTCGGCGGCGTCCCCCACGCCATCTTCGCCGGCAACGACGAGAAGGCCGTCTCCGGCGCTCTCGTCAGCGACGGCAAGCGCCAGCCGTGGGGCCAGGGAACGCTGGTCTACCTCGATGCCGGCCGCGATCTCGACGGGTGCATCGCCCGCGTGCAGAGCGCCGGAGGCAAGGTCGCCGTCCCCAAGACGGACATCGGTGAGCACGGTTCGTTCGCCATCGTGGTCGACACCGAGGGCAACGCCGTCGGCCTCCACGCCCCCCGAGCGAGCTGAACGCGAGGGAGCCGCCGGAGCGTGACTCGGACGAGGAGCGGGCGTGCTAGGCCACCGGCCGATGGACGCCCGCTCTTCCTCGCCCCTCCGTCGCGTCGGCATCGTCTTCTCCGGCGGTCCCGCCCCGGCCGCCAACTCGGTGATCGGCACGGCCGCCTCGAGCTTTCGGCGCGCCGGATGCGAGGTGATCGGTATCCGCCACGGATACGGCGCACTCGTCGCCTACGATCGGGCCACGCGTCCGCTCGTGCCCGAGCAGGACTACCACGTCATCGCCGACGCCGACCTGCACGGCCTGCGCAACACGCGCGGGATCCTCATCGGCACCGGACGCGCCAATCCCGGCAAGGGCATCCAGACCGAGGCCGACCTCCAGGACCCGGCGAAGACGGATCGCCTGCGGCGCGTCCACGAGGCCCTGGTCGATCTGGACGTCGATGCGCTCGTCTCCATCGGCGGGGACGACACGCTGCGCACCGCCAACTTCCTCCACGAGTACCAGCGCCGCCTGCCCGCGGGCGCGCGGCGCGTGCGCATCGTCCACGTGCCCAAGACGATCGACAACGACTACCGCGGCATCGACTTCACCTTCGGCTTCTTCACCGCCGTCGAGGTCATGGCGCAGGAGGTCCTCAACCTGCGCGCCGACGCCGTCGCCACGAGCAGCTACTTCCTCGTGGAGACGATGGGCCGCAAGGCCGGCTGGCTCGCGTACGGCGTCGCCATCGCCGGCGAGGCCCACATGGTCGTCGGCGTGGAGGACGTCGTGGGCGATCTCGCCGTGCAGGAGGGCAAGGACGTGCGCCTCTCGATCGACCGCCTCGCCGATCGCGTGGTCGACCTGATCCTCACGCGCGAGCGGCGCGGCAAGGACTACGGCACGGTGGTCCTCGCCGAAGGGCTCGCCGAGATGCTCCCCGAGAGCTACCTGCGCGGCGTCACGCGCGACGACCACGGGCACGTGTCGCTCGGCCGCATCGACATCGGCAAGCTCGTGGCCCGGCTCGCCGCCGAGCGCTACGAGCACCGCACAGGCAAGAGCAAGAAGATCACCGGCGTGCAGCTCGGGTACGAATCGCGCTGCGCGGCGCCCCACGCGTTCGACGTGATGCTGGGCAGCCAGCTCGGCTTCGGGGCGTTCTGCGCGCTCTACGAGAAGGGGCTCGACGGCCACATGGTGAGCACCGCCGGCCAGCTCGAGCTCCGCTACGTGCCGTTCTCGGAGCTCGTGGATCCGACGACGTTCCAGGCCGCCGTCCGCTTCATCCAGCGCGGTAGCGACTTCCATCGCCTGGCGACCCAGCTGGGAACGAAGCTGCCGCCGTGAGGCGATCAGGGCGCCATGCGCGGACGATGGCCGCGAGAACGCGCAGGGCGCCTGCGTGGAGCTCTCGCCGTCTCGGGTCCGCGAGGATGTCGAGCATGGGAGCGCGCGCGTCCTCTCCGAAGTGCAGGATGCCCCTCAGGGCCGCGACCCGTTCGCACTCTGCGCCTGCGAGGTAGGGCGCCAGGGTCGTGATCACCCCCGGATCGTGGCTCAACGCCAGCTTCCAGAGGATGCGGGCCCGTGCCGCGGGGGTGGTGGCCTCCTCGAGATCCCTTTCGAGGATGTCGACGGGGCCGTGGAGTCTCATGGTCATGCGCAAGGCAAACATCGTTCGTCCCTCTGCCCCCTCATCGGCTGGCGGCGGCGTCAGTTGCGTGCCCGGACGCAGATAGGGGGCGCTACGCCGCGCGGGGGAGGGGGAGAGCCCCCGGACCTCTTCGGCCATGTGCGCGCAATCATTGGTGCAGGTTGGGCGGCCCCGGCGATGCAAGGGGGATTCAGCGTCATGGGCCTCCAGCGACCGCCGACCATCAAGGAGTTCGTCATCCACTCCATCCTCGGGGGGCGGGAGGCAGCCGACACGATCGTCGACGAGGAGGAGCGGACGACCCTGGTCGACCCCGTGCCGCCGCCCTCGCGGCCGACGCTGGACTCCATCGTCTTCGACCTGATGTTGCCCCCCAGGTAGCGCCTGCTCACGGGCGCCTTGACGGCGCGCCGTTCGACCCCAAGCCTCATGGGTATGCGGCTCCCGCCCGGCCCCCCGCTTCCCAAGGCAGTTCAGACGGCGCTCTTCCTCACGCGCCCCGTGGAGTTCCTCGACGGCTGCGCGCGCCGCTACGGCGACGTGTTCACCGTGGACACGTTCCTCGTGGGACGCGAGGTCGAGATCGCGAACCCCGATCTCGTGCGCCAGATCTTCACGGGCGATCCCGACGTCATGCGCGCCGGGGAGGCGAACGACATCCTGCGCCCGCTTCTCGGGTCGCGGTCGGTGCTCCTCCTCGACGGCGCCGAGCACGTGCGCCAGCGCAAGCTGCTGCTCCCTCCGTTCCACGGTGAGCGCGTCGCTGCGTGGGGACGCATCATGCGCGAGGTCACCGAGCGCGTCGTCGACGCGTGGCCGCGCGGCAAGCCGTTCTCGCTGCACCCGCACATGCAGCGCATCACCCTCGAGGTGATCCTGCGCACCGTCTTCGGCGTGGACGAGGGCAGCCAGCTGAGCGACCTTCGCGACGCGCTCACGCGCATCCTCGATCGGCAGTCGTCGGCGATGTCGGCGCTCTTCACGATGCCGCCGCTGCGCAAGCGCTTCTTCGGTCTGTCCCCGTGGGACGGCTTCCTGCGCGACCTGGCGCACGCCGACTCGCTCATCCACAGGCAGATCGACCGGCGACGCAGCGAGCGGGCGCGCGGCGAGCCACCGCGCAACGACGTGCTCTCGATGCTGCTCGAGGCGCGCGACGAGCAGGGGCAGCCGATGACCGACGGCGAGATCCGCGACGAGCTGGTCACGCTGCTCGTCGCCGGGCACGAGACCACCGCGACGATGCTCTGCTGGAGCTTCGACTTCATCCTGGGTGACGCGCGGGTGGAGGCGAAGGTGCGCCGCGAGATCGAGGCGTCGGATGCGGAGAAGCCGTTGCCCTACCTCGACGCGGTGATCAAGGAGGTGCTGCGCCTCCGTCCGGTCGTCCCCGCCGTGGGCCGGAGGATCAGCAAGCCGGTGAAGCTCGGTCGGTGGGAGATCCCCGCCGGCGAGCTCCTGGTTCCCGTGTCCTTCCTCACGCACCGCCTGGCGTCGGTCTACCCCGAGCCGGATGCGTTCAAGCCGGAGCGCTTCGTCGACACCAAGCCGGATCCTTACGCCTGGTACCCGTTCGGCGGCGGCGCCCGCCGCTGCCTGGGGATGACGTTCTCGCTCTACGAGCTGCGCATCGTGCTCGCGACGGTGATCACCCGGATCGCGATGCGCAAGCGGCACAACGCGCCTGCAGAGGTCTCCCTCCGCGGGTTCACCATCGTGCCCAAGGGAGGCACCGAGGTGATCGTCGAGGGTCCCGCGCGTCGTCCGCGGGTGGTCAGCGGGATCGACCCGGGAGCCTCCCGGTCCGAGAGCGCTGCCTCGCCGTAGGTTCCCGCGTCCTTCGCAGTCCGGAGCGGACCTCCTCCACGTCGAGACCCAGGGACGCCGTGCGATCGAACGCGGCGATGAGCGCCGGACGCATGGATCCAGGCGGCGATCCGATCGCCTCCGCCGCGGCACACACGATGGAGTCCACGAGATCGTTCGTGGGTGGGAAGGGCCGGGGAGGAGGTCCGGGAGGCGTCGGATTTAGGAGCACCGGCGTGGGAGGTGGAGGAGGAGGCGCAGGAGCCTCGAGCCCCAGGGTGATCAGGGACTCGCCCATCGCTTTGGCGATCCTCTCGCACAGCGCACGATCCTTCGGGTAGACGGCCCTGGCGATGTGAGCCCACTCGACGATGTTGGGGCACGAGCCGTCCGAGATCCATCGCGTGACGGTGCGACGCGAGACGCCTGCCACACTTCCCAGCTGTTCCTGGCTGCACCCGAGCGCCTGCTGCGCGTGCACGAGCAGCGCCGGGTCCTTCAGGATGCGAACGAGGCTCACTTGTCCCTCTCCTGTGGCTCACAGCGAAGCACCAGGACCCGTGGATGTCACGCACTCTGGCGCAGACACCCCGTTTATCCTGCGCCACATCGGCTACATCGTGGCGCACATCGGCTGAAGTGACCCGGGGAGGGATGTCGATCCGGCCCATCGTGCTTCGCATCGTGGCGCTCCAGTCGCGACGTACTGCGCCACTGGAGCCAACCAAGTGCGCCAGATGAGAAGCGAAGAGGCCGTGGGGTTGGGTCACTCTGCGACAGAGATTGAAGGGGGAAGCGACGATGATGCGATCCAACTGCGCCAGTCATCGTGCGCAAACCAGGGCATCGCCGGTGTACGGGCGCCACCATTTCACGTCAGCCATCGTGCCTGTGAAGGCGTATGCGCCACGCGACCGGATCATCCCGCAGGCGCCAGCGCCAGTCGTGCGCCAGGCCGTCGGATCATCCGCGCCGCAGAGTCAGTCGCAGTGCACGTCGATGATGAGGAGGGTGTTCGTTCGTGTGTCCACGATCACGCTTCCACGCTTGGTCAACGTGGGCCGGATCATGGCTGCAACCTGCTCGGGATCAGCATACGAGAGGCGAATGATCTGGGTCTGAAGCGGTGCAGTCGCGACACAGAGCTCGTGGGCCGACAGGCGCGCTGCCCTTTCCTTCGCGAAAGCCTCGGCCTTCTGCACACGAATGATGTTCCCCGTGCGCTCCATCGCGAGGCCCTTCACGGACAGGACCGAGCGCATCGCGATCTCCCACGGCACGTTCACGAATCGAACTGTGACCATGCCCGAGACGTCGTCGCCGAGGACGAGGTTCACGTGGCCCACGTCTGCGAAGAGGCGGAGCACGTTTCGGACGTCGGCGTTCACGACGTCGACGTCGATCTTCCCCCTCTCGGCCGCCGAGGCCCCGGGAGCGAGGGCGAAGAGCGAGGAGCCCAGGAGCAGTGCGCTCAACACCCGGGGTACCACAGGCTTCAGGTTACCCCCGGCGCAGGGGGCGTACCATGAGGACCCATGCAACGCCTTCTGGTCGCGTCGATCCTCGGGGGTGTCGTGGTGCTCGTCGCCGGTGTCGACGCCGGATGCGGCACCACGTCGAGCAACCAGGGGAGCGCAGAGGGCGGCCCGATGAGTGATGACGGGCCGGAGATGGTCGACGGGATCGCGCCGGTCGACGGAGCGTCCGAGGCCGGAGATTCGGGCACCGCCGAGGCGGAGGCCGGACCTCCTCCTCCCTGTCACGGACCGCCGGCGAACCCGGATGCGTGGAGCACCTACGGGCACGACGCGCGACGCACGTCCGCCTCGAGCGCCTGCATCCACACCTCCTTCAAGGAGCTGTGGCGCTATCCGCCACCCTCGCCGGACGGGGGCTTCGCGGGGGTGCCGGCGAACGAGGTGGCAGACACGACATCGCTCTACGTGCACATGCAGCTCGGGACCGTGCCCAGCGCGGACAAGGTGTCCGCCGCGACAGGTGCGCGGACCTGGCGCTATCACGGCGGCGCCGACTTCGACAACGGCAACTGGCTCTCCGTCGGCCTGGGCTACGTGATGATCCAGGACGACGGCGTCTACCAGGTCGACGTCGGCGACGGTGGGCTCGCGCACACGAGCGGCGTCGACTGGTGGGGACAGACGGCGGCGGACACGAGCCGCTTCTACGTCGTGGATGTCACCCACGGCGACGGTCCGGGCGCCTTCGTGGGGGCGTGGGATCAGACCAAGGGGCAGATGGCGTGGAAGGCGAACCAGCAGGGCGCGTGTCAGCCGGCCATCGGCGACGAGAACGGCGGGCTCGCCGTGGACGGGACCGTCCTGTACTTCGCGCCCCGTTACGAGGTGGGCGCGCCGCAGGGTGGACTGGAGCCCGCCGACGCGGGAGTGACGTTCATGTTCCCCTCGGGCCTGTACGCGTTCGATGCGGCGAGCGGCACCAAGAAGTGGTCGGTCCCGTCCACGCCGAACAGCGCCATCAGCGCGGGGGACGGGCACGTCTACGGCATCGAGCCGGGGCCGGCGCTCGTGGCGCGCAGCGAGACGGACGGAAGCATCGCCTGGTCTGCGCCGATTCAGGCGATGGCGCAGGCCGTCAGCACGTCGCCTCCGGTGCAAGCCGCCGGGCTCGTGATCGTCGCGACGAGCGACCACGTCCTCGCGTTCGATGCGATGACCGGCAAGGCGGCGTGGTCGACCATGGTGCAGGGAGCCGGGCAGCACGGGTACGACCAGAACACGGTGGACTTCCTCTCCTGCCCGCAGGCGCAGGAGCCCATGGCGAGCCTCGCGCCGACGACGCTGGCGGCGGCGACCTCGAGCAACACGCTTGTCGTCACCGGGAGCATGGGCATCGCGGTCCTCTCGCTGACGAGCGGGATGCAGCTCGGGAACTACTCGCTGACAGGGGCGTTCGATCCGGTGCTCGTGGGCGATCGGCTCTACGTGCTCAACTACGGGACGGCTGGAGCGGTCGTCGTGGCGCTGCAGGCTCAGTAGAGCGCGAGGGTGCGCGTGATGCGGTTGCCCTGGCGCTCCACCGTGAGGCGCACGGCGCGGCTCGCGCTCGCGACGGCCGACAGAGCTTCGTTGCGCGAGTACACGGCGCGACCGTCCACGCGCCGCACGACGTCGCCGACGCGCAGCGGCTGGTTCCACGAACGCTCGCCGTCCACGATGCGCGTGACGACCGGCTGGCCCGCGCGCTCGTCGATCTCGATCCCCAGGCGCGAGAGCACGACGTAGCTCGGCCCGGGGGCGGCGTGCACCACGCCGCGGCCGGCGTCGAAGGCGAGGCGGAAGTGCCGCATGACGCCGAGGCCCACGAGGGCGCTGTCGTCGTCGAGGAAGGAGAGATCGGGCACGCGATCGTGGGCGTACACCGGCGTGCGGCCGAAGCCGAAGGGGCCGAGGTGGAAGCCGTTCACCTCGGTGGCGTAGTCGGAGGCGCTCCCGTCCTCGCGCAGCACGGCGTCGTCGTCGCGGCTGCGCGGATGCGCGGCGTGCATCGCCGGTCCGCCCACGACGATGTTCAAGGGAGCCCCCGTGTCGAGGAGCATGGGGATGGCGCCGACCTCGTCGACGTCGCCAGCGACGACGACGCGCCTGTGCGATGCGCCCCAGAAGGGGATGTCGGCGAACGCGCCGTCCGCCGCAGGAAAGCGATCGCGCGCCCAGATGCGAAGCTCGCTCGCCGGGCCGTCCACGTCGACGACGAACCGCCGCATCACGTCCATGCCGAGAAGCCCCGCCTCGTCGTCGTCGAACGGCGTGTCGTTGCGCGGCACGAGCACCTGCACACCGTGCAGCTCCACGTCGCCCATGACGAGGCGATCGACGAGCGCGGTGTCGTACGTGTCCTCGGGGAGCCACGGCGGGTGCACGTGCATCGGCGGATCGGGGGAGGGGACGACGCCGATCGCGTCGATGAAGCGCCGCGAGAGCACCGTCACCGGCGAGCCCGTGTCGAGCACGAGCTGCGCGCGATCGCTGCCTCCGGCTTCCACGGGCACGTACACGCGCATCGACGGATCGGCGATCGGGAAGCGAGCGGCATCGCGCAGCTCCGGAAGCGGGACGATCTCGTCGGGATCGACGCGCGCCCACTCGGGCGCGAGCGGCGCGGGGGTGCGCTCCTCGAGCGTCCACGTCGTCGTCTCGCGCCCGACGTCGTTCACGATGGCGCTGCACGTGGCCGACGCGACGGCGAGCACCCCGTCGCGTTCGCTCCAGGTCACGTCGTCGCAGCTCTCGATCGCGTCGTTCTGCGTCACCCAGTCGAAGGAGCGGGGGCGCCGCGTCCCGCGGTCCACGTCCACCCACAAGGCGTGGCCGTCGCGAGGCGTGTACACGAACGTGCACACCTCCTTGGCGCAGGATTCGAGCTCCATGTGCTCGCCCGGCTGCGGCTCGGCGAAGCGCATGCCGATCCATGCCGCCTCTCGTCGCTCGTCGGCGGCGAGATCGCCGTCGACCTCGACGGGGGCGCGGTTTCCCACCCGCATCCACGTATGGGTGCCGAGCAGGCCGATCGCGTACTGCCGCCCGGCGATGGTGCGAAGCTCCGCGAAGGACTCGCGATTCACCATGAACTCGCGCGTCCAGTCGCCGCGCAGCGAGTGAACGCGATAGCGCAGCGCGGTGCCGTCGATCGGTGGGACCACCGCGAAGTCCACCTGCGAGCGGGGATGCCAGCCGCTGCACGCAGCGAGGGCGACGGCGGTGCCGGCGACGGAAAGCAAGCGAAGCACGACGGCTGCCCTCCATCGAGCAACCAGCGTGCCGCGTGGCGCGTCAGTGATCGCCGCGCCGGTCCGACTTCTTCATGCTGCGACGCTTCTTGTCCGACAGGCGTCGCTCCACCGAGCCACGTGTGGGACGGGTGGCGCGTCGCTTCTTGGGACGGAACAGAGCCTGCGCGACGAGCCCCCGGATCTTGTCGCGCGCATCATCCAGGTTCTTGCGCTGGTCTCGCGTCAGCTGGCTCGTGACGACGAGGCGCCCGTCCGCATCGAGACGCCCGGCGCACAGGGAGCGAAGACGTGCGCGCGCATCAGGGTCCAGACCCACGATGCGATCGAGCGACACACGGAGCTCCACCTTGCTGGCGACCTTGTTGACGTTCTGGCCTCCGGGGCCGCCCGCGCGAACGGCGTGGAACTCCATGGCCTCTTCGGGCACCAGCACTCCGGATCGAACGACGATGGAATCCACCATGGCGAGACGAGACGTCACACAACCGCTACACGATCGTCGAGCCTTTGCGTCCGTTTTGTCTTAAACAGAGGGCCATGGCGCGGGTGCTGGTGATCGAAGACGAGGCGGATCTTCGCGAAGTCCTCGAGTACAACCTCACGAAGGAAGGCCACCGGGTCACCCTCGTGGCCACGGGGACCGAGGGCCTGAGGCTGGCGCGCGAGCACCAGCCGGACCTGATCCTCCTCGATCTGATGCTGCCCGACACGACGGGCACGGCGGTCTGCAAGACGCTCAAGAAGGATCCGGCGACGCGCGACATCAAGGTCATCATGGTGACCGCGAAGGGCGAGGAGATCGACCGCGTGGTCGGCTTCGAGCTCGGGGCCGACGACTACGTGGTCAAGCCCTTCAGCGTGCGCGAGCTGCTCCTTCGCGTCGCGGCCGTCATGCGACGCACGGAGACGCCGGCCACCGGCTTCATCGAGTTCGGCGACCTGCGCATCGATCCGGCGGCGCACCGCGCGTGGGTCGGCGGGCAGGAAGTGATGCTCACGACGCTCGAGTTCAAGCTGCTCGTCACGCTCTACGAGCGCAAGAACCGCGTGCAGACGCGGTCGGTGCTCCTCAACGACATCTGGGGCATCGAGGCGGACATCACGACGCGCACCGTGGACACGCACGTGAAGCGTCTGCGCGAGAAGCTCAAGGGAGTCGGCCGCTACGTCGAGACGGTACGTGGCGTCGGGTACCGGTTCACCGAGACGCCGAGCGACGAAGAGTTCTGAGGGGGCGTCGCGACCGCGACCGCGACCCCGACCGCGACCCCGACCGCGACCGCGACCCCGACCACGACCCCGACCTCGACCCCGACCTCGACCTCGACCTCGACCTCGACCTCGCGGGTGGGCGTTCATGTTTGCGGCTCCATGCCGAGCGCGAAAGGACCGCGCCAGCTCCTCGCTGGAGGATGGGAGCCATTGTTCGCTGTCACGGTCATTTCGCTGGGTGGGGGCATGGAGCCGCAAACATGAACGACAACCTTCTCCCCTTTCAGAGGCTGGATATCTACGGCGCCGCGAAGGAGCTCGCGCGATGCGTCACGAGGCAGGCATTCGCGATGCGGAGCTGCGTGACCAGGCGAGTCGCGCGAGCAAGAGCACGTTCCTCGGTATCTGCGAGGGACTGCCGAGCGACAGCGCGGGCGTGCGGCGCCGTCACTTCGAGATCGCGAACAACTCGCTGCACGAGGTCGTCGGCGCCGTCGATCTCGCTGCCACCCTCGGCGTCGTCGAGGGCGGCGGCGCCGCAGGGATCCTCTCTCTTGCCGTCCGCATCAAGCGCATGCTCCGCGCGCTGCCGCGGTGACGGAATGCGGCTGCCGGCGTCGCTGCCGGCAGCCGCCTCGCTCGCTCAGCGAAGGAAGCCCGTGGCGAGGGCGACGAAGCGATCGGCATGGCCCAGAACGTCATCGAGCTTGGTGGCATCGGCTTCGCCGGCTGCGACCGCGACCTCGACGGCAGCCGCGGCCTCGCAGGCCTCTCCGCGCGCGATGGTGATGGCGCGTGCCTTGTCGGCCCGCGTGACGCGCCCAGCCGCCTCGGCGGTGTTCAGCACCGCGCTCTTCGCAGCGCGCATCGCCTGGTCCCTCAAGTGCGAATCCCGAATCCTCGCGTCGCGCACGCTCTCGAGCAGCTTCATCGCGACCTCGTACGCCAAGAGCTTCTGGTGTGGCAGCTTACGCATGATTGCCCGCTCCTTTCGCCCAGCAAAGGAGCGGGCAATCATGCGGCGAGCCCCATACCCAAGCGCCGAGGCGAGCTCCCCTAGTCCCTGCAGGCGCAGTGACGCCCGCAGGGCGGCACGAGCCTGCCACGCGACCCCGACCCCGACCCCTCAGCGCGTGATCACAGTCACGTCCGCCGACATCCCCGCGGCGAGCTTCACGTCGCCAGGGACGTCGGCCCACGTGATCTTCACGGGGAGGCGCTGCACCACCTTCACGAAGTTGCCCGACGCATTGTCCGGCGGCAGCAGCGAGAAGCGCGCACCGGTGCCCGGCGACGTGCTCTGCACGCGGCCCTCGAACGTGCGCCCGGGGTAGGCGTCCACCGTGATCTCGGCGCGCTGCCCCGCGTGCATCGCGCCCACCTGCGTCTCCTTGAAGTTGGCGACCACGTAGGTCGCCTCGGGCACGACCGATACGACCATCTGGCCTGCCTGCACCAGCTGCCCCTCGCGCACCGACATCCTCGAGAGCACGCCGTCGGCAGGAGCCTCGATGCGCGTGTACGAGAGCTGCAGCTTGGCCTGGGCCAGCTGGGCCTCCGCCGCGTCCACCCTCGCATGCGCGAGCTCCGCGTTCGCACGTGCCGATGCGAGCTGCGCGTCCACCGGAGCACTCTGCTCGACGCGTGCGGCGGATTCGGCGATGCGCGACACCGCGGTCGTCTTGCTCTCCTGCGCCGACGAGAGCTCCGCCTGCGCCTGCGCGACCGCCGCGTGAGCACCGTCCGCCGTCGACTGCGCCGAATCGATCTGCGCCTTGGGGATCGCCCCGTCGCGGAAGAGCGCCTGGTCGCGTGCGAGGTCGGTGTCCGCCTGCGCCGCCTGCGCCTGCGCGCGGGCGAGAGCCGCCTTGGCCGACTGGATCTGCGCGTCCGCCGTCTGCACCGAGCTCGCCGATCCCGAGAGCTGCGCGCGTGCCGCCGAGAGACCACCCTTGGCGGTGGCGGACACGATGCCCACCTGGGCGTCCGCCGCATCGGCCTGCGCCTTCGCCTGGGCGAGCTGCGCCTCGGCTTCCTTCTCCTTCGCCTGGAGGTCCGCCGGATCGATCTCGACGAGGAGCTGGCCCTTGGTGACCTTCTGGTTGTCCGACGCGTGCACGTGCAGCACCGTGCCCGACACGCGCGTCGAGACCATCACCACGTCGGCGTCCACCTGCGCGTCGTCGGTGTTCTCCTTGCCGCGCGTCGCCCACGTGAAGGTGCCGTAGCCCAGCACGCCGGCCGTCACGATGACGCCCAGGATGAGGTAGGGGCGCGTCCGGTTCTTCTTCCGCCCGGTGGTGGTGGTCTCCTCCTTCGGCTCCTTGGCGAGGGTCTCCACGGTCGTCGCGGTCGATGCGGCCATCGTCACCTTTCGGGCAGCTGCAAGCGGCGTTTCATCCCGTGAACCGGGATTCACCGACGTAGCAGAAGCTAGCACACTCACGCGGTGGATTCGATGACATCACCCGGGGGCGCGTTGCTCGCGTGCGACTTGCCGCGCACCCACAGGCGAAGCCGTTCCAGCGCGAGGTAGACGACCGGCGTCGTGTACAGCGTCAGCAGCTGGGACGCGAAGAGCCCGCCGACGATCGTGATCCCGAGCGGCTGCCTGAGCTCCGAGCCCAGGCCCTGCCCGAAGGCGAGCGGCAGCGCCCCGAAGAGGGCCGCGAACGTCGTCATGAGGATCGGACGGAAGCGAAGCGAGCAGGCCTTCACGATCGCGTCCTCGGGCGTCGCCCCGTCGTTGCGTTCGGTCTCGATGGCGAAGTCCACGAGGAGAATCGCGTTCTTCTTCACGATCCCGATGAGCAGGAGCAACCCGATGATGGCGATGACGCTCAGATCGACCCCGAAGAGCATGAGCGCCAGCAAGGCGCCGATGCCGGCCGACGGGAGCGTCGACAGGATCGTCACCGGGTGTACGTAGCTCTCGTACAGGACGCCGAGCACGATGTAGACGACGAGCAGCGCGCAGGCGATGAGCACCGGCTCGTTCTGCAACGACGCCGTGAACGCCTGCGCGGTTCCCTGGAAGTCGGCGTGCATGCTCGGCGGCAGGTGGATCGCCAGCTCCGCCCCTTTGATGGCGTCCACCGCGTCGCCGAGAGACGCGGTCGGCGAGAGGTTGAAGGAGATGGTCACCGCCGGGAACTGGCCCTGGTGGTTGATCGCCAGCGTCGTCGCCGTCGGCCTCACCTTGGCGATCGCGCGCAGCGGCACCATCCCTCCGCCGGTGCTGCGCACGTAGATGCCGTCGAGCGAGTCGGGCGCGTCGCGGTAGGGCGCCGCCGCCTCCATCACCACGTGGTACTCGTTGAGCTGCGTGTACGTCGTCGCGACGAACCGCTGGCCGTACGCATCGTAGAGCGCCGCGTCCACGGCGGCGGCCGTGACCCCGAGGCGCGAGGCCGTGTCGCGATCGATGTCCACGTCGAGCTGCAGCCCGTTGGTCTGCTGGTCGGTGGCGACGTCCTTGAGCTGCGGCAGCTTCCGGAGCGCGTCGAAGAGGCGCGGGGCCCACGTGTTGAGCTCCTCCACGTTCGCGTCTTCCACGGTGTACTGGTACTGCGTGCGGCTCAGGCGCCCGCCCACGTTCACGTCCTGACGCGAGATGGGGTAGGCCGAGATGCCGGCGATCTTCCCGAGCTTGCCGCGCAGGCGCGCGATCACCTGGTCGGCCGTCGTCGTGCGCGGGGGCTTCTCCTTGAGCTGGATGAAGGCGCGCCCCGTGTTCCCCGTGCCGAAGCCGCCGGAGCCGATGAACGCGACGTAGTGCTCGATGTCCGGGTCGTTCGTGAGCACGTCGTTCACCTGCTTCTGCAGGCGGAACATCTCCTCGAACGACACGTCCTGCGCGGCCTCGCTGCTCACCATGAGCATGCCGGTGTCCTGGTTCGGGAAGAGCCCCTTCGGCGTCTTGATGAAGAGGAAGACGTTGACGACCACCGTGGCGAGCGTCACGAGGAGCATCGTCTTGCGGTGGCGCAGGGCCCACACGAGGCCGCGCTCGTAGAAGGCGAGCATGAGGTCGAAGGCGCGCTCGAAGAACAGGTAGACGCGCCCGTGGCTCTCCTGCGCCTCGGTGTGCAGCATCAGCGAGCACAAGGTGGGCGTCACGGTGAGCGACACGAGCGCCGAGGTGGCGACGGCGACGCTGAGGGTGACGGCGAACTCGCGGAACAGGCGCCCGACGATCCCGCCCATGAGGAGCACGGGGACGAACACGGCGAGCAGCGAGACAGTGATCGACACGATGGTGAAGCCGATCTGCTTCGCCCCGTCGAGCGTCGCCTCGAGCCGGCCCATGCCGCGCTCGATGTTGCGGATGATGTTCTCGGTCACGACGATGGCGTCGTCGACGACGAACCCCGTCGAGATGGTGAGGGCCATCAGCGACAGGTTGTCGATGCTGTAGCCGAGGAGCCACATGATGCCGACGGTGCCGAGGAGCGACAGCGGCATCGATACGGTGGGGACGATCGTCGCGCGCGGCGAGCGAAGGAAGGCGAACACCACGAGCACGACGAGGGCGACGCTGATCGCCAGGGTCTTCTGGACCTCGAAGACCGACGAGCGGATCGTCTTGGTGCGGTCGCTCGACACGGTCAGCTCGATGGCCGGCGAGACCGACGTCATGAGCGTCGGCATGACCGACAGGACGCGCTCGTTCGTCTCGAGGATGTTCGCCTCGGGCTGCTTGAAGACCAGGATGAGGACCGCGCGCTCGCCGTCGGCCCACCCGGCGACGCGGTTGTTCTCGACGTCGTCGTAGACCTTCGCCACGTGCCCGAGCTGCGCGGTGGACTGGCCGTCGTTGGCGACGACGAGCGGCTGGTATCCGCGCGCCTCGAGCAGCTGATCGTTCGCCCCGATGCTCGACTGCTGCGTGGCTCCCGAGATGGTTCCCTTGGCCTCGTCGGCGGTGCTCGACTGGATGGCGCCGCGCACGTCGTTGGATCCGATGCCCATGCCGGCGATGGCCGCGGGGTCGTACTGCACGCGCACCGCGGGCTGCTGGCCGCCCGCGACCATCACCTGCCCGACGCCTCGGACCTGGGAGATCTTCTGCGCCAGGACGGTGTTCGCCGCGTCGAACACCTTGGGGAGCGAGAGGGTGCGGCTCGTGAGCGTCAGGATGAGGATCGGAGCGTCCGCCGGGTTCACCTTCCGGTAGGTGGGCTTCATCGGAAGGTTCGGCGGCAGCTCGCCGCCTGCCGCCGCGATGGCCGCCTGGACGTCGCGCGCCGCCGCATCGACGTTCTTGTCGAGGTCGAACTGCAGGGTGATCGAGGTCCCGCCGAGCGTGCTCGACGAGGTCATCTCGGTGAGCCCGGCGATGCGGCCGAAGCGGCGCTCGAGCGGGGTGGCGACCGAGGACGCCATCGTCTCGGGGCTCGCGCCGGGAAGCTGCGCGCTCACCTGGATGGTCGGGAAGTCCACGCGCGGCAGCGGCGCCACGGGCAGGCGCATGTACGCGAGGATCCCCGCGAGCATCACGGCCGCGGCGAGGAGCGAGGTCGCGATGGGCCGCCGGATGAACGGGGCCGAGATGTTCACGGCGCCGCCTCCGCCACCGCCCCCGGTCGCCGCGCGGGGCGCAGCCAGCGCGCAAAGCGCTCCATGTAGAGGTACACGACGGGCGTCGTGTAGAGCGTCAGGACCTGCGAGATGAGCAGGCCGCCGACGATCGAGATGCCGAGCGGACGGCGCAGCTCGGATCCCATGCCGGTGCCCAGCGCCAGCGGGAGCCCGCCGAGGAGCGCGGCCATCGTCGTCATCATGATGGGCCGGAAGCGCAGCAGACACGCCTGGTGGATCGCCTCGGTCGGCGAGAGCCCCTGATCGCGCTCGGCCTCGAGCGCGAAGTCGATCATCATGATCGCGTTCTTCTTCACGATCCCGATGAGCAGGATGATGCCGATGAGGGCGATGACGCTGAAATCCGTCTTGCCGATCCACAGCGCAAGCAGCGCGCCCACGCCGGCCGACGGCAGCGTGGAGATGATCGTGATCGGGTGGATGTAGCTCTCGTAGAGCACCCCGAGCACGATGTAGACCGTGATGATCGCCGCCAGGATGAGCAGCGGCTCGCTCGCCAGCGACTGGTTGAACGCGTCCACGCTGCCGACGAAGTGCGCGTGCACGCTCGGCGGCAGGCCGATGCGCGCCTGCGCGTCGTTGATCGCGGTGACGGCGTCGCCGAGCGACTCGCCCTGCGCGAGGTTGAACGAGATGGTCACCGCCGGGAACTGGCCCTGGTGACTGATCGCGAGCGGCGCGGTGCTCGTGGTCCAGCGGACCATCGCGCTGAGCGGCACGGGTGAGCCGTTGACGGCGCGCACGAAGATGCGGTCGAGGATCGCCGGGTTCTTCGCCTCCTCGGGCTTCACCTGGAGGATGACGCGGTACAGGTTGAGCTGGGTGAAGATGGTCGACACCTGCCGCTGACCGAACGCGTCGTAGAGCGTGTCGTCGATGACCTGGGGCGACACGCCGAGGCGCGAGGCCGTGTCGCGGTCGATCGTCATGGCCACCTGCAGGCCCGAGGATTCCTGGTCGCTCGCGACGTCCTGGAGCACGTGCTCCTCGCGCATCTCGTTCACCAGCTTGGGCGCCCAGGTCGCGAGCTCCGTCGGGTCGGCGTCCTCCAGCGTGTACTGGTACTGCGTGCGGGCGATGCGGCTGTCGATCGTGAGGTCCTGCACGAGCTGCAGGTAGGCCTGGATGCCCTGGACCTGCGCGAGCTTCGGCTGAAGGCGCGCGACGATGTCCTGCGCCGACGCGTGCCGCTCGTCGAGCGGCTTGAGCGTGATGGACAGACGGCCGCTGTTCGTCGTGGCGTTGGTGCCGTCGGACCCGATGAAGGACGCCACGTTCGCGACGTCCGGATCGGTCAGCACCACGTCGGCGAGCTGGCGCTGCAGGTCCATCATCTTGGGGAAGGAGACGTCCGGCGCCGCCTGCGAGATGCCGAGGATCATCCCGGTGTCCTGCTGCGGGAAGAACCCCTTGGGGATCCAGACGGCCATGACGAACGTCAGCACCAGCGTGCCGATGGTCACGAGCAGCGTCGCGAGCCGGTGGCGCAGGACGACGCGCAGCCCCCGATCGTAGAGGGCGATCATCCCCTCGAAGGCCCGCTCCGACCACCGGTAGACGGCCCCGCGCTCGTGCTCCTTCGGCTCGGGCCGCAGCAGGTGCCCGCACATCATGGGCGTCAGGGTGAGCGAGAGGATCGCCGACACGCCGATGGACACCGCGAGCGTCACGGCGAACTCGCGGAAGAGCCGCCCGATGAGCCCACCCATGAAGAGCAGCGGGATGAGCACCGCGACGAGCGAGACCGTGAGCGACACGATCGTGAACCCGATCTGCCCGGCGCCCTTGAGGGCCGCCTCGAACGGCTTGTCGCCCGCCTCGATGTAGCGGGCGATGTTCTCGATCATGACGATCGCGTCGTCGACGACGAACCCCGTCGCGATGGTCAGCGCCATGAGCGACAGGTTGTTCAGGCTGTAGCCGAGCAGGTACATCACGCCGAAGGTGCCGATGAGCGACAGCGGCACAGCGATGCTCGGGATGATCGTGGCGCGCACGTTGCGGAGGAAGAGGAAGATGACGGCGACGACGAGCGCCACCGTGATGACGAGCGTCTCCTCGACGTCCTGCACCGACGCGCGCACCGTCTCGGTCCGGTCGCTGAGGATCTTCACGTCGACCCCTTGCGGGAGCGACGCCTGGAGCTGCGGGAGCAGCGCCTTCACCCGGTCGGCGACGGCGATGACGTTCGCCCCCGGCTGGCGCTGGACGTTGAGGATGATGGCTCGCTTGTCGTTGGCCCAGCCGGCCAGCTGGTCGTTCTCGACGCCGTCGACGTCGTTGGACACGTCCGACAGGCGGACCGGCGACCCGTTGGCGTAGGCGATCACCAGCGGCTTGAAGCCCGCCGCCTTGTAGAGCTGGTCGTTCGTCGCAAGGGCGAAGTCCTGCCGGGGCCCGTCGATGTTGCCCTTGGGCTGGTTGACGTTGGCCGCCACCAGCGCGGCGCGCACGTCCTCGAGCGTGAGCCCCGTGCCGGCGAGGGCTTCCGGGTCCACCTGCACGCGCACCGCCGGCTTCTGTCCGCCGTTGATCGTGACGAGGCCGACCCCGGAGACCTGCGAGATCTTCTGCGCCATGATCGAGTCGGCGACGTCGTCCACGTCCGCCAGGGGCAGAACGTCGGAGCTGATCGCCAGCGTCAGGATCGGCTGGTCGGCCGGGTTGCTCTTCGAGTACGTGGGCGGCGTCGGCAGCTGCGGGGGCAGGTAGCTCGAGGCGGCGTTGATCGCGGCCTGCACGTCCTGCTGCGCGGCGTCGATGTTGCGGTCCAGATCGAACTGCAGCGTGATGCTCGAGTACGAGAAGCTCGAGACGCTCGTCATCTGCGTCAGGTACGGGATCTGCCCGAACTGCCGCTCGAGCGGCGTCGTCACCGCCGAGGCCATCGTCTCGGAGCTGCCGCCGGGCAGGTACGTCGAGATGACGATGGTCGGGTAGTCGACCTGCGGCAGCGCCGACATCGGGAGCTGCGTGAAGGCCGCGAGGCCCACGAGCAGCAGGCCCACCATCAGCAGCGTGGTGGCGACCGGCCGCCGTATGAACGGCTCGGAGACGCCGCCGAGCTTCATCTCGTACTCGATGCCGGGGCGGCCGACGCCGCGGGCTTGGGCGAGACGTGCGCCCCCGGACGGATCTGCGCCTGCCCCTCGATGACGACGTGGTCACCGGGGGCGACGCCGCTCTTGATCACCGCGAGGTCCCCCTGCGTCGCGAGCACGTCGAGCGGCTTCACCTGCGCCGTCTGGTCCGCCCCGACGACGTACGCGAAGGTGCCGTTCGGCCCGTGCTGCACCGCAGCCGCGGGGATCACGATGGCGTTCTGCCGCGTCTGCAGGTGCAGGCGCGCCTTGACGAACTGATTCGGCCAGAGCATCGACTGCGGGTTGTCGAAGATGGCCTTGAGCCGGATGGTCGCCGTCTGCTGGTTGATCTCGTTGTCGACGACCGAGAGGGTGCCCTTGCCGAGGGGCTTGTCGCCGTCGCGGCTGAGCGCCTCGACGTCGAGCTTCGCCCCTCCGGACGCCGCCTGGTTGATCTCGGGCAGGTCGTCCTCCGGCAAGGTGAAGAACACGGCGATCGGATCGAGCTGCGTGACCACCACGAGGCCCCCCTGGTCGGACGCGTGCACGACGTTGCCGGGGTCGACGAGGCGCACGCCGGTGACGCCGTCGATGGGCGACGTGATGCGCGCGTAGTCGAGGTTCAGCCTCGCCGCGTCGATGGTCGCCTGGTCCGAGCGCAGCTGCGCGTCGAGCTGGTCCACGCTCGCCTGCTGGTCGGTGTACTGCTGCACCGCGATGAGGTTCTGCTGGCTCAGCGTCTTGTAGCGATCGAGGTTGAGCCGCGCGTTCTTGAGGTTCGCCTGGTCGCGGGCGAGGGCCGCCTGCGCCGACTCGAGCTGTATGGCGAACGGGCGAGGATCGATCTGCACGAGCACGTCGCCCTTCTTGACGCGCTGCCCCTCCTTGAAGAGCACCCTGTCGATGCGCCCGTCGACCTGCGTCTTGACGGTCACCGTGTAGAACGCGGCGACGTTCCCCAGCCCCTCGAGCCACACCGGCACGTCGCGCTGGACGACGTCCGCCGTCGTGACCGGGATCACGCGGTTCTGCATCGCGCTCGCCGCCGCGGCTGCAGCGGCCGCCGCCGCGCGCGACCGGGAGCGCACCAGGATGATCCCGCCTGCGACCAGCAGAGCGAGGATGACCAGGAGCACGACGCGCGTCGTCCACGACCGGCGCGGCGCGTCGTCTGCACGAGTCGGTGCAGAGATGGGGTTCTCGTGAATCATGTCCTTCCCAGTGCAGCCAGGAGCTGCGCACGGGCGCTTGCTAGGCCATAGCGCGCCTGGACCAGCTGTGCAGAGGCGGCGGTGTAGGCCACCTGCGCATCTCCCAGCTCGATGATGTTGCCCACCCCCGTGGAGTAGCGCTGCTCTGCGAGCCGGAGCTGCTCGCGCGCGCTGTTCACCGCGTCCTCGGCGGCGCCGATCGTCGCCTTGGCCGCCTTCACGGCGAGCCGCGCCGAGTCGACGCTCAGGCGAACCTGGAGCTCCTGCAGCGCGGTCTGCGCGTCGATGCTCGAGAGCTGCGCCTCCGCCTGCCGCACGGTGGCCTTCGTGAGACCCCCCTGGAAGATGGGCCAGTTGAGGAGGGCGCCGATGGACCAGTTCGGCGCCATGGTGTCGAGCGCGTACCCGACGGCTGTGATCCCCGCGTTCGCCGACAGCGTCGGCCCGTACCCGCCCTTGGCCGACGTCACCGTGGCCTCCTGCGCCTCTCGCTCCTTGTACAGCGTCGCCAGCTCGGGGCGTGCGGCGATGGCCTTCGCGTAGAGCGTCTCGAGCGGCTGGTCCTCGTCGTTCACCGTCGGGATCTGCTCGTCGCCGACTTCGTAGTCGGTGCCGCCGGTGATGCCGGCAGCCTGATTGAGCTGCGCCTTGGCCGTCTCGTAGTTGTTCTGCGCGGAGATGAGCTGCACGATCGCGTTGGCCACCCCGGCCTTCTGCTGCGCGAGGGCGATCGGCGGCTGGGTGCCCACCTGGACGTAGCCCTGCACCTGCATCAGGTGCTTGTTCTGATCGTCCAGCGTCTCCTTCGCCACGTCGACGAGGTCCTTCATCGCGCGCGCGTTGAAGTACGCCTGCCGTACGGTCAGCATCACCTGCAGGCGCGTCGTGCGCTCGGCGACGCGCTGCGCTTCGGCGTTGAGGCTCGACGCCTTGGCGCGATCCGGCGTCTGCCCGAAGTCGTAGATGAGCTGCGACGCCGTGATGCCGAAGTTCCAGTAGTTGTACGACGTCGTGAGCGACGTCGATGGCGCCGTGGCGCCGGGACGGTTGAACGCGGCCGCCTGCGCCGGCGAGAGCGCGAAGTTGCCCGTCTCTCGCGTGTACCCGGCCTGCGCGGTCACCTGGGGCAGCATCGGCGCATGAGCCTGGCCCGACTGCGCCTCGGCCACCTCCGCGTTGGCCCGCGCGACCAGCATCTGCGGCTGCTGCGAGGCGACCTGCTCGACCTGGGCGAGCGTCAGCACGCGGGTGGCATGGCTCTGCTCCTGGGCCATGGCCGGGCTGGTCGGCCACGCGACCAGCGCGGCCGCCGAGGCACGGGCAAGAGCTGCAGCCAGGAAGCGAGCGTGTCCCATCGTCTTTCTCCCATTAAGATGCCGCCTTGCCCCGGTCGTGAGCGGGGCAAGCGACGAGCCGTCGAAAGAGACGGACGGACGGCGCCACCCTTCGGACCGGCAGGGCTCCACGTTTTCGCGGCGCGTTGTACGCTTAAATGGTCATGAGCGCATCGCTTCAGCGCGAGCAGAGGAAACGCCGCGTCATCGGCCTGGTGGTGGTCGCCGCCGTCGTGCTCCTCCAGCTGGCCACAGACGTCGTCGCGGGCCGCGAGAGCGCGCGGATCCTCGCCAGGTTCGCGTTCATGGCGCTCGAGCTGCCCCTCTTGATGCTCGCCTTGACCACGTCGTTCCGGTGGGCGGTCCGGCGCGACACCACCGCCGTGCAGGCGCTCGCCATGGGTGCGGCGATCGCCACGGGCATCGGCGTGGCCTTCGGGCTGCTCTACGGGCTCGTCGCGACGCAGGTCCCCGAGCTTCGCCTCCACTTCCCCAACGGCGTGAGCTTCTTCCGGACGACGCTCTTCGGCATCTTCAACGCGCAGCTCTACTTCGGTCTGTGGTCGCTCGCGTACGCGTATCCGTTCGCCGTCGAGAGCGCACGCATCCGGTCGCTGGAGGCGGCGCAGCTTCGCAGCGAGGCCGAGCTCGCCAGGTTGCGGGCGCACCTGGAGCCGCACTTCCTCCTCAACACGCTCAATGCCATCGCGGGCCTCGTCACCGAGGAGCCGAAGGAGGCGCGGCGCCTGCTCGTCTGCCTCGGAGAGCTCCTGCGCGAGGCGGTCCAGGAGACGAGCGAGACGCAGACGCTGGAGAAGCAGATCGCGTGGCTCCGGCGGTACGCGCAGATCCTCGAGGCGCGCCACCGCGGGGCGCTCCGCTTCGAGTGGGACGTCGCGCAGGGCGCCGAGCGCGCAGTGCTGCCGCGACTTCTCTTGCAGCCGCTCGTGGAGAACGCGGTGAAGCACGGGGCGCTGCGAAGGGGCGACGGCGACGGGTGCGTGGTCGTGCGGGCTCGCATGACCGACGGCGGGGGGCTGGTCTGCACCGTCGAGGACAACGGACCGGGCATGCCAGACTCCGATGTGCGCGCGGGCGCCTTCGGGTTGCACGCGGTGAGGCGGCGGCTGGAGCTCGAGGCTCCGGCGGCTTCGCTGCGCCTCGAGTCGTCTCCCGAGGGGACGCGGTCGATCGTCGAGCTGTCGCGCGTCGCGCAGGGGGCCTGAGATGCCTCGGCCCCTTCGCGCCCTGGTGGTCGAGGACGAGTGGCCGGCGCGCAACTACCTCGTCGAGCTGCTCGAGACGTCGGGCCTCGCCCAGGTGGTGGGCGCGGTAGGTAGTCTCGAGGACGCGCGCCAGGCGCTGAGCGGGGACGAATCGGCCCTGGGCATCGACGTGGCGTTCGTCGACGTGCAGATCGACGGTGCAGCGCGCGGCGAGAGCGGGCTGTCGCTCGTGCGGGGCCTCGTGTCGGCGGAGCGGGCGCCCATGTTCGTGCTGGCGACGGCGTTCGAGGAGCACGCGCTCGAGGCGTACGAGCTGGGGGTCGTCGACTACCTGCTCAAGCCCTTCAGCGAGGAACGCGTCGTGAAGTGTCTCGAGCGCCTGCAGCAGCGTCGCGGGGCGGTCCCGGAGGCCGCACGACCGACGCGCATCGTGGCGCGACGGAAGCGAAGCCTCGTCTTCCTCGAGCCCCCGGAGATCTGGGCGTTCGAGGCGGCGGACCGGCTGACCTTCGTGCACACGCTGCACGGGACGTTCGACATCGACCTGTCGCTCGCGGCGGTCGAGACGTCGTTCGGGCGGGCGTTCGTCCGCGTGCACCGCAACTGGCTGGTGAACGCGGCGCACATCAAGGAGCTCGAGCGCGACGGCCACGAGACGAAGCTCTTCGTGGGCGCCGGCGTGGCCGGCGCAGGGCAGGGGGTGCACGTGCCGGTCGCGCGCGAGCGCTCTGCCGCCGTGCGCGAGATGCTGCTCACCAACGCTGCGGGTCTGAGGAGGCCGTGACGTAGACTTGCGGCTCGGATGACCGGCCGCACGCGCATCGACGTGCCCGTGGCCCTCGTGGGGGCCGCGCTCGTCGCGTATCTCGGGTTCGCGTGCCCGTACGTGCTCGGCGGCGATGCGGGCGAGTTCACGGCGCTCTTCGCGCTCGGCGGGGTCGCGCATCCCCCGGGGTATCCGCTGTGGACGCTCCTGATGCGCGCGATGTCGTGGATGCCCGGTGCGACGCCGTCGCTCGCGGCGGCACGGGTGACGGCGATCGTCGGCGCGATCGCCGTGGGCCTGCTGTACGCCGCGTGCCGGAGCTGGGGGGCGTCGCGCGGGGCTTCGGCGGTCGCCTGCGTCGTGTATGCGTTCGCGCCGCTCACGTGGATCTATGCGACCCAGGCGGAGGTCTTCGCTCTCAACGCCGTGCTCTGCGCCGGTCTCCTCGCGCTTGCTGGCCCGGCGTGTCCGCTCAGGGGCGAGCGTCGCATCGTGGCCGCGGGGCTCGTCGTGGGCCTGGGGCTCAGCCATCACCCGACGTTCCTCGCCCTGGCGCCGGTGGGGCTGCTGGCCGTGGTGCGCGCCTGGAGCGAAGAGGGCAGGGCAGGGCGGCCCCGTTCGTGGCTGCTCGCCGGTGCCGCCTTGGTGCTCGGCCTCGCGCCATACGACTACGTCGTCTGGGCGTCACGGCATCCGGAGGGTCGCTGGGTGTGGGGCGGGCCGATGGATGCCCATGGCTTCTTCCACCACCTGCTCCGCACGGACTACTGGAGCCTCCGGGCCGAGGACACGCGCGTGCCGGTCCCCGTGGCGCATCTCTCCGCGATGGGGCACTCGCTCGCGGTCGCGACGCTATGGATCGGCCTGCCCATCGCGGTGCTCGGCCTCGTGCGCGGGTTCCGTCGCGACCGCGGCGGAGGCGTCGCCGTCGCGGTGAGCTGGCTGCTCGCAGGGCCCGCCGTCCTCGCGACCGTCGTCGGGCGTCCCGTCGGCATCTACGCGCTCATCATCGAGCGCATGCACATCCTGCCGCTGCTGCTCCTGTCGATCCCGCTCGCGTGGGGTGTCGACGCCATGCTCGAGCGAGCGCCGCGAGATGCCCGGGAGCGCATCGCAGCCGGCGCCGCGATCGTCGCCATGTTGGTGGACGCGTGGCGCGGGCCCCCGCGCATCGCCGAGTACGAGCGCCCGACGGTGGAGCATTACCTCGAGGACACGCTCGAGAGCCTGCCGCCTCGCGCCATCGTCGTCGGATCGGGCGATCACCGCTTCTTCGGCTTCCTCGTCGAGCAGCAAGTGCTCGGGCTCCACCGCGACGTCACCTACGTGGATGCCGGCATGCTCCGCACCGACTGGTACCGCGCGCGGATCGCGTCGGCACTCGGCGACGGCGTGCCCGTGGGGAGCGAGGCGAAGGGCCTCGTCGCAGCCGAGGCGAGCTCGGGGCGGCAGGTCTATCTGACGGATTCCCTCGAGCAGCTCACCCCCGACGGATTCCAGACGGAGGCCATCGGCACGGTGTCTCTCGTGCTGCCGCCCGGCGAACCGATGCTGGAACCCGAGGTCCTCGAATGGACGAACCAGGAGTGGGGTCAACGCTTCCACCGCGACCGCACGCGGCCGGAGGATCCGTGGAGCTGGGCGGGAGAGGCGGACCGCACCTACGACACCGCGTGGATCGCGCTCGCGAGAGCATACCGGGCGCGGGGCGATGCAGCGGGCGAGGCGCGATGCCTCCAGCGCGTCGGCGCGCGCTGATGCGCCCGGCGCGTCACTCGCGCGTGTAGATGCTCGAAGGCGCCGGCGGAGAAGGAGGAGGGGATGCCGGCCTTGGTCGAGCCGGACGCCTCCCTGCGCCATGGCTCGGGGCAGTTGGTGCTGGCGTGGTGGTCGACGACGACGCGATCGGCGGGGCGCTAGCCACGGCGGGATCCGGAGGAGCAATCGATTCCATGGGCATGGGCGCCGGCGCCATCGTCGCGGGGGTTCCGACTGCCGAAGGAAGCGCCGCATCGCGCGGCTGCGTCCGACCGAGCAGGATGGCGCTCGCCACGGCTCCGCCCATCACGGCTCCGCCGAGCCCGATCCACGCCCACGACCATCGCCTCGCAGGCGGCGGCGGGCGCTCCCGGTCCGCGGCGACCGAGATGCTCGTCTGCGGACCGGCCTCCCTGGCATCCGGGATCGTCGGTGCCGCCATGACCGCCGGTGGCGTGGGCAAACGCGACGACGCGGGTTGCCCCGCCGTGCTGCTCTCGATCGACTCGATGAGCCGCGCGCGCGCCTGGAGCGTCGGCGCCGCGAGATCCGACACCCACTGTCCGATCGCGCGAGCCGTCGCCGCGGGCGTGGCGCGCTCGATCGCCTCGGCCATCTCTGCCGCCGAGTCGAAGCGGTCCGCGGGCTCCTTCGAGAGACCTCGCAGCACCACGGCATCCAGCTCCGCGGGAACGTCGGGCGCGTGCACGCTCGGGGCCTGCACGTCGCCATCCATGATTCGCTGCAGGACGCCTCCTTCGCTGTCGGCGGAGAAGAGCCTTCGCCCCGCGAGCGCTTCCCAGAACACCACCGCCGCCGCGAACACGTCGGTCCGTCGCGTCACCGCGTGGCCGGCGATCTGCTCCGGCGCGAGATAACCGAGCTTGCCCTTGAGCTGCCCCTCGCGCGTCGTGTGCAGCTTGCCCAGCGCCTTGGCGACGCCGAAGTCGAGGACGCGTGCCACGCCGTCGGTGCCCACGAGCACGTTCTGCGGCGACACGTCGCGGTGCACGAGCCCGAGCGGCTCGCCGAGGTCGTTCCTCGCTTCGTGCGCCGCGTGCAGGCCCGCGAGCGCCTGCGTCATCACGCCCGCGACGACGTCGATGGGCGCGCGCGTGCTGCGGTCCTGCACGGCGCGAAGGAGCGACGACAGCGACTCGCCGTCCACGTATTCCATGACGAGCAGCGGCTCCCCGTTGGAGACCACGATGTCCACCGTCGCCACGACGTTCGGGTGCCGGATGCGCGCCGCGAGCCGCGCCTCGTCCAGGAACATCGCGACGAACTCGGGATCGAGCGCGAACTGGGGGTGCAGCCGCTTGACCGCGATGGTGCGGGCGAAGCCTCCCTCGCCGACGAGCCGCCCCACGTGCACGCTCGCCATGCCGCCGGCCGCGATCCGGTCGAAGATCGCGTAGCGGCCGACGACGAGCGGCTGGACGGCGGCCGCGGACATGACGCACAGGTTACCATTGGAAACGATGCGACCGAGGACCGCGGCTGCCCTCACGCTCGCGCTCGCGGCTCTCGCGGCGTGTGCGAGCTGCACCTCGATCTTCGGAATCGACCGCGATTACCGCGCGATGGATGCGGACGCGGGGAGTGGCGTCGATGCAACGCCGGCGGAATCGGGTACGGATGGGCCGCCCAGCGGCGACGCGCGAGAGGGAGCTCCGCCGATCGACGCAGGCGACTCCGGCATCGTGTACCCCGCCGACGCCGGCTCGGTGACGAAGGTGACCGCCGGAAAGTTCCACACGTGCGCCTTCTTCGGCGACACGGGTTACGCCAAGTGCTGGGGACGGAACGACGACTTCGGGGAGCTCGGAACGGGCACCGGAGCCAGCTCGGCCACGCCGGTGTATGCGATGTCGCCGGGACTCGCGGATCTCTTCGCCGGCGCGCACGACACGTGCGCGACGCTCGCGCGCGACGGAGGCGGGGGTGAATGCGCCGGCAAGGGCGGCCTGGGAGAGCTGGGGGATGGGATCGTGGACGCCGACTCGCCGGCGCCCGTGCCGACGAGCGTGTTCCCGTCGGCTCCCATCGCGATCGCTTCGGGTGAGGCCTTCACGTGCGCCGTCGTATCGGGGGGCGACGTGTGGTGCGTCGGCGACGGGCTGCTCGGGGAGCTCGGCAACGGCGCGTCGATGATGAGCCTCACGGCGGTGAAGGCGCAGCTCGGGGGCGCCGCGAAGGCGGTCGCCGCCTTCTACCAGCACGCGTGCGCCCTGATGGTCGACGGCACCGTCGCGTGCTGGGGGGACGACTCGTCGGGACAGATCGGGAACGGGAACGTGACGCCGGACGCTGGTGTCCTCGTTCCGACGGCCGTCGCCGGTGTCGCAGGGGCCACGGCGATCGGAGTGGGCACGGCCTTCTCGTGTGCGCTCGTCGGCGACGATGCCGGTGGCGACGTGCTGTGCTGGGGCAGCGGCGCGTCGGGGCAGCTCGGCAACGGTTCGACGAGCTCGAGCCCGACGCCCGTGCAGGTGCAAGGCGCGACGGGTGCGACCCTCCTCGCCGTGGGCGGCGAGCACGCATGCGCGAGCGATGTCACCACGGGCGGCATCCTCTGCTGGGGCCAGGGCGGCTCCGGGCAGCTCGGCAACAGCGACACCTCCAACCACAGCACACCGGTCAACGTGTCCAACGTCGGCGGTTACCCCGAGAGCCTGACGGCCGGCGGCTTCCACACGTGCGCGCTCTTCGCGACGCCCAACGTGCAGTGCTGGGGGTCGGACGACTTCGGGCAGCTCGGCGACGGCAAGACGAACATGGACGAGACGGCGCCCGTCTCGGTGCAGTGGTGAGGGTGCGCGCGTTTCGCGTCGGCGTGTGCGCCGGCCTCGCGATGCTCGCGTGCGCATCCGGCGCGCACGCGCAGAGGAGCACGGCGCAAGCGCAGTTCGACTACGGCCTGGCCGAGATGGAGGCGGGGCGCTTCGCCAGCGGGTGCCCGGCGCTCGCCGACAGCTACCGCATCGATCCGCATCCGGGCGTCCTCTTCACCCTGGCGGAGTGCGAGAACAAGTGGGGGCGCATCGCCTCTGCCTTCACGCACTACGAGGCGTACCTGGATCTCTTCGCGCACATGTCCGACGAGCAGAAGGCGCACCAGCGCGGACGCGATCGCATCGCCGCGTCGCAGCGCGACGCGCTCCGTCCGGTGCTCCCCCAGCTCACCATCGCGCTGCCCGCGACGGCTCCCTCCGGCACCACGGTGACGCGCGACGGCGATCCCGTCGGTGCCCCGTCGCTCGGGGTGGCGCTGCCCGTCGATCCGGGCGAGCACGTGCTCGTCGCGAAGACTCCCGACGGCGTGCGCCACGAGACGCGCGTGACGATCGAGCGCGGCCAGCGGCGCAGCGTCGTCCTCGATCTGACCGCGCCCCCGACCCCGACTCCGACCCCGACCTCGACCTCGACCCCGACCCCGACCCCGACCCCGACCCCTCCCCCGACCCCGACCCCGACCAACAACCCCGTACGCACGTGGGCCTGGATCGCCGGCGGCATCGGTCTCGCCGGCATCGCCGTCGGCTCGATCGCGGGCGCCGTCGTCATGAGTGACGCGTCGACCATCCACTCGCAATGCCAGTCGGACCTCTCGTGCTCACCCTCCGGCCTGAACGCGGCGAGTCAGTCGCGGACCTTCGGTGTGCTCAGCGACGTCGGATTCGCCGTGGGCGGCGCGGGCCTCGTCACCTCGCTGGTGCTCTTTCTGCTCCCGGGCCCGAAGCCCGTGGTCCCCATCGCCTCGGCCCAGCCGCACGGTGGGTTCGTAGGCCTGCGCGCGACGTGGTAATTCCCACGGAGGGCATGAGCGAACCGCACGACGGACATCACGACGAGCCGTCGACCGTCGTCAAGGAGGGGACGCCTCCCGTCGGCGATCAGGTGCTCGCGTTCGTCGTCGACGTGGTCGACGGCCCCGACAAGGGCACGCGCTTCGCCTTCGACTCGACGCGCCCCTCCGGCGTGCTCGTGGGACAGAGCTCCGCGTGTGACGTGCGCCTCACCGATCGCCATGTGTCGCGCCGGCACGTGGAGCTCGATGTGACCGACAAGGGGCTGCGCGTCACCGACCTCGACTCGACCAACGGCACCTTCGTCTCCGGCGTGCGCATCGCCGAGGCGTACCTCGCGGGGGGCGAGGTCGTGCGCCTCGGACAGACGGCGCTTCGCATCGTGCGGGCCCTGTCGTCCGCCAAGGCGGAGACGCCGGCGGCCCATGCCTTCGGAGGACTCATCGGCGAGAGCCCGGAGATGCGCCGGCTCTACCCGCTGTGCGCGCGCCTCGCGCAGAGCGACGTTCCCGTCGTCATCGAGGGCGAGACGGGCACCGGCAAGGAGGTTCTCGCCGAGGCGCTGCACCAGGCGAGCGCCCGCGCGTCGGCGCAGTTCGTCGTCTTCGACTGCACCGCGGTCCCCCCGTCGCTGCTCGAGTCGGCCCTCTTCGGTCACGAGCGCGGCGCCTTCACCGGCGCCCTCTCGCAGCGTCGCGGCGTGTTCGAGCAGGCGCACGGAGGGACGCTCTTCCTCGACGAGATCGGCGACCTGGATCTGGCGCTCCAGCCCAAGCTCCTCCGCGCCATCGAGCGCGGCGAGGTGCAGCGCGTCGGAGCGAGCGGGTGGCTGCGCGTCGACGTGCGCATCGTCGCGGCCACCCGGCGCGACCTCGACCGCGAGGTACAGGCGGGCCGCTTCCGCGACGACCTGTTCTTCCGTCTCGCCGTCGGACGCATCGAGCTGCCTGCGCTCCGCCGGCGCCGCGGGGACGTCGCGGTGCTCGCGCACCACTTCTGGCTCGCGATCGCCGGACCCGATCGCCCCATCCCCGCGGGGCTCGTGGAACGCCTCGAGGACTACCCGTGGCCGGGCAACGTGCGCGAGCTGCAGAACGCGATCGCACGCCACGTGGCGATGGGAGAGCTGCCGGCGATCGGCGCGGGGGCGACCGCGCCGGAGGACATCGCCGACGGCGACGTGGTCGAGCGTGTCCTCGCCAAGGGCCTGCCCCTGCCTCTCGCGCGCGCCGAGGTCGTCGACGAGTTCGAGCGCCGCTACGTCGAGCGCGTCCTCGAGCAGCACGGCGGCAATGTGTCGAAGGCCGCAGCCGCGTCGGGCATCGCCCTGCGCTACTTCCAGCTCATCAAGGCGCGCCGGACGAGGTAGGCGCAGGCGCGGGCGGAGGAGGCCCGATGCACGTGCGCTTCACCTCGCGCCCGGCGAGGGAGATGCGCGTCGTCTGGCCCGGGGAGCTCTGCGCGTAGAACGTCTTCAGGTCGGGAGCCGCCGGTGCAGGTGACGGTACCGTCGCTGTGCATCCCGTTCCACGGGCCCATCCAGCGCAGGCTGCAGGGGCATCTCTGGACTCAGCGCGGCTCGAACTTCTCGGTCTCGTAGCTGACGCGGTAGCGGTTCGCGCAGGTCTCGCCCTTCTTCGGCTTCCACTTCTTGTCGATGTCCCACTTGCCGCTGCTGCACGACACCTGCTTGCCGTCGGGCGTGCACGAGATGGCGCCGTCTTCGGTGCATGCCTCGCCGAGCGGCACGATGCTCTTGTCGCAGCGCACGCTGTAGTTGCCGGGCAGCTCGCAGTGAAGCGCCCCGAGGCAGTCCATCGTCTTGGTGAACTTCCCTCCCTGGCACACGAGCACGTACTGCTGCGCCAGGTCGCACGCGCCGCGTCCCTCCTCGAGGCACGCCTCGCCGTCGGTGGCCTTGGTGCGGTCGCAACGGATGCCGCCGCCCGGCGCCGTCTCGCACCCGCGCGCGCCGTGGCA
This sequence comes from Polyangiaceae bacterium, assembly GCA_036393165.1. Classification (GTDB taxonomy): domain Bacteria; phylum Myxococcota_A; class Polyangia; order Polyangiales; family Polyangiaceae; genus Palsa-1150. The sequence goes on along the minus strand of DASVWO010000297.1, from coordinate 19,992 downwards.
GGTGCGGTGCACGGCGTACTTGCCGTCGACGCACGAGAGCTCGGTCTTCTGGTCGGCGTCGCACGCGAAGGAGTCCGCCCGGCACGGCTGACCCACCTCGCCCATCGGCGCGCACTTCGGGTTGCCGTTCTGGTCGAGCGTGCACCCGCCGCGGCAGCCCCACTCGATGGCGAACTTGCTGTCGCGGCAGCGGAGCTCCTGCTTGCCGTCCATCGAGCAGGCGCGCGAGCCCTCGGTGCCGCAGCCGTCGCCGACGTCGGCCTTCGACGAGTCGCACACGAGCGTCTTGCCGTCGTCGTTGCAGCCGTTCTGACCCTTGCACGTCTCGAGGACGTACTTCTTGTTCACGCACACGAAATGCGTCGTCTTGCTCTTGCAGCTGCCGGGGGTGTCGGTGCAGTCGTCGCCCGGCTTGGTGCAGGCGAGGACCACGAGGACGAGGGCAAGCAACGGGAGCGAGAAGGCGAGGCGGCGGATGCGGATCATGGAAGGAGCGCGCATCCTAGCCCATGCCACTCCCGATGGGCGTACCATCGCGGCCCATGACGCCCGGCCGCATGATGGATTTCCCCCTGACGCTCACCCACCTGATGGATCGTGCGCGTCGACACTTCGGCACCACCGAGATCGTGAGCCGCGGCGCCGACCTCGAGCTGCACCGCCAGACCTGGGCCGACGTCTACGGGCGCGCCGCCAAGCTCGCGCACGCGCTCGAGCGGCTCGGGGTCAAGTCGGGCGATCGCGTGGCGACGCTCGCGTGGAACCACCACCGGCACCTCGAGGCGTACTTCGCGGTGCCGATGATGGGCGCCGTGATGCACACGCTCAATCTGCGCCTGCACCCGAACGACATCGCGTACATCGCGCGGCACGCCGAGGACAGCGTGGTGCTGGTCGACAAGTCGCTCCTGCCTCTCTACGAGCAGTTCGCGCCGCAGGTGCCGACCATCCGGCACACCATCGTGATGGACGACGGCGGCGGCACGCCGCAGGGGATGACCGACTACGAGAAGCTCATCGCGCCCGAGCGCGACGACTACGACTGGCCCAGGCTCGACGAGAACACGGCGGCGCAGATCTGTTACACGTCCGGCACCACCGGGAATCCCAAGGGCGTCGTCTACAGCCACAGGTCGAGCGTGCTGCACGCGATTGCCTCGGCCGCCGCCGATGCGCTGGGGCTCTCGATGAACGACACGGTGCTGCCGGTCGTGCCGATGTTCCACGCGAACGCGTGGGGGCTGCCGCACACGTGCGCCCTCGTGGGCGCGAAGATGGTGTTCCCGGGGCCGAAGCTGGATCCGGAGGGCATCCTCGATCTCATGGCGGCCGAGAAGGTCACCTGCGCCGGCGGCGTGCCGACCATCTGGCTCGGCATCCTCGCGCTGCTCGACGCGAACCCGAAGAAGTGGGATCTCTCGAAGCTGCGCCGCATGGTGGTCGGCGGTTCGGCGGCGCCGCCGGCGATGATGGAGGGATTCCAGAAGCGCCACGGCCTCACCGTGCTGCACGCCTGGGGCATGACCGAGACGCAGCCGCTGGGGAGCATCGCCCAGGTGAAGCGATCGCTCGCCGATGGCAGCGAGGAGGAGCGCTTCCGCATCCGCGCGACGCAGGGCTTCCCCGTGCCGTTCGTCGAGACGCGTCACACGGACGACGCGGGCAAGGTGCTCCCGTGGGACGGCGAGACGATGGGGGAGCTCGAGGTGCGCGGCCCGTGGGTCGCCGCCTCTTATCTCGGTGACGAGGGGAAGGACCGCTGGACGAAGGACGGCTGGTTCAAGACGGGCGACGTCGTGACCATCGACGCCAACGGCTACATCCGCATCAACGATCGGTCGAAAGACGTCATCAAGAGCGGCGGCGAGTGGATCAGCAGCGTCGCGCTCGAGAACGCGATCATGAGCCACCCGGCGGTGCTCGAGGCGGCGGTGTTCGCGGGGCGCCACCCGAAGTGGGACGAGCGGCCGATCGCTGCGGTGGTGGCCAAGAAGGGAATGATCGTGACCGAGGCGGAGCTCGTGGCGCACCTGGAGGGGCACTTCGCCAAGTTCTGGCTGCCGGACGCGTACGTGTTCGTCGAGCAGATCCCGCGCACGTCGACGGGCAAGTTCCTCAAGACGCGCCTTCGCGAGACGTACGGCGGTCTGTTCGAGAAGAAGTAGGGCCGGACCATGCTGCGGGGGCTCTTCCGGTTGCTGCTGGGTGCGCGCCTTCCGAGGACGGAGGGCACGCTGGAGGTGCGCGGGATCGATCGCGACGTCGTCATCCGGCGCGACGAGCACGGCGTGCCGTACGTGGAGGCGCAGACGGACGCCGACGCGTTCTACGGGCTCGGCTTCTGCCAGGGGCAGGACCGCGCGTTCCACCTCGAAATGCTGCTGCGCCTCGTGCACGGGACGCTCTCCGAGGTGGTCGGGGCGGAGATGCTCCCGGTCGATCGCCTCTCGCGACGCGTGGGGTTCGACCGCATCGCGCGGGAGCAGCTTCCGCTCGCCGACGAGCGAACGCGCGCGCAGCTCGACGCGTTCGCCCGCGGAATCAACGACGGCGTGCGTCTGGGCCTCCCGCGAAAGCCCCACGAGCACGTGCTGCTCGGCGCCGAGCCGACGCGCTTCGAGCCGTCGGACGCGATCGCCGTGCTGCACTTCTTCGCCTTCGCGCTCTGCTCCAACTGGGATGCGGAGCTCACGCGCCTGCGCATCCTGCACGACGATGGTCCCGAGGCGCTCGCCGCGCTCGAGTGGGGAGCGCCGTCGCTCCTCGGCGATCGGGCGGACGTGGACGTGAAGATGGTGCGCGCGGCGGAGGCCTTCGCGGCGGACGCCGCCAAGGCGGTCGCGGTCTCGGGCCTCGCTGGCGCATCGAACAACTGGGCCATCGCCCCCTCGCGCACCTCCACGGGTCGGCCGATCCTCGCGAACGATCCCCACCTGTCGCCCGCGCTGCCGGCGCACTGGTACCTCGCGCATGTGCGCACGCCCGCGTGGGCCATGACCGGCGCGTGCATGCCGTCGCAGCCGGTCGTGTCGTGCGGCCACAACGAGCGCGTCGCGTGGGGCATCACCGCGGGGCACGTCGACAACACCGATCTGTTCCTCGAGCGCATCGGCGCCGACGGCGCGAGCGTCCTCGAGGACGGTCGCCACGTCCCCTGCACGGTGCGCGAGGAGCGCATCCGCGTGAAGCGTGGGGCGGAAGTCGTGGAGCGCGTGCTCGTCACGCCACGCGGTCCCATCGTCAGCCCGGTGCTCGGCGGCGAAGGCGCGGCCCTCTCGCTGCGCGGCACGTGGATGGCGCGCCGGCCCTTCAGTGCGTACGGCGTCTTCCGCACCAAGAGCGCCGACGAGGCGCGCAAGGTCTACGCGTCGTACCCCTTCCTCTCCGAGAGCCGCGTCTTCGCCGACGTCGACGGACACATCGCGTGGCAGCTGATCGGCGACACGCCCGTGCGCAAGAAGGCGAACGGCACCCTGCCGACGCCGGGATGGGACACGTCGCTGGGGTGGAAGGAAGCGCCGCGTCCGTTCGACGAGATGCCTCGACGCGTCGACCCGCCCGAGGGCTTCGTCGCGAGCGCGAACCAGGCTCCCGGCAAGAGCGACGTCACGACTCCGGGCTTCCTCGGCGCCGACTGGCTCGATGGCCACCGTTACGCGCGCATCATCGAGTCGCTCGCCGAGCGCAAGGACTGGGACGTCGCTTCCACGCTGAAGCTCCAGGTGGACCGCACGACCGTCCTATGGCGAACGCTGCGAGAGCCGCTGCTCGCCGCCGTACGCGAGCATGCCGGGTCACGCCTTGCCGGCGCCGTGAAGCTCCTGGAGGACTGGAACGGCGAGATGTCCTCCCATTCCGCGGCCGCGAGCGTCTACGCGCTGCTCTTCGCCGAGATGACGGTGCGGGCGACGCGCGCGAAGGCGCCTCGATCCTGGCGCGTCGTCCTCGGCGAGGGCTTCAACGTCGTCCTCCCCCACAGCCACATGGCGCTCCGTCGTGGCGACCACATCGCGCGTCTCCTGAAGGAGCAGCCCCAGGGGTGGTTCGCCCGAGGCTGGCCCGCCGAGATCGCCGACGCCCTCTCTCACGTCGTGCAGCAGCTCACGCAGCGTGCCGGCTCCAATCCGGACGCGTGGGCCTGGGGCAAGGTCCGCCCGCTCGTCCTCGTTCATGCGGTCGGCTCCAAGCGTCCGCTCGACCGCGTCTTCAACCGCGGTCCTCTCTTCGTCGGCGGCGATGCCAGCACCATCCCGCAGGGATCCGTCGATCCCGCCGACCCCTTCGGGAACGCCATCGGCATCCCGAACATGCGCGCCGTGATGGACGTCGGCAACTGGGAGGCGAGCCGCTGGGTCCTCGCTGGCGGCGAGTCCGGCAACCCGTTCTCTCCTCACTACGACGACCTCTTGCCCCTCTGGGAGCGTGGCGAAGGCCTCTCCATCGCGTGGACGCCCGAGACTGTGCGGGCCCGTGCCCGCGCGACGCTGCGCCTGACGCCCCGAGATGCGTCGCGGGCCGAGTCGTAAAAGCGGAGGACCAGTGTCGATAGCGGTCCCGTTCCTGGGGAGGGCGGTGCTGCCGCGCCCATCACTTCGTGCACGCGTCGAGCGCCTTGGCGAGCGCGAGGATGCGGGGGTCGCTCGACGGCATCGGTAGGTTCCACTCGCCGACGTAGACGCCGAGCATGCCGCCGTCCTTCACCGTCTTGCACATGGAGAGCGCACCGTTCTCGATCACGGTGGCAACGTTCGACGGAGGGTTGCGCGGGCCGATGTTGATCATCGGGTAGACGGTGTGATTCGCCAGCTGCGAGTTGCCGGAGTAAACGCCGGGCTGCGACCAGAGGTCGTCTACCTCGTCGTCGCTCGTGTAGACCTCGGCGAAGAACGCTTTCAGGTGCGTTGCCGGGAACATGAGCCGCCAGCTTCCGCGGTACGCGAGGTACTCGAATCCCTCGCCGGTCGATCCCGCCGCGCACTGCTGGAGGAACGACTGGTCCTCGCTCAGCGGGGCATCGGGATTCGAGTCGTCGAAGGCCCAGTTGGGCGCATTCGGGTTGCCGACGACGAAGTTGCTCGTGCTGCACTTGCGCCACTGCGGGTTGGCGGCACCATCCGCGTCGACGACTGTCCAGCAGCTGCTCGCGTGGCTGGCAAGCGATCCCGCGCCGGTGCCCACCGAGAAGACGACCGTCAGGTGCTTGCCGCACACGGGTGCCGCTTCCGCCGCCGCGTCGTGGGGGCGACCGGCGTCCCCCGCGTCATGGTGACCGCCATCGGTGGGGGCTGACGCCTCCACGTTGCCGGCGCCGTCCATGGCACCGCCCCCGCCCTCCTCGACGGACGGCGGTCCGCCGTCCTCCGACGCGTCGTTTCCACCGGACCCCGCAGCGTCGCCACCCGCACTCGGCCCGCATCCGGCGGTGAGCGACAACGCGCAGAGCAGCGGCAAATACTTCATGCGCTCCCCCAGTGCACCCGCGGTGCCATTCTCGAGCCTGCGAACCTCTCGTCATTCCGCTCACTTGTGCCTGGTCCGCCGGCGCCCCATCGCGCCCGTTCGCTGGCTCCCGTCGCGACATTTCGCGATCGACGGGAGGGAAGATCCGTCCAGGACCACCGTATTTGTGCGCAGCGCGTCTGGGGTAGGGCGGGCTGGAGGACTAAAGGAACATGTCGACCATCTGGGGTCGCGCGGCGACGGGCTGCGCGCTGTTCGGGCTTCTCTCTGTGATGACGGGATGCGGGGCGCTCGGCGCCATGGCGAATCCCAAGGTCGCCTGGGCCATCAAGGACCCCGCGCCCATGACCGTGGTCGTCCGCCGCGCGGATGCGGCCGATGCCACGTCGAAGCAGGTGAACCGCCTGCTCAACTCGACCCCGGCCAGCCCCGACTCCGACTGGCTCAAGAACGTCGGCCCCAAGCCCGAGGACGCCGCCGCCGACATGAAGGCGCTCACGCAGGACCCGCTCTACGCGCAGTCGCACGCCCGCATCGTCGCGGCCGAGGTGTGGCTCCGCACGCTGAGCGACGTCCAGAGCACCGATGGCAGCTCGCCCAACGTGCTCGGCATCGTGTCCAAGGATCTCGGCGACCAGTACGCCGCGATCACGGCCAAGGAGGACGAGATTTCCCAGCTCGACGCGCAGATAGAGCAGGAGAAGAACGCGCGCGACGCGAAGGACGTGAGCGACGCCGACAAGAAGGCGCACGACAAGAACGTCGACGACCTCAAGAAGCAGAAGTCCGCCAAGGAGGACGAGGTCGACCCGCTCAAGAAGAAGTTCCTCGACGGCGCCAAGGACGCCGCCGCCAAGACGCCGGCCGACGCGCGCGACGCCGTCGCCAATGCCCTCGTGAACCTCCGCCAGGCCGTCGAGGACGCCACGATCGCCGACGGCGCCGCCGCCGTGCGCTACCCGCTGGCCGTCACGAGCATGCTCGACTCGGTCAAGGCGATGGTCCCGGTCTTCGTGGCCGACATCATCGAGGAGCAGACCGGCAAGCGTCCGTCGCTCCAGGGCCTGCAGCCGAACGTCACGCTCGACGGCATGACCCCGGCCATCACGCTCAACGGCCTCTCGAAGGACGACATGGGCAAGATCAGCATGGGCGACCTGACGAGCGAGACGGTCAGCCGCACCAAGAACTGGGTCGGCCACGCGCTCGGCCTGCTCGGCTCCATCTCGTCCACCAAGGACGAGCTGTCCTTCGAGGAGGACACGCTCGACGCGCTGCTCGACGGCTTCGCGAAGAACGGGTGGAAGCGCATCGAGCCGGTCGCGATCCCCGAGCAGACGGATCCGAAGGTGGCGATGGCGACCGCAAAGGTGCGCCCGCACGTGAAGCCGGGTTCGACCGTGCCGCCGGTCGGTGTCGCCGAGGCGCAGGCCGCGAAGACCACGCCGGCTCCGGCCCCCACGCCGGACGCGACGCCGGCTCCGAAGAGCACGAAGGGCAGCAAGGGCGCGAAGGCCGCCGCGAAGAAGCCCGCCGCCGCGCCCGCTGCGCAGCCTGCGCCTCAGCCGGCGTCGACCGATCACGCTCCGGTGAGACCGGAAGACTTCAACCCCTGAAGCTAGAGTCCGCCATGTTCACCGGACCCAAGCACGAACGTCACCGGCGGGCTGGACCGCGCGTGCTACGCCAAGTGAATGATCCGGTGTCCGCGTTGTGAGAGTGAATCCACGCGGCGTTCGGCGAGGCGGGGAGCTGAGCGCTTCTACTCCTGGTTCGGAGTGCTGCCCTTCCGGTGCGAGACCTGCGACGCGCGGTTCTTGCGCTTCACCCTGAGTGAGCGCGGCGGACCGCGTGTTCCGCGTCACGGCACGTAGAAGCCGACGGCCCAGGGGTGAATCTCGGTGGCCGTGTAGCTGGCGACGTCGACCACGACGTAGTCGCCGGACACGGCCGTCGTGGGCGCGCTCACCGTGAAGCTGTTGGTCGTGGCGACGCCGAGCGACTCGAACGCGTTTGGCGACACGGTGAACTCGCTCTTCGGGTCGTAGCCGGCGTAGCTGTAGATTTGCCACGCCGGCGAGGCGCTCGGCGCCCAGCCGGTCACCGGAACCTGGAGCGTCTGCCCGGCGGCGATCGTGTACCAGCTCTGCGTCGTGCCGGCGCTCACGTACGGCGACGCGCCGGCGGGGATGCAGGGGTCGCCCCCGGCAGCGGCCGCGGCGTTGGACCAGATGCGCGTGAACACGAAGCCAGCCTCGGTGGTCTGCGTCCAGGCGCAGAGATCGCCGATCTCGCCCGGGAAGGCAGGCACGTATACCCAGGGTGTGCAGTTCGGCGGGTTGTCGTTGCCGCAGTCGAGTGACCATCCGTCGGTGCCGTGCACGTCGGTGGCTGCCTCGAGGATCTCGTGACTCGCGACGTGCGTGGCCGACTGCACGGCCGTCGTCAGGCCCGGGATGCCGCCGCCCATCGGGCACTGCTGGGCGATGGCCCAGATGAAGTTCTGGTTGTTCAGGTCGTAGTAGTGGAAGCCCTCGTAGTACTGGCAGTCGGTGTTCGGCTGGTTGGTCGTCGGGTCCACGACCCACACGTTCTGCGGCAGGTACAGGACGTAGAGGCTGTTCGCGTCCGGTGCCGGCTGGCTCTGCGCGGTCAGCGTCGACGTGATGAAGGTCTGGATGTCGTCGACCGTCACGTTGGCGGTGAGCGCGGCGCCGGTGAGCTTGGTGTGCGACGCGATGGGCCCGGCCGCGTACGGGGCGCTCACGGTCTTCCACCACTGGCTGGCGACGAGCGCGTCGCCGAACGAGAGCAGCGTCGATCCGTTCGTGTCGTTGGACGCGACGAGGCTCACCAGCTTGATGTTCGTCATGACGCCGGAGCCGTGCACCGTGACCGAGGGGAAGGGGGTGCGTGCGCCGGCGTCGGTCGTGGAGGCCTCGGTCGGGCCATCGGCGGTCGCATCCGACCCACCCGACCCGTCGGGCAGGACGACGCCGACGCCGTCGCGGGTGGCATCGAGCTTCCCGCCGTCGTCGCCGGCGGCTTCCGCCTGGCCGTCCGGCGTGCCGCCTTCCACCTGCCCATCCCCCGCGGCCCCGTCGCCGTTCCCCTGCGGCGAGCTGCCCGTGGTGGCGCTGGACGACGAGCATCCGAGCACGACGACGAGCACCCACGCGTGACGACTCGTGGACATGCGATCCTCCCGGGAGCCGAGCCTCTGGAGATTACCCAATCTTGCGCCTCTACGCGGTCATCTTCCTCGCCACCCTGAGCACCGCGTTTCTTCCGATCCCGGAAGAAGCGACGCTCCTCGGCGCCGGCTATGCCGCTCGCCTCGGGAGCGTGACCGTCGTCGGCGCCGCCGCGGCGGGCCTGCTCGCGTGCGTGATCGGCGACGTCGTCAGCTACTGGGTGGGCCGGCTGCTCCTGGCGCGCATCCTGCGCACGCGCTTCGGACAGCGCATGCTGCCGGAGCACTGGCGCATCTGGGGGGAGGAGCTCGTGCAGCGAAGCAGCGCCCGGGCCATCGTGCTCGCGCGCTTCCTCGTGGGCCTCCGCGGCTTCGTGTACTTCGCCGTGGGCGCTTCGCGCGTTCCCTTCGGGCGCTTCCTGGCGATCGATGCGCTGGCGGGCGTGGTGGAGGTCGGGGGTCTCGTGGGGGTGGGGTTCGCCTTCGGCGTGCTCCGCGACCGCGTCGCCGTCGGGAGGGCGATCGATCTGACGGTTGCCGCCGTGCTGCTGCTCACCTTCGTCGCGCCCGTGCTCGCGCGTCGCTTCGCCCAGCGGTCCCGCTCGCGCTGAGGGGCCGAGCTTGGTATTGACGGCGGTCGCATGCACGAGGACCGGCGTGGCCTGGGCGTGCTCGACGCCTCGTTCATCGTCGTCGGCAGCATCGTCGGCGCCGGCATCTTCCTCGTCAGCCAGGCGGTGGCGATGGCGGTGCGATCGCCGGCCGCCTTTCTCGGGACGTGGCTGCTCGGCGGGGCCATCGCCCTGGCCGGTGCGCTGAGCAACGGAGAGCTCGGGGGCCTCTACCCGCGCTCGGGAGGCGAATACGTCTACCTGCGCGAGGCGTACGGCCCGCCTCTCGGGTTCCTGAGCGGGTGGACGAGCTTCTGGGTGGCGTTCCCCGGGTCAATCGCGGCGCTGGCCGCGGGCTTCGGCGCGACCATGGCGTCGATGCTGGGCGTCTCGGGCCGCGTGGCGGAGGTCACGCTCGGGGCGACGGCGATCGTCGCGCTCACCGCGGTGAACATCGCCGGACTGCGGCCGGGCAAGTGGACGCAGAACGTGCTCTCGGGCGCCAAGCTGCTCGCGTTCGCCGGGCTGCTCGCGCTGGGGGCGCTCGTGCGCCACCGTGCAAGCGGCGGGCTCACGCCGCTCTTCGTGGAGGGGGACTCGGCGCGAGGCGTCGCGTCGGCGCTCATCCCGGTCTTCTTCGCGTACAGCGGGTGGAACGCGGCGACGTACGTCACGGGCGAGATGCGCGACCCGACCCGGGCGCTCGGCCGGGCCCTGGCGCTCGGCACTGGCCTGTGCGTGGCGCTCTACGTCGCGGTCAACGCCGTGTACCTGCGGGGGCTGTCGATGGCTGACCTCGCCGCGAGCGAGGAGCCGGCGCGGGCCGCGGCGCTGGCGCTCGGCGGCCAGACGGCGACGGCGATGCTGATGCCTCTCGTGGCGCTCTGCGTGCTCTCGTCGATGCAGGCGTCGGTGCTCGTCGGGCCGCGGATCTACCGGGCGATGGCGGTCGACGGCGTGTTCTTCTCCCCGCTCGGCAAGGTGCACGGCAAGGAGCAGGTGCCGGCGATCGCCCTCGTGGCGCAGGCCGCGATCGCGCTCGTCGAGCTGCTGAGCGGGCGATTCGAGGAGCTCCTCAGCTTCGCGACGTCGGCGATGCTGGCGTTTTCGACGCTGACCGTGGCGGCCGTGCTGGTGCTGCGCGTGCGGAGGGCGGACGCGGCGCGGCCGTTCCGCGTGCCGGGGTATCCCCTCGTGCCCGTCGCGTTCATCGCGGCGAACGTGTGGGTGCTGTGGAACGTGCTGGCGAGCGGGGCGCGGCCGGTGCTCGGTGCGGTTGCCGTCGTCGCGACGGGAATTCCAGCCTACGTTGCGTTCACGATGGCGGGACGCCGCAAGGAGAGGGCTCGATGAGGATGGGGTGGATGGTCGCGCTGGCGCTGGGGGCGGCGTGCGCGAAGGCGCCGGAGACGACGTCGGCGTCGTCGACGGCGAACCCGGCGACCGCCCCCGCGGCCGTCACCGCGGCCGAATCCGGGTCCGGGTCCGCGATGGCGACCGCCACCGCGACCCCGACCCCGACCCCGACCGGGACCGCGACCACGGCCGCGACCCCGGATCCGCCGCTCGAGGGGCTCGACTTCGTCGCGCAGGCGAAGGTGCTCTATCGGGTGGCGGCGTGCGGGGCGTCGGGGGACCTGCCAGCGCGGTTCGATGCGAACGTTGTGGCGAAGCACTGCGATGAGCTCTCGCGGGCTTACGCGGACTACAAGAAGAGCTGGGTGGACGTCGCGGAGCCCTTCATCGCGGCGCTCCGTCCCAAGGAGCTGCCGGGGGTCGTCGTGTATCCGTTCGGCGGCGGGGACCTGGTGAGCGCACTGGCGACGTTCCCGGACGCCAGCGAGATCACGACGATCTCGCTCGAGCCCGCCGGCGACATCAGGCCGATCGACCGTCTCGCCCCGGATTTCCTCGCGCACGAGCTCGCGGTTCACCGGGCCCATCTCGAGCGGCTGTTCGAGAAGGCGCACTCGCGGACCGAGAATCTCGAGAAAGAGTCGAAGACCGAGCTGCCCGGAGAGATCGTCTTCGATCTCGCGGCCCTCGTGGTGCACGGAGAAGAGCCCGTCAGCCTGAGGTACTTCCGGCTCAAGGCCGATGGATCGCTCGCGTACGTCACGCAGGCGGACATCGATGCCGCCAAGAGGCCGGGGGACCGTCACGCCCTCTTCGCCAACGCGGAGCTGCGCTTCAGGCGCGCCGGAGTGGCCGACGCGCCGGTGCAGGTGCTTCGCCACGTGAGCTTCAACCTCGACGACGTGCACCTGAAGGCCGACCCGTCGCTGCTGGCGTACCTGACGGCGCGTGGGGCGAAGGTCTCGGCGATGACGAAGGCGGCGACGCACCTGCTGTGGAACGACCACTTCTCGCTCATCCGCGGCTGGCTGGTCGAACACACCGACTGGATGATCTCGGACTCGACCGGTCTTCCGCCCCGCATCGCCGCTCCTGCCGGCTTCACGCAGGAGACGTACGGGACCTTCGACGGACCCTCACCCTTCGGCGACCCCGACAAGCGCGACGCCGACGACCTCAAGAAGCTCTTCGCCGCTCAGCCCAGCCGGGATCTGCCGTTCCGCTACGGGTACCCGGACAAGGACTCGCACGCCCATCTCATCGTGACGAAACGCTGACGCGAAATTGTGACGCGGCCACGACGAAGAAATGCCAACGGGGAGTGGCGGGGGAGGGGCCCCGCCACACAAACAGAATAATGTAACCCAGCGATATTTCATGACTGCCGGGTCCGTTCCCGCGTGATGAGACTTGAAAAAGTCCCGAACGTGGGGCATGGCGAAACGCCCCTGCGTGCTTAACGTACACCCTCCGCGGGGTGGACCCCTGGGACCAGGGGCCTGTTGCCCCAAGTCCCGCGCGACCCTACCCCCCGGCTCGGCATCCTAAAGCAAGAAAAACGTGAACCTTCCCAACTCCGCCCTCGCCCCGAAGCGAGAGGATCTCGATAGCCAGGAATTGCTCGGGCTCGAGACACTCGCAGCCCCCCCCGGCGCGCCCGCCAACGACCGGACGCCTGCCGCCAGCCATTTGCCCGTGCGTCCGCCTCGACGCCGCGTGCTGACGCACGAGGAAGAGGTGGAACTTTCCCGTCGCATCGAAACGGGTGAGCGGGACGCGCTCTACGCGCTGCTGGGGTCGCCGTCTGTCGCCGGGCCTCTGCGCTCGCTCGCGGACGAGGTTCGCAACGGGCGTGCTCTGCCGTCCGAGCTCCTGCGCAATGCCGAGGAGGGTGCCGACGCGGATGCGGGCTCCGAGAAGCTCGCCAAGGTGCTCGAGCGTGCCGCCAGCGCGGCCGCCATCGGCTCCAAGCCCACGCGTGACGAGCGGACGCGCGAGCGCCGCCGCCGCCGCCGCGATCGCGTGGCCATGGAGCTCGCCGAGGCGCGTTTCGAGCGCACGGCGCTGACCCGTCTGGCTCGCGAGGCGCGCAGCAAGGGTGCGGACGACCGGGCGCGCCGCGGCTTCGTCCGTGGGATGAACGCGTCCTCGCGCGCGCAGCACGAGTTCGTCGGGGCCAACTTCGGTCTCGTCGTCACCTACGCGCGCCGCTTCGTCGGCCAGGGCCTCGACATGCACGACCTCGTGCAGGAAGGCCAGCTCGGCCTCATCCGCGCCGTCGAGAAGTTCGACTGGCGCCGTGGCCACCGGTTCTCCACGTACGCCGCGTGGTGGGTGCGCCAGGCCATGGCGCGCGCAATCGCCGACCAGAGCAAGACCATCCGCGTCCCGGTGCACCTGCTCGAGAGCCGTCACAAGCTCGAGCGCGTGCGCCGCACGCTGCTCCAGCAGGGGATCCGCGAGCCGAGCGACGAGCGTCTGGCCAAGGAGAGCGGGCTGCCGCTCGACAAGGTGAAGGCGATTCGTGGCCTGGTGCGCGAGCCGCTCCGCCTCGAGGCGCCCCTGGGCGACGATGGCGACGGCGGCCAGCTCGGCGATCTCGTCGCCGACACGCGCGCGCCGGCGCCCGACGAGCAGATCGCGACCGAGCGTATGCAGAAGCAGACGCGCGCCCTGCTCGACCTTCTGACCCCGCGCGAGCAGCAGCTCCTCAAGCTGCGGTTCGGCATGGACGGCGGCCCCGGGCAGACGCTCGAGGAGGTCGGCAAGTCGTTCAATCTGTCGCGCGAGCGCGTGCGGCAGATCGAGGCGGCGGCCCTGAAGAAGCTCCGCGCCGTGAGCGAAGAGCGCGACCTCGGTTCCTACATCGGCAAGTAAGCTACGGCCTCGGTGCCGGAGCTTCTCTGGAAAGGCAAGCGCGAGGGAGCGGCGCGCGCCGCGCGTCGTGCGTCGCTGAGGATCGACGAGATCCACGGCGACGCCGGCGAGAGCGGCGCGTGGCGCAACCGGCTCGTCCTCGGGGAGGCGCGCCGGGTGCTCGCGAGCCTGCTGCCGGAGCACGAAGGCCGCGTGGCGCTCGTCTACGTGGATCCTCCGTACGGGACCGGCGGCTCGTTCGACTACCTGGCGTCGATCCCCGGGGCGCCGAAGGAGGCTCGCGTCGCCGTACCGGCTTACCGTGATGCGGGCGACCTCGACGGGTGGCTGGCGATGTTCGCCGACACCGCCTCGCTTCTTCGGAGGCTCCTCGCCGACGGCGGCAGCCTCTACGTGCATCTCGACGCTCACGTGGCGCACTACGCGAAGGTCGTGCTGGACGAGATCTTCGGTGCCTCCGCCTTCCAGCGCGAGATCGTGTGGCGCATCGGCTGGATCAGCGGCTTCAAGTCACAGGCGCGCAGCTGGATCCGCAATCACGACACGATTCTCTTCTACGCGAAGGGCGGCCGGCCCCGCACGTTTCACAAGGCGTACGTGCCGTACCCGCCCGGCTACGCACGCCGCGACGGCTCTCCGCCACGCGGCAAGGGGCACCCCCTGGAGGACGTCTGGAACGCCAGCGAGGCCGATCGCCTCGACAGCATCCAGATCATGTCCTTCTCCGGCGAGAAGGTCGGCTACCCGACGCAGAAGAACGAGGCGCTTCTGGCCCGCATCGTCGCCGCGTCGAGCGACCCGGGGGACCTGGTGCTCGACGCGTTCGCCGGGTCGGGGACGACCGCGGTCGTCGCCGAGAAGCTCGGGAGGCGATGGATCGCGTGCGACGCTTCGCCGGTCGCGGTGCACGCGACGCGCCGGCGACTGCTCCGGCTCCCCTCCACGGCGCCGTTCGTGCTCGAGGTGGACGGCGCGCGGTCGGCGGGAGCGCTCCGTGCGCGCGCACGCCTCGACGGCAAACGCTGCCACGTCGAGATCACCTCGTTCGCGCCTCCAGCGCGCGCGCGTGCCTCTGGCGCAGCCGTGGGCGTGAAGCACTGGTCCCAGTGGCTCGACGGGTGGTGCGTGGACTGGGAGCACGAGGGGAAGCTGCTGCGCTGTGCTTCGTGTCTCGCGCGGCAGGGAGCGCGGCCCCTGCCGCTCGCGTGCGAGCATCGCTACGAGCGCGCCGGTCGACGCGTCGTGCTGGTCCGCGCCTACGACGTGCTCGGGGGTGTCTGGTCGCGTGCGCTCCCCGTGCACGTCCGCTGAACCTCGAGCAGGGAGGCGGAACGCTCGATGCAAGCAGGGTGAGCCAAGAGCCCCCGCATGGTCCAAGCCGCGCCCATCACGGACATCCTGCGTCGACGGCACCGCAGCATCGAGGGCCGCATCGCGACGCTCCAGGTCGATGCACGTTGCCGCCGCCCGCGTGTGGTGCAGCTGGCCGAGGAGCTCGTGGCGCACGCGACGGTCGAGCAGCTCGTTCTCTATCCGTACGCCGAGCAGCTGCTGGGCGTGCGCGGGCTCGCGCTCGAGATCGAGCGCGCCCTCGATTCGCTTCTCGGCGTCATCGGCGGGATCGAGGACGAGACGAGCTTCGGGATCGCCATCGCGCGCCTCGACTCCGTGTTCGAGCGCCACGTGGAGGGCGACGAGGTGGGGCTCATGCCGATGATCGAGACGCTCGCCGACCGCGACGCGCTCCTGCGCATGGGTGGCACCATGGAGGAGTTCGAGCGCGCCCTCGTGTCGTCGCGCGGTCCGGGCCCTGGCTTCTGGCCGGAAACGGCGGGCGACGTGGTCGCGCGCGCCGACGGGCGCAACTGATCTAAGCTCCGGCGCGTGACAGGAGTGGCACGTCTGCGCTGGCCCCTCGCCGCGCTGTATCTGGCGTCGGGCGCGGTGGGACTGCTCGATGAGGTCATCTTCTTCAAGTACCTGTCGCTCACGTTCGGCGCGACGGCGCACGCGTCGAGCGCCGTGCTGGTCGCTTTCATGGCGGGCCTGGCGCTCGGCGCGGCGCTGATCGCGAGGTGGGACGCGCGCATCCGCAGGCCGCTCCTCCTGTATGGCGGGCTCGAGATCGCCGTGGGCGTCGCCTGCGCCCTGGCGCCGTGGCTCTTCGCCGGCGTCGCGCGCCTGTACGTCGGAGTCGCTGCCGGCGCCTCGTCACTGGTGGTGCTCGAGGTGATTCGCGGAGGGCTCGCGGGCGCCGTAGTCCTGCTGCCGACGCTCGCGATGGGAGCCACGCTGCCGCTGGTCGCGCGCGTGGCAGCGTCGCGCGTCGCGCTGCTCTACGGGGCGAACACGGCGGGAGGCGCCATCGGCTCCCTGCTCGGCGCGTACGTGATCATCCCCACCCTCGGCCTCTCGATGAGCTTGCGGGCGGGCGCGTGCGTGAGCGTCGCCATCGGCGTCGCCGCGATCGCTCTCTCGCGTGCCGGGGAGGTCCCCGCGGATGCGACGCCGGCCGACGCGAACCGAGTCACCGTGAAGCCGCTGCCGACGTCGCTCTTCGTCGCCGCCGCTGCGTCCGGACTCTTCGTGTTCGCGGGCGAGGTGGTGTTCGTCCACCTGCTCGCCCTCGTGGACGGCACGAGCGTCTACGTTTTCGGCCTCGTGCTCGCCGTGTTCCTGGTCGCGCTGGCGGCCGGTGCGAGCGTATCCCGCCTCCTCGAACGGAAGGCGCGGGATGGGGCGCTGCCAGTCAGCCTCGCGATGTCCGGGCTCGCGCTGGCGGCGACGTTGCCTGTGTGGGATCGCCTGCCGGAGGTGTTCGTCGGGTTCGGTCCATCCGTCGCGACATGGACGGGGCGGGAAGCCGTTCGCGGCGTGGTGGCGGCGATGGCCATCGGAGTCCCCGCCACCTGCATGGGGACGACGTTCCCGCTCGTGCTCTCGTCCCTTGCTCCCCGGCCGGATCGCGGCGCGCAGACGGGTCGCGTCACCGCCGTGAACACCGTGGCCTCGGTGGCGGGGTCCGTCCTCGGCGGCTACGTCCTTCTGCCGGCGCTGGGGTCCCAACGTGCGTGTGCAGGGATCGCGTTCGCTTACGTCGCGGCGGCGCTCGTCGTCGCAGGTGTCCGATCACGAACCGTGCTCGTTCTGTCGGCCACCACGGTTGGCGCCCTCGTGCTGGCCCCGCGCTGGGACCTCGCGCGTCTCGCGAGCGGCGCCAACGTGTACTTCGCGCCCCAGCCCGAGCAGGGCCGCGTCGCATGGGTGCACGAGGACGTGCACGGCGGCGTCGTCACCGTCACGGAAGCCGCCGGGCGACACACGCTCTGGACCAACGGCAAGTACCAGGGGGACGACGGTCCTCAGATGCAGGCGCAGCGGGGCTTCGCGGACGTTCCTGCGATGTTCGTGCCGCGCTTCGACCGGGCGCTCGTCGTCGGGCTCGGGACGGGCACGACGCTGGCCGCCCTCTCGGACTATCCGTTCGCCCGCATCGACGTCGCCGAGCTGTCGCCCGGCATCGCCGAGGCAGCGCGCTCCTTCTTCGCCACCGTCAACCGCGGCGTGCTCGGCGATACGCGTGTGAGGCTCGTGCAGGAGGACGGGCGCAACCTGCTGCTCGTGGGCCGCGATCGCTACGATCTGGTGACCATCGAGCTGACGAGCATCTGGTTCGCGGGTGCGGCGAACCTGTACAACCGCGAGTTCTACGCCACGGCGGCCGGACGCTTGAGCGAAGGGGGCGTGCTGTCGCAGTGGATCCAGCTGCACCACACCACGCTGGTCGACATCGCGAGCCAGATGGCGACGGCGCGTGCCGTCTTCCCCCACGGGGCGTTCTTCGTCCGCGGAGAGCAGGGCATGCTCGTCTCGTCGCTCGCCCCGCTCGTGGCGCACCCGCGAGCCGCCTCGGACCTGGACGACCTGATCCTCGCCGACGACACCATCGATGCATTCGTGGAGGACGTGTGCGTCCAGGCGCACGTCCCGCGCGCAGCGCTGATCTCGACCGACGACAACGAGCGGCTCGAGTACGCGACTCCGAGGAACAACGTGCCGGGCGCGGCGTCGATCGCCGAGATGCGGGCGCAGCTGCAGCACTGGAAAGGCGACGAGCTGGCGGCGCGTGTCGGGGTGCGGAGCCCTTGACGAAGGGCCCAAGGGCCACCGGGTCCTGCCGTGTCCAAGAAACGTGTGTCGCGCCGTGAAGCGGATCGGGCTCGTCCTGGCGCTCGCCTCGTGCGGCGGCGGCACCGCCGAGATGGTGCAGGCTCCGGCAGCCGCGCGGGTGGTGGTGATTCCCGATCTCGGCGACGAAACCGTCGAGGCCGTGCCTTCGGCGGCTCCGGCCCCGCAGTGCCCGCCGGACGCTTTCGCCGAGCATGGCCGGTGCGTGCGCGTCGTCGCGTCGCCCGAGATCCCGTCGTGGACGGCACCGACGGGACAGCTCGATCCCTGCGGCACGTGGACGAGCGACAAGGGCATCTACGACTGCGACCCTCGAAACGAGAGCGCCGCCGACGCTGGAGCGGGGTGAGCCGCCAGGGCGTGGCCCGCGAGCGCCGTCGCCGCGAGATGCCGGCGAGGGTCAGCGTGGCGATCGCGAGACCGAAGATGGTGTCGGCGCGGCCGTCCCCACCGGCGGAGCAACCCGCCGCGCCGCCGTTCTGGCCGAAGTCGCTGCTGGACGGGGCGTTTCCTCCGTCGTCACCCGTGCTGCCGCCGCTGCTGGCGACTCCTCCGCTGGAACCCCCGCTCGACCCGCTGCTCGTCGTGCCGCCGCTCGATCCACCGCTGGATCCTCCGCTGCTTCCTCCGCTTCCCCCTCCGCTGCCGCTGGCGCTACCGCCACTGCTGCTGCCTCCCGAGCCGCTGTCGCCCGCGTCGTCGCCGCCGCTGCCACCGCTGCTGCTTCCGCTGTTGCTGCCGCTGCCGCTCGAGCTGCCGCTGCTGCTGCTCGACGCCCCCGCATCGGGCGGCGTGTTCACCGGCCCGCCGGGGCATCCGATCGCCGTCGAGCTGTCGACGAGGACCGCGGTGACTGCTGTGTGATCGCTCCACCCCGAGCTCGTGATGCCGAAGAGATACTGCGTGATGAACGGACTCGCGTCGATGATCGGATAGTTGCTCGCACAGCCATTGTTCGCCGCGGCCTGTTCGACGCACCGGTTCGGACCGCAGTCGGACACCTGGGCGACGCAGCTCTTGCCGTTCGCCGATATCTGCAGCTTCGCGCCGCACCCGAAGCGCGCTTCGTCGGCGACGTACGCCCACGTGCCGTCGGCCGTCCCGCCGCACGCCATCGACTGGGTGTCGGACCCTCCGCCGAACGTCGTGATGTAGTAAGCCCCATCGGCCGGCACGTTCGAGAACGTCTCGTCGGTGCACGTCCCGCTCGTGACGCAGGTGCAGCCGCCGACCGTGGACGCGGAGCTCGTTCGACCGACGCTCTCCTCGGACCCGGGCGACATGCCGCACGCTGCGCCGACGAGCGAGAGGGCGACTGCGGTCGCCGCTGCTGCCAAGGACGCGGAGCGCATGGCGGGGAGGCCCGCGCCTGGTGCAACGGCCGTTCCCGGATGAGTTTCTCGCGCCACGCGAATCGTCGCACGTCCCGCGGAATGTGTTCGCGGCGGCTCGCGAGGCTCGCGAAACGGTTCGCGAGCGGTCGCTCCCGGGGAGCCGGTATCATGCAGCAGCGGCCGTCATGACTCCGTGGAACTGCCCCAACTGCGGCGCGCTCGCGCAGGTACACCCCGGGCAGACCGTCGCCACGTGCTCGTACTGCAAGCAGAGCTTCCCGCTCGCCGGCAGCGCGCCCACGCCGCCTCCCCAGCCGGTGCAGCCGATCATCGTGATCGCGCCGGGGGAACCCGGTCCCCAGTCGATCGCGATGCCGGTGCGCCGTGGTGCCGGCCTGGGGGTCGTGTCGGCGCTCCTGCCGCTGCTCATCTTCGGGGTCGTCGGCTTCTTCGTGTACAGCGGCTTTCGCACGGGCGGTCTCATCGCGGGCGGTTGGAACGGGAGCGAGCCTCTCGTCTGCGGCGGCAACGACTCGGTAGACGCCACCGGTGTCACCGTGAGCTACGCGTCGGGGGCCGGGATCAACGCGGGCGGCAACTGCCACGTCAAATGCACGCGGTGCACCATCAAGGCGCCGGTCGGCATCGCCGCCGGCGGCAACGCCGAGGTGGATCTGTTCGATTCGCACATCGAGGCATCCGAGGCCGTCGTCGCAGGAGGCAACGCGCGCGTCCGGATGCTCGGGAGCTCGTCGGTGAGCGGCCGGATCGTCCAGAGCGGCAATGCCGACGTCACCGCTCCGCCGGGGACGCCGACCCTCGGGGCGCCCACGCCGACGCCGGTCCCACCGCACAAGCCGACCCGCTAGCATGACGCCCATGTGGACCGCGCGTCTGCTCGTCCTCGGGTGTCTGCTCTCGCTCGCCGGATGCGCCGAGAAGGTCGCCAACCGTTGCCCTGGTTCGCCCGCGC
>DASVWO010000296.1:0-3243 GCA_036393165.1 Polyangiaceae bacterium | reverse complement strand
CTCCGGTTGGCTTTGGTGCTCACGACGGTCGGGCCTGCGCGTCAGCGATAGGGGCCGCTGGCGACGACCGCTACCGGGCGAGGCCACAGCACCCACCGGCAGGCAGCGGAGAGCATCCATGTCGCGGTGGCCATGACCGATGCGGTCCAGATGGCGACGCAAGCCGACAGATGGTCAACGGTCATCACGAGCGCGAGCGAAGAGCGCGGGTCGAACGCGAACCGCGCCGCGATACCGAGCGGCCAACGCACCGCGATCGCGAATGCGGGCAGCGCCAGGATCACCGCCGTTCGCCAGACCAGGGGTGGCGCGGCGCTCTGACGACGCACGCTGTTCGCCACCTCCAGCAGCACCATCGGGATGAAGCACGGCGCGCCGTAGAAGGGGACGACGAGGTACTGCACGCCGAGGAGGGCCGCACCGACGGCGCACGACTTCAGCGTCCACACGGCGCCTGCCCGATACATGGGCAGCGTGAGCGTTGCGAGTGCCATTGCGATGGGCAGCCAGGGACCGACGCGCCGCATCCTCGGGCACCCAGCAAAGTCGGTTCCCGGCCACCAGGAGAGGCGGTTTCCTCATTATTGGTGCGACCTCGAAGCCTGCCATGCGTGGCGAAGCGATGGGTCAAAACGACCCGCATGACCCAACGCGCCCCTCACGGCAGGCGGCGCGTCGCGGTCGACTCCTGGTAGACGCGCGTGATCTCTGCTTCGTCGAGGAAACCCACGATCTTGCCGTCTTCACCGAGCACCATGAGCTCGCGCAAACTGTGCTCGAGGATGGTCTCGACGGCGTGCTGGAGACTGTCTGCGTCGAGCACGCTGACCGGAGGGACCATCAGATCGTGGGCGATGGTGAACGCCTGGAGGTCCGGATTGGCCGCCATGGTGCGCAGCACGTCGTTGAGCACCATCCCGACGACCTTGCCGCCCGCGTCGAGCACGGGGAAGACATCTTGCCACGTCGAGGCAGCCACCTTCGCGATGACCACGTGTGCGGGGGTCCGCTGCTCCAGCGTGACGTACGCGCGATCTCGCACGAGCACGTCCTGCACGCTGACTTCCGTCAGCACGTCGTAGATGAGGTCCTCGCGGTGAGCGGGGGAGTCGCGCTTCGTGGGGACCTGCGCCTCGTAGAGATTCCGATGCCGCAAGGCCACGAAGGCGATGCCCTCGGCGAGCATGAGGGGCACGAGCAGGTCGTAGGAGCCGGCGAGCTCGCACACCATGACGAGCGACGCGATGGGCACGTGCGCGAGCCCACCGTAGAAGGTGCCCATGCCGACGAGCGCGAAGGCGCCCGGATCGATGCTCGGATCGTGGAGCAGGAGCTGGGCAGCGCGCCCGAAGGCTCCACCGAAGATGCCGCCGATGACGAGCGACGGACCGAAGTCGCCCGCGCTGCCGCCGCTACCGACTGTCAGGCATGTCGAGACGATCTTCACGGTAGCGAGGACGCCGAGCAGCTCGGCGCCGCGCCAGCCGAGCGGAAACCAGCTCGCGCCGCTGATGGCCAGCTGCGCCGCACCGTAGCCTCCACCCAGGATGCCGAGTCCCTGGCCGGGTTGGCCGAGGTGCGGGCCGATGACGAAGATGATGGGCACCGCGAACACCGCGAGCGCGAGCCCTCCCATCCCCGGCTTCGACCACTCGGGAACGCGGAGCTTGCGGGTCGCCGATTGCACCTGTCGGAGCGTCCCGAGGAACGCCGTCGCCAGGATGGAGACGCTGACGGCCAGCAGTGCGTAGAGCGGCAGGTGCGCCGCGTGGAACGGGTAGCTCGGGGCATGCGTGAAGAGGGTCTGCTCGCCGAAGAAGGCGATGAACACCGAGTAGGCGACGACGCTGGCCAGAACGCTCGGCACGAGTGCGTCCGCCTCGAAGTCGTCGCGATGAAGGATCTCGACTGCGAGGATCGCGGCTCCGAGCGGCGTTCGGAAGACCGCGGCCATGCCCGCCGCCGTGCCGGCGACGAGCAGGATGCGCCGCTCGCGAGGCGTCACACGCAGGACCTGCCCGACGAGCGATCCGATGGCGCCGCCCATCTGCATCGTCGGGCCTTCGCGCCCACCCGAGCCGCCCGAGCCCAGGGTGAGCGCCGAGACGACGAGCTTCACCCAGGTCACGCGCTTGCGCACGACGCCGCCGTGGCGGTGAAACGCATCGATGATGGCATCGCTCCCGCCGCCGCGCGTCTCGGGTGCGAGATAGAAGGAGAGGACGCCGGCGATGAGGGCGCCGACGGTGGGAACGAGCACCAGCACCCACGGGCGGAAAGGGGCGGAGTTCGCCATGTCGCCCAGGACACGCTCGCCCCCCGCGCGCAAGGGGAGGTACCCGGTCCAGCCCTCGAGGCAGATCCGCTGCACGGCCTCGACGAACCCGAAGAAGATCGAGCCGACCAGCCCGGCGGCCGCCCCCACGAGCGCCGCATGAAGCAGGGCGCGTCCGAGGATCTGGAACTCGATGGGCGCGTGAGCTGCACCGAGCACGCGTCCGAGCGCCATCAGCCGGCGTGGCGCGAGTCGTGTGAAGCGGACGCGTCTACTTTCGTCCTCCATCGGGTGTTTGGGGGCCCAAGGCTAGCCGAGGGGCAGGGGCGCGCCACTTCCGGGCTTGCATCGAGCTGCGGATGGTCCTCGACTTCATCCAGTCCCCGCCATGAGCACTCTCGAACCCGTCGGCAACGACCTGTGGACGATC
The DNA here is from genome assembly GCA_036393165.1 of Polyangiaceae bacterium. Taxonomy (GTDB): domain Bacteria; phylum Myxococcota_A; class Polyangia; order Polyangiales; family Polyangiaceae; genus Palsa-1150. The sequence goes on along the minus strand of DASVWO010000296.1, from coordinate 538 downwards.
GAGGGTCCAGTGGTGCGCGCCTACGGGCTTCCGTTTTCGACCCGCATGGTCGTCGTGCGTCTCGCCGGCGGAGGCCTCTGGCTGTGGTCCCCCATTCGGTTGGACGAGCCCGTGCGACGCGCCGTTGCCTCGCTGGGCGAGCCGCGATACGCGGTCGAGCCCAACAAGTTGCACCACCTGGCGCTCGCCGAATGGGTCGCGGCGTGGCCGTCGCTTCGCCTTTACGCCCCGCCGGGCCTCGCCAACAAGCGTCGCGACCTGCGTTTCGTCGCCGAGCTGACGCACGATGCGCCACCCGAGTGGCGAGAGGAGATCGAGCAGGTTCCGATCGAGGGGAACGCCTTCATGACGGAGGTCTTCTTCTTCCATCGGCGTTCGAGCACCTGTCTCGTCGGCGATCTGATCCAGAACCACGAGCAACGAGCCAAGCCACTGTGGCTGCGCTGGTCGCTGAGGATGGGCGGTGTGGCGGGACCCGACGGCGGCACGCCGCGCGACGCGCGATGGTCCTTCGTCCATCGAGGCCGAGCGCGCGAGG
>DASVWO010000295.1:0-3773 GCA_036393165.1 Polyangiaceae bacterium | reverse complement strand
TTGCCGAACACGGGCCCGAGCGCGCGCTCGCGCAGGCGCACGAGAGCCTCGTGGCGCTGGCGGAGCTCGGCCCACGCCGCCTTGTGACGCGTCCGCCATCCGGCGCTCTTGCACTGCGGCTCGCTCTCGATGGCCTCGGGGCTCAGGTGATCGAGGATCCTCCCGAGCCGGTCGGTGACCTCGTCGACCAGCCGCCGGTGGTGACCCAGCATGAAGCGGATCTCCTCGTGGAGCCGCCGGACGTACGCGCCGTCATTGGTCCAGTCGAGCAAGCAGGCGCCGAGGTCCTTCCGCGCGGGCCTCGCGGTCGAGATGGCGCCGGCTTCGCGCTCGACCGCGTATCGCATCGCGGCGATCCCCTCGATGAGGAGCGAGAGCACCGTGTCGAGCCTCCCCGCGAACTCCGTCACGGCCTCCGTGCCGCCGAGGGTGGGCGCGTACGGCACGTACGTGGACGCGATCTCCTGCAGCACCGCGAGCGCCGTCGTGTCCGCGCGCGACGGCCGGGGACGCACGCCGCTGACCGTCACGAAGTGCCTGAGCGCGGCCCGACCGTCCCACTCCGGATCCAGCTCGACCACGAGCTCGGCGATTCGTTTGACGTGCTCCGGCGCGCACGCCGTCGCCTGCACGAGCACCGACGTGAGGTGCTCCGCCGAGCGGCGGTAGTCGGCGAGTGCCTCGAGCACCGCGAGCTCGAGCGCGTCGGCATCGAGCGCCTGCGGATCCACGTCGGAGTCGCGGTAGCAAGTGGTTGGCACCATCCCGGCATCGACGGTGGCGAAGCGTGCAGCGCCGTCCCCCTGCTGCTGCTGCCGCTCGATCGTCTGCTCGTCGAGCTCGACGCGCACGCGCAGGTCGGGGCCCACGTGGAACTCGTTGCCGATGGTGGCGAGATCGACGCGCGCGCCGCGCTGCAGGCGGCGCGAGTGGTCGTGCACCCATGTGCCCGAGCGACTCCCCTCGTCCTCGAGGAGCAGTCGCCCGTCGATCAGCTCGATGCGCGCGTGCAGGCGCGAGACGTACGCGAACTCGAGACGACACTCCGCTTCCACGCCGCGCCCGATGCGCACGGGGAACGTCGAGAAGTGCAGCGTCGTCTCTTTCTGGCCGCGGTCGATGTGGAGATGCAGTGCCATGCTGGCCGCCGCCTGGTGCAGCCCCCGTGCCCGCGCCGGCCCGCGCCCATCCCCGCGAAATCGCGTGCGACGACGACCCGCGGTGTGGAAGAACTTTGGGCACGTGGCAGAAGATCTGCCACCCGCGCCCGCGTGGTCCTCGCGATTTTCGCGAGTTGGCGCGCTTCGGCTCCTGGCCCGCCGGTTGCTGTACCGGCGCGGCGGAGGAAGTCATGCGCTCTTCGAATCGAATCAAGCTTGGAGCACGCGCCGCCGAGGTGGCCGCCCTGATGCTCGCTGCCGCCTGCGGCAGCGCGGGCAACGGTGCATCCACGAACAACGTGTCCCCGGCGGAGGCAGGACCTCCGTCCGTCGATGGCAGCTCCTCGATCGACGGCGCCAGCGCCTGCGCGGTCGGTTGCGACGAGTCCGAGGGAGGCGCCTCCATCGAAGCGGGTCCCGCCGACGCGGGAGGCACCGGGTTCACCGGCGACCCCAACGGCGTGTTCGTCGCCACGACCGGCTCGGACACGGCGCCGGGAACGATGGCGAAGCCGGTCCTCTCGATCGGCAAGGGCGTCGAGCTCGCGCAGGCCGCACACAAGGACGTCTACGTCTGCAACGGCACCTACTCGGAGAACGTTGTCATCGACACGAAGCCGGTGAACGTGCACGGCGGCTACGACTGCACCAAGGGCTGGGCGAAGGTCGACGACAAGCCGACGGTCGCGCCCTCGAGCGGGGTGCCGCTGACGATCCGCAACGTCCCTGCCTCGATGACGATCGAGCGGCTCCAGCTCCAGGCGGCGGACGCGAGCACCGACGGCGGCAGCTCCATCGCCGCGATCGCGTCTTCGAGCTCCGACGTCGCGTTCAGCGCCGTCGTGTTCCAGGCGGGTGCCGGCGCGAGCGGCGCCCAGGGGACGTCGCCCCAGCCGAACACGTCGCCGGCGAGGGGCGGCGTCGCGGGGTCGCCCGTGCCCGGCCCGCTATGCCCCGAGAACGACAAGACCGGCGTGTGCGGACAGGTCGCGCTGGGCGGGTTCGTCTTCGGCGCGAACCCCGGCTGCAACACGATCGGTGGCCCCGGAGGCTCCGGCGCGAACCTCGAGATCGGCTACGCAGGGACCAAGCCCGGAGCAGGCAGCGGCGGCGCGGGACAGGACCCCGACGGCAACGGACTGGACGGGTTGAACGGCGGCAACGGCAAGAACGGGACGACCGCGACAGCGGCGTACGGCTCGTTCACCGCCAGCGGGTACGTCGCCAGCAACGCGGGCAGCGACGGCGAGAACGGCCAGCCGGGTGCCAGCGGCGGCGGCGGCGCCGGAGGAGGCTCGGACTACGCGAACATCCAGGGCTTCTACGGCTGCACCTACATCTACATCGGCGCCGGCGGCGGCGAGGGGGGCTGGGGCGGTTGCGGCGGCACCGCCGGCGGCGGCGGTGGCGGTGGCGGCGCTTCGATCGGTCTGCTCGCGTACCAGAGCGCCGTTTCGGTCACCGGCTGTCAGGCCAACACGTCCACCGGCGGCGATGGCGGCTCGCCGGGCAAAGGCGCCTTCGGACAGCTCGGCGGTCCAGGCGCCGGCGGTGGCACCGGCAACTCCGGCGGCGGCAACAGCTCGGCGTGCTTCAGCAGTGGACCGCTCGGCAACGCGCGCAACGGCGGTATGGGCGGTCGCGGCGGCGTCGGTGGCAACGGCGGAGCTGGAGGAGGCGGGCCCTCGATCGGCATCGTCGTGGTCGGAGCTTCGCAGCCCGACACGACGACCGTCGACTTCAACGTCGGCACGGGCGGGCAGGGGGGTCAGTCCTTCAGCGGCCGAACGCGCCCGGAGGCCTGAGCACGCAGGTGCTCGCGCTTGGCGCTGTCGATGCCGGCGCACCCGCGGCCGACGCCGCGGTGGATCACTGAGGAGGAGTTTCAGTCATGCGACGTCATCACACGATTCTGGGTTGCGTTGGGTTGATGGTGATGGTGGGCGGGGCGGGGTGCTCCGCGTCTTCCGGGCCGAGCACGGACCCGTCTCCCGTGCCCAGCTCGAGCGCGGCGAGCACCCCGCCCCCCGGGCCGGACTCTGCGCACCCGGCGTGCGTCATCAGCGCCGACTGCCCGGCGGGCGAGCACTGCGATCTCGAGGAGTGCATTCAGGACTGCAGCACCGCGAATCCGTGCACCGCGCCTCTCACCTGCTCGCCGCGCGGCAGGTGCCTGTCTCCCGGCGTGCCCGACACGGATCCGACGCCGACGGGCAAGTACCAGGGCACGCTCACCGTGACCCCGGCGAACGTGCTGCTCACGGGCAAGAGCACGAGCTTCACAGTCACGCTCAAGTCCGACTCGATGCAGCCGGTGCGATACCGCCTGCAGCTCGACGGCAGCTACCTGAGCGTCGCGAAGGCGAGCGGCTCCTTCACGGGCAGCACCACGATCACCGTGAACGTCGACAGCTCGTCGCTCAAGGGCAAGGACGCCACCGGCGACGTGAAGGTGTACACGACGCTCGGCGACGGCTTCGTCGCAGCCCCGATCCACGCGGGCGTCACCGGCAGCTACAAGGGCAAGCTGCACTACGACGAGGGACCGATCACCCTCGGCGACACGGCGTTCTCGCTCGACCTCGTCGAGTCGAGCGGCGCGGTGCAGGGGCG
>DASVWO010000294.1:0-9515 GCA_036393165.1 Polyangiaceae bacterium | reverse complement strand
GCTCGGTGCCGGGCCCGATGTGCTGGAGCTGCGTGAACAACTTCGCCTTCGCGCTCAGGTTCCCGGGGCCGCCGTCGTAGAGATACGAGATGCCGAGGCTGGCGCTCAAGCGCTGGCGGTTGAGCTCGACGATCGTCTCGTCGCCCTGCGCGGGATTGGGCACGTCGACCGTCTGGTACTGGAACATGTTGTCGAGGCGGTTCTCGCCGCCGTGCAGCGCGACCTCGAAGCCATCGCGGCGCTCGCCGCGCGCGATCTGCGTGTGATACGAGACGCCGAACCCGACGGTGTTCTCGTTGTCGAGCGGCCAGTAGTCGAGCAGGTAGATGTCGTCGCCGCGGTACATGCGCGAGCCGACCCAGAGCGTCCAGTCGCCGTAGGTGCCCTGCGCGTAGAGGTTGCGCACCGCGATCGCCTGCGTCGCGTCGCCCGAGAAGTGGAAGAACGGCGGGAACAGCGCGAGCGTCGCGACCACGCGGCTCGTCACGTTGGGAGCGAACTGGTCCTCGCGGCGCAGCTCGAGCTCGGCGTAGCTGTCTTCGTCGATGCGATCCCCATGCGCGACGATGTTCGCGCTGCGACCGGTGCCTCCGCGCCCGTCGCTCGCGACCTGCACGCGCCCGTACGAGCCGAACTCGAAGCGACCGGTGTCCCCGGGCACGGTCGGCAGCGGAATGGCGGCCGTCGGGGGCGCGGCGATCGGCGTCGAAGGCGCGAGCTCGGGCGGTTGGGCAGGCTGCGCCGGAGCTGCGGCCGGCTGCGTCGGGGCAGGCGGCTGCTGCGTGGGCGCTGCGAGAGGCATCGCGGCGGGCGGCGGCGGTGCCGGGGGCTCGTCGGCGCGCGCACCTGGAGCGAAGAGGAGGGCGGCGGTGCAGACTGCGGCGCATGCCGCGAGTGGGAGTGAGCGGTTCACTGGGGTCGTCTCTCGTCAGGGCGCCAGGATCGCGGCGCTCTGCGCGCCGAGGGGCACGGTGATGGTCCCGCCGCTCACCTTCACGTCGGGCCCGCCCATGCGGTCGTGCAGCGTCGTCCCGTCGGCGATCCCGAGCGACGGGGGAAGCGCCGTCGTGATCGTCGCGGGCGTGTCGAGCCGGTTGATGCCCTCGAGGGCCACGTCTCCAGCCGGCGTCTGGCGCGCGAAGACGAGCACGTTGGCGTCGGTGTTGTACACCGGCACGTATGCGCCGCGGCGCATCGCCACGAGCGCCTTGCGCGCCTGCCCCAGCTTCTGCGTGAACGCGAGCGTGGCCTGCTCGTCGGCCGAGAGATTGCCCGAGTCGCCGCGCCAGTCCATGCGGTTGTTCGGGTCGACGCCGCCCCACTGCCCGTACTCGTCGCCGTAGTACAGCATCGGGGCGCCCGGCTGCCCGAGGAGCCACGCGAGGGCGCCTCGGTGCCGCCCGTACGTCTCGCTGTCGGGCGGCGCGCCCGCGATGTTCGTCCACTGGTTGTACGGGATGCTCGGGTCCCACTGCGCGCTCTGCCCGCGGTAGCTCGCGATGCTGATGAAGCGCGCCGTGTCCTCGCTCCCGATGTACGGGCTCATGATCGCGCCGGGGAGGTATTCCCAGCCGCTCGCTTGCGTCCAGTAGTCCGCGTGATCGAGCCCGTAGCTCTGGTTGGCGAACACGTTCATCGGATCGGCGTAGTAGAGGACGAAGTCGAACTGCCCATCGAGGCCGTCGGCGATGTACTCGTTGATCAGGCTGTACTGTCCGGCGTTGTCGCTGAGGTTGTTGTCCACCCAGCCCATCGCGGTCTCGCCGGTCATGAAGACGTGCGTGCCCGACGCCTCGAACTCGCCGCGCACCGCGGAGACCAGGTTGATCACGGCGATGTCCGGCACTTGCTTGACGGCGTCGATCCGGAAGCCGTCGATGTCGAAGGTGTCGAGCCACCAGATGGCGTCGGCCTCCCACTGCGCGTCGCCCTCGGCGTTGGTCCAGTCGATGTTCGGCAGGTACTGCGTGAAGAGGCAGTCGAGGCGGTGCACCGTCCAGTCGCAGTTGTTGGTGCCGCAGATGCAGCCGGTCGTGTTGAACCAGGTCGGGTGCGCCTTGAGATACTCGTGCTCCTGGTGCACGTGCTGGGCGACGAGGTCCATGAGCACGCGGATGCCGTGGGCGTGCGCTGCCGTGACGAGCGCGTGCAGCGCGTTCTCGCCGCCCCAGCGCGGGTCGACCTCGCGCGCCTTGATGGGCCAGTACCCGTGGAAGCCGGTCACGAGGTGCACCCCGTCGGACGCGGGCCACGCGTCGGTGGGGTTCGTGTAGAAGGGCGAGAGCCAGAGGACGCGCGCCCCGAGCGCGTCGAGCGCGCCCTCGTTCACGACGCTGGTCACGCCCGTGAGATCACCGCCGTGGTAGTCCTCGCGCGGGTCGACGTTGGGCGTCGGCTGCGGGTCGTTCGACGTGTCGCCGTTCTTGAAGCGGTCGGTCATCCCCATGTAGATGAGCGAGTCGTGCCAGTCGAACGGGTCGGCCTCGACCCAGAAGACGAGCCGCAGGTTCTGCGTCGCCTGACCCGCGAGGTCCTTGGCGGTGACGAACGCCGTGTACTTGCCGTCGCCTAGGCTCTGCACGTCGAGGGTGATGGTCTCGTGCGCGGCATCCACGCTGACGCCCGTGATCGCGCTCGTCTTGCCGTCCTTGCGCAGCGTCGCCGTCACGCTCTTCGGATCGATCGGCGGCGCGCCCTCTCCGGGCACGAAGGTGACCGTGGCGGTGTAGTGCCCCTGGCCCGCGGCCGGGCGCGTCACGGCGTTCGACGCGAGGGCGAGCGTGGGAGCGTGGCAGTCTCCCACCTGCACGGCGGAGTTGGCGACGCCGCCGACGTACTTCTGCCACTTCTCCTTGGGGTCGAGCTCCCAGGTGCCGTCGACGATGAACTTGTACGCGACCAGACCGGGCGAGAGCTGCACTTGCGCCGTGAAGGCGCCCGTCGCGTCCGGCCCCGTCATCGGCGTGCCCGGACTGGCGAAGCCGTCCCACTCGCCACTGACCGAGACGGCCTTCGGGGTCGTCCCGGAGGGCGGGACGAATCGGAAGGTCGTGAGGCACGCCGCGGTCGACACCGAGACGTCGACGTAGACGTCCTCCGCCGACGCGTCCTTCGGCGGCGCGGCGTCGGGGCCGGGCATGCCCGTGGACACGTCGTCTCCTCCTCCCGCGTCTCCCTCCGGGGTGAAGCCGCCGCTGTGCGACGAGCCGCATCCGGCGCCGCCGAGGATGCACGCTGTGACCATCGCGACCGCAGCCCACGCGAGCCGCTTCATGCGCGCCTCCTTCGCCATGCGAGCATCGCCAGCGGCGCGAGCGCGAATAGCGCCCATGCGTCCCCGGAGCTCGCACCGGCGATGCAGCCGCAACCGCTGCTGCCGCCGCCTCCCGAGCTCGCGCCGTTTCCGCCCACGGTTCCGGCGTCCTCGCCCGGCGGCCCGCCCGCGTCGCCGCCCATGGGTCCTCCGCCGGAGGACGAGCCGCCGTCGCCGGAAGGCCCGGCCGCGTCGGCGCCCGCGTCGCTCGGGTTCGCGGGCTCGCTCGCGTAAAAAGCGCACGCCGGCGCGCCGGGCGTGCCGCGGTCGAAGAGCGAGAGGAGGTAGGCGCCCGCGCCGAATCCGACCATGGGTGCCTGTCCGGCGTAGTCGGCCGTCACCGGGTCGTGCAGCTCGGACAGCTCGCCGAAGTTGTCGCTCGCCTGCGCCACGTTCCACGCGAAGAGCGAGGTCTGGTCCATCGCGTCGCCGTGCAGCTCGAGCGCGCGCTCGGCGCGCAGGTCGACGAAGACCCACTCGTTCGACGAGTACGAGTCGCCCGCGTCGCTGCGCATGAAGCCGTGTCCGCTCTGGGGAACGAGGCCGGCCTCGATGGCCGCGAGCGTGGCCGTGGCCGTGTGGCGCGTGGGGTCGACGAGCCCGAAGTCGATCGCCTCGAGCACGGCGGCGTCGAGCCACCCGGATCCGCTCGCGAGCGCCTCGGTGCTCTGCACCAGCGCGCCGGAAGGGGCGCGCAGATTGGGAAGGAGTGCGTCGCGGGCCTTCTGCCCAGCGGTGAGATACGTCATCGCGTGGGTCGGGTCCCCCGCCTTCGTCGCGAGGTCGGACGCCGCGCACAGGCCGTTGGCCGCCGTGATCGTCGTGTACGCGAAGTGCTTCTGCTGCCCGTTCCAGTGGACCTCCCAGATCGACGAGTCGGGCTTCACGAGGCCCGTGCTCTCCTGGAGCGACACGAGGACGTCCGCGACCTTGCTCTTCACGGCGGGCCACCACGTCACGAGCGACGCGGTATCGCCGCTGGCCTTCACGTACTCGTGGAGCTCCCACAGGAAGAGGCCGAACCCGTCGAACTCGATGTTCGGCCCGTCGGTGTTCGAGTCACTCCACTCGGTGCCGTTGCCGTAGTAGCGGCACACGCTGATCTGGTACGGCGCGCCGACCTGCTGCTGGTACGTCCCCGACTGCGCCGCGAGCTGGAAGGCGATCGCCGCTTTCGCCTCGGCGTAGTGCCCGCTGCGCGCGAGGGCGACGGTGGCGTACGCCATGTCGCGCACCCACGCGATGTTCCACTGGCCCGGGGCGACGCTCGCGAGGATCTGCCCCTGCGCCGGCCCGGTCTCCTGCACCTGCCCCATGCGCAGCGTCACCTGGGACTGGGCGGAGAGGGCCGACTCGAGGGCGCTCGCGCCGGTGGGCGCGGGCTTCAGCCACGCCTGCCAGCCGGCCAGCTCGTCGGCGAGCAGCTTGTCCGCCGTGCGCCCTGCGACCCACGCCCGCGCGCGGTCCACCGCGGACGCGCCGTTCGCGTCCGGCGCGAGCACCGTGATCCACCCGGCCCACGCCGACGCGCCTTGCGCCGGCGCCCCGAGAGAGCTCTGGAACCCTGCGACGGCATCGGTCGTCACGCCGGACGACGCGTCGTCCCCGAGGTTCGACCCCGACTGGAGCAAGTTGTACGGGTTGTTCGGCGTGCAGCCGTGGAAGCTCGACGGCGCGATGCTCGCGTAGCCGAAGGCGACGCCCGACGGCCCCGTCTCGTAGTACGCGTCGCGCCCCGCGTCGTACGTGATGCTCTCCGAGTCGGTACCCGGGGCCGGGCTGCCGCTGCCGAGGTGGTAGTTGAACAGCGCGTACGCATCGACCGGCGCAGCGCTGCCCGTCTGCGTCACCTCGAGCAACATCATGCTCGCGTAGTCCGCGAGGCCCATCGGCGCGAAGTCGTACTCGTCGATCTGCAACCCCTGGAGGGCCCTCTGCACGTGGACGATGCCCGTGCCCGGCACGTACTCGACGACCACGGGCGCCACGCCGTTCAGCCACGTCCCGGTCGTGCCGATCCGCACGCCCGGATAGCTGTCGTAGACGAAGTTGCGCGTCTGCACGCCCGACGACGCGAACGCGTACGGGTGCTCGAGGAACTGCACGAGCTTGTCCTGCTTCGCATCCCACGCGATCGCGGCCACGCCGTTCGACGACGGGAGCCACTCCTCGCTCCGGTGCGGCGACGCGGTGGCCCGCGCGGTCCCGGCGGCGCTCGAGAGGACGCCGAGCGCAGCGAGCGCCACGAAGGGCTTCACTTGTAGATCCTCGTCTGCCGCGCGGGGATCGTCACGGGCGACGCTCCCTCGGGCGTGTTCGTGAGAAGCTCCGTCAGGCCCGACGGCAGCTTGCTCGTCGTGAGGTCGTTGTCGCTGCGGTTGATCGCGACGTACACGGTGTCCGGCGTCGGATCCCCCGCGCCCGTCTGCAGCTCGTAGACCCAGAGGTCCTCGCTCACGTCGAGCGTCGTGCGCGTTCCGCGGCGCATCGCCGGGTGCGCCGCGCGGATCGTCGTGAGCGCCTGCATCCGCCCGAGCAGCGCCTGCTGCCCCGCGGTGTAGTTGCTCCACTGCATCATGCGCCGGTTGTCCGGGTCACCCGCGCCGGGCAGGCCGATCTCGTCGCCGTAGTAGATGAGCGGCGCACCCTTGTTCGTGAGGATGACGGCGAACGCGTTGGCGAGGCGGTCGTACACGTTGGGGTCCGTCTCCAGCGTGGGCTGACCGGTCCAGGCGTTGCTCTTCCCGTCGCCCGACGACGACAGCCACCCGGGGAGCGTCTGCTCGCCGAAGTGGATCGAGCGCGGCAAGTCGGCGTTGCCGATGAAGGTGCTCATCACGGCGTCGGACCGGTAGTACGCGTCGTTGCTGTCCATGAACTGCTGCAGTCCCGTCATGCCGGGGGGCGCGTTGCGGCTCCACCCGAGGTCGTCCGGCGTGAGGTTGTTCTGCGTGCTGCGCATCAGCACGTCCTCGACGAGCCGGATGCGCAGCGGGAAGTCGAACTGCCCGTCGAGCATCGTGCCCGGATCGATGAGGCTCGCGATGAGCCCGCGGTTCTGGAAGTCGTACGTCTCGCCCACCATGTAGAAGCGCTGCATGGGGTTCTGCTTGGCGATGACCTGGCTGCTGATGGTGCTGCGCAGCGTGGTCAGCCAGCTCGTGTCGACCTGCTTGATGGCGTCGAGACGGAACGCGTCGTTCCCGTAATTCTGGATGAGCGAGAGCGCGGCGCCCACGGTGTACTGCGTCGCCGCCGCGTTCGTGTAGTCGTAGTGAGCGAGGTACGACGTGAACCAGCACGTCGTGTTGTACTGCTCGTTCGCGCACGAGCCGCCGCACTGGCAGAACGGAGTGAACCATCCGTCGTTCATGTGCTGCTGGTAGATGGCGCTCTCGGTGTGCACGTGCACCATCGCGTAGTCGAAGAGCACCTTGATCTTCGCCGCGTGCGCCGCCTGCACGAGGTTCGTCAGGTCCGTCGCCGACCCGAAGCACGACTCGACCTGCGTGGGGTCCTTCGGCCAGTAGCCGTGGTACGCGCTGTACTGGTGGCCGTCGCTCGTGCAGTTGCCGCTGCCGTCGCAGACGACGCCCGGGGCGGCCACGTCGTCGGCGTTCTTCACCGGCACCGTCAGCCAGATGACGTTGACGCCGAGGGTCGTGAAGTAGCCGCTCTGGATCTTCTGCGTGATGCCCGCCCAGTCGCCGCCGAGGTAGTTCGTGGACGTGTAGGTCGTCGATTGCGTCCCGCTCACGTTGCAGTTGTTGCTCGGGTCGCCGTCGTTGAAGCGATCGACGAACGCGAAGTAGATGACGGCGTCGCGCCAGTCGAAGACGCCTGCCGGCGGCACGGCTGGCATCGAGCACGTGTAACTGTTGGGACAGGTGATGGGCTGGGCCAGGTTGTTGACGTCACCCGCGTCGTCCGCCGCCGTCGGCTGCGTGGGGTTCGTGGCCCACGTCATGCCGTTGATGAAGAACTTGTACTGCACGGGCTTGTTCCACGGGACGTTCACGCTCACCGTCCACTGGCTGCCCGCGTGCATCATCGCGTCGCCCATGGTCCACGCGCCCGGCCGGTAGTCGCCGCGCAGCTCGACGCTCGTCTCGCCGTTGTAGGGGAACGTGAAGGTCTGGGCGCAGAGCTTCAGGTTGTCCGGGCACATGGGTGGGCCGGCCTCGGGCATGCCCATGGGGCCACCGGAGCCGCCATCGCCGTACGAGCCGGGCCCGCCCATGCCCGGGTTGAACGGCGAGGAGTCGGGCGGCTCGCCGTAGTCGACGGGGTTCGTCTTGTCGCTGCCGCATCCGGCGACGAAGACGAATGCGCAGGCGAGCAGGTGGATTCGCACGGCTTCTCCCGCCTACGGGGCGCAGGGAGAATGCGCCGGCACGTAGAGCGACACGGAGAATGGATCAGCCGGCAGAGTTGTCAACTCAGGGCTGAGTGACAAAGTGCGCCCGGAAAGGACGTCGACCCACTTTCCCGCGGCAATTCCGGGGAGAGGCGTCGACAGAGAGGCGGTCGTGGCGCGCTGGACGTCGACGATCGCGACGTCCCCCGAGGGCGTCTCCCGGGCGTAGACCAGGTGTTCGGCGTCGACGTGGAGCGTGCGGTACGTGCCGCGGCGCAGCGCGTCGGAGCATGCGCGAGCCTTCCCCAGCGTGCGCACCAGGGCGCGCGTCGTGGTCTGCAGCGCGCCGAGAGCGCTCTCGTCCGGCATCACGCGACGCGAGTCGGGGTCGCTCTTGCCCGCGAGGGCGACCTCGTCGCCGTAGTAGAGGACCGGAGCCCCTGGCAGCGTGTACAGCATGGCGAGGGCCATCTGCGTCCGGCCGTAGACTGCGGGGTCGGTGGGCTGCGGCGCCGGCGTCCACGTCGCGCCGTCGTCGTCGCCGGCCGCGAGGGTGACGAACCGCGACGTGTCGTGGTTGTCGAGGATGAGCCCCATGACGGCGCCGGATCCGGACCACGTCTCCTCGCCCGTACGGATGGTCGCGTCGACGTCGACCATGGTCTCGACGTTCTGCGCGAGCGCCCCGCGCAGCGCCCACATGAGCGGGAAGTGAAACTCGCTGTCGAGCCCAGTCGGGCCGAGGAAGTATTTGAGGCTCGCCCAGTCCGAGGGCCCCGTGTAGTTCTCGCCGAGCATCATCGTACGGCGCGACGGGTTGTCGTACGCGGCGCGCGCGGCCCACGCGATGCGCCGCACGGCCGCGCGCGGCATCATGGGCACGGCGTCGATGCGCACGCCGTCGCCGTCCCAGCGATCGAGCCACCACAGGACGTCCGACGTGACGGCGCTCGCAACCGAGTCGTCGGTCCAGTCGAGGCTGGGGAGGTAGGACGTGAACCAGCACGATGTCTCGTCGGCGGCCCAGGAGCACGCGCCCACGCCGCAGACGCACTGGCCGTTCACCTGCTGGAACCAGCCGTCGTGCGCGTGCTGCTGCCAGTACGGATGCTGCGTGTGCACGTGGTGCGGAACCACGTCGTAGAGCACGCGCATGCCGCGGGCGTGCGCCGCGGCGACGAGCGCGTCGAGGTCGGCCTCGCTCGTCATCGCGCTCTCGAGGGCACGTGACTGCGTCGGCCAGTAGCCGTGGTACGAGGTGTACTCGTTGCCGTCGAGGCCCTGCCACTGCCCGTCAGGGTTGGCGTAGAGAGGCGTGAGCCACAGCGTGTTGACGCCGAGGGCCTGGAGCTCGCCCGATTCGACGGCGTGCGTGACGCCCGCGACCTGTCCGCCGGCCCGCCCGCCCATCGAAGCGGGTGGAGGGAGCGCCGACCCGTCGCGCGCGCGGTAGCGGTCGACCATCACCTCGTAGACGACGGCGTCGCGCCAGTCCCAGGGGCGCGGCTCGATCCACACCGTGGCCAGAGTCGGCTGCGTGAGGCGCCCCTGGGTGTCGCACGCGGTCATCGCGAGCGTCGTCTTGCCGGGCGGCAGCCCCGCGAGGTCCACGTGGATCTTGCCGCTCGACGGATCGCCGCTCGGCTTCACCGAGGTGGGCGACGCGCCGTGCACGGTCGTCAGCGACGTGCGCGAAGGGTCCAGCGGCGTGCCGAGCTCGGAGGCGAGGAAGGTGGCATCGATGCTCGCCGCGCCGGAAGCGCCGACGTTCACCGCGTCGACCTGGACCGCAGGCACGGAGCAGTCGGGGATCTGGACCCAGGTGACTTCCTGCCCCTGGTGGAA
>DASVWO010000293.1:0-11545 GCA_036393165.1 Polyangiaceae bacterium | reverse complement strand
TCGAAGCGCTTTCCGTGGCACACGGGGCAGAGGAGCATGACGTCCGCGAGGAACTGCATCTCGACGGTCTCGTACCCCTCGCCCGAGCACGCCTCGCAGCGACCTTTGCCCGGTACGTTGAACGAGAAGCTCGCCGGCGATAGCCCGCGATCGATCGAAGCCGGCTCCGACGCGAAGCGCGCGCGGAAGCGATCCCACGCCTTGGTGTACGTCGCCGGGTTGCCGCGCGCCGTGCGCCCGAGCGGCGACTGATCGACGAGCACCGCGCGCGCGAGCGCGTCGATCCCGCGGAGCGCGTCGTGCGCCCCCGGCTTGTCGACCGTCATGTCGCCCAGCGCGCGCGCCGAAGCGCGGTAGAGGACGTCGTGCGCGAGCGTCGACTTGCCCGATCCGCTCGGACCGGTGACGCCGCAGAGCACGCCGAGCGGGATCGAGACGTCGATCCCCTGCAGGTTGTGCTCCCGGACGCCGCGAAGCAGGAGCTTCCGGTTCGTCGGGCGTCGCTCGCGCCTGGGGCCGTGCACGCTCGCCCACGCCTTGCCCGTCGGCAGGTCCGTCCGCTTCGCGAGCTGCTCCGGCGTGCCGTCGAACAGGATGCGCCCGCCGCGCGCCCCGGCACCGGGTCCCATCTCGATCACCCGGTCGCTCTCGCGCACGATCGCCGGCTCGTGCTCCACGACCATCACGGTGTTCCCGGCGCGCGAGAGCTCGCGCATCACGTGGGCCAGCGCCGGCACGTCGGTCGCGTGCAGCCCCACGGTGGGCTCGTCGAGCACGAAGAGCGTGCCCGTCAGCGCGGCGCCGAGCGCCGTCGTGAGCCCCGCGCGCTGCGCCTCGCCGCCCGAGAGCGTGCGCGCCTGCCGGTCGAGCGTGATGTACCCGAGGCCGACCGCATCGAGGTAGCCGAGCCGCGACTCGAGCTGCTCCTTCACGCGCTTGCCCTGCGGATCGCGCGCCGCGAGCGCCCTCGTCCGCGCGAGGGCGTCGCTCACCGTGAGCGCGTGCCAGGCGCCGAGGTCGAGCCCCGCGACGCGGTAGGCGAGCGCCGTCCCGTTCAGGCGCGACCCGCGGCACGACTTGCACACGGCGTACTCGCGGTAGCGCGAGAGCAGCACGCGCACGTGCATCTTGTACGTCCGCGTCTCGAGCCACTCGAACCAGGCGCGCACCCCCGGGTACTTGCCGTGGTGCCAGCTCCCCTCGCCGTCGATGATCGCCGCGCGCTGCTTGGCCGAGAGCTTCTCCCAGGGCACCTCGAGCGGGATCTTCTCCTTCTTGCAGAACTTCTCGAGGATCCCGCGCTCCCACGTCGTGCTCGGTCCGCTCCAGGGGCGGACGGCTCCTCCGCGCACCGTCTTGCGCGGGTCCGGGATGACCTTGTCCCAGTCGATGGCGATGACGCGGCCGAATCCACGGCACGAGTCGCACGCGCCGAACGGCGAGTTGTACGAGAAGAGCCCCGGCCGCGGCGGCTCGAAGGAGCGCGCACACTTCGGGCACGCGAGCCCGCGTGCCACCGTGACGTGCGCTCCGTCGCCCTCGGCGCGCAGCTCGGCGCGCCCTCCGCTCCGCGTCCACGCCGCTTCGATCGCCTCCTGCAGGCGCTGGCGCTCGCCCTTGGTGACGCTGACGCGGTCGACCACCACCTCGACGCGCACGCCCGGCGCGGTCGCCTCGCTCGGCCTCACCTCGTCGATCTCGCGCACCGCTCCCGAGACGACCAGACGCCTGTAGCCGTCACGCGCGAGGCCCTCGCGAAGGTCGAGGAACTGCTCGGCGTCGTCGACATCGACGGCATACGTCACGAGCGCGCGCGTCCCGTCCAGCGTCTGTGCGAGCCGATGGGCGGCATCGCGGGGCGACGTGTGCACGGCCTCGACGTCGCAATCGGGGCACGTGGGGATCGCCTCCCGCCCGAACAGCGCGGCCAGGTACGGCTCGAGATCCGTCATCGTCGCGAGCGTCGACCGGCTCGACTTCACCGGCGCCCTGCGGTCGACCGCCACGGTCGCCGCCACGGGCGCCAGCTCGTCCATCGGCGGCCGCTCGAGCCGCTCGAGGAACTGGCGCGCGTACGGGCTGAAGCTCTCGACGAAGCGCCGCTGCCCCTCCGCGTACAGCGTGTCGAGCGCCAGCGAGGATTTCCCGGCTCCGCTCGGCCCCGTCACGCTGACGAGCTGCCCGGGGGGAAGCTCGAGGTCCAGGCTCCGGAGGTTGTGCGTGCGGGCGCCCCGCAGACGGATCGGAAGCATCGGTGTTTCGGTCGCAGAGGATGGCACGGCCGACTGACAGATGCCTGTCAGCTATCGGCTCTTCCGCACAGCCGTTCGTCGCTGCGTCACCGGCCAGGCTCGGAGCTCCGGATTCCACGGGCACTTCCGCTTCGTCGACAGGGAAAGCGGAAGAAGGGACAACAAGAGCGGAAGAAGCGAGACGAAGAGAGGAAGCAGGGACAAGAAAAGCGGAAGAAGCGACACGAAGACCGGAAGAAGCCACACGAAGAGCGGAAGAAGACACACGAAGAGCGGAAGAAGACACACGAAAAGCGGAAGAAGCGAGAGCAATGGCCGCTTTCTCGTTCGGTCCTTCGTCACCTGCGACAGCAAGTGACGAAGAACCCGAAGGCTCTTCCGCTTCGCCGATGGACAAAGCCGCTCCGCCTTCGATCGCTGCGGCTCCTGCGAACGACGAAGCGGAAGCCCCTGACGACAAAGCGGAAGCCACTGAACGCGAAGCGGAAGCTCCTGACGACAAAGCGGAAGCCCCTGAGCACGAAGCGGAAGCTCCTAAAGCTGAAGGGGAAGAACCTAAGGACGAAGCGGAGGGAGCTGAAGAAACAGCCGAAGCGGCTGTCGACGGTGACGAAGCGCCTGACGAGAGTGACGAAGCCCCTGTCGAATCAGCCGAAGGGATCGACGCTCCAGCGGAAGGGAGTGTCGAAACTTCAGGCCCCAGGAAGCTCGATGCGGAAGCAGGCGCCGGGACCGTTCCCGAGGTCAATGGTGCCGCCATGGGCCGTGGCGATGCGTCGGGCGAGCGCGAGCCCCAGCCCGGTGCCGCCAGGGCGCGCCGTCACGAGCGGCTCGAAGACGCGGTCGGCAATCTCGGGCGGTACGCCCGGACCGTCGTCGCTCACCTCGATCACGACGCGCCCCGAGTCCCCACGCGCGCTCGTGGCGATGCGCGGAGCACGAGGGGCGGACGCCTGGACCGCATTGTCGTAGAGGACGTGGAGCAGCCTCCCCAGCAGGCCCGGGTGGGCCCGTACCCGAAGGTCCGTCGGGTCGAGCGCGTCGACCCAGTCGGCTGCCCCGTCGGGCAGGTCCGCCCGGGCGCTCACCACGACCTCCGCGAGAAGCACCGGCTCGGAATGCAGGGTCTCCCCCCGCGCCAGGGCCATCAGGTCGTCGACGATCGCATGCGCAATCCGGGCGTTCTTCTCGATCTTCGAGACGTGCGGGACCGTCGCCGCGGCGTCTCCCCGAGCCGCCTCCTGTCGGGCAACGTAGGCGCTGGCTGAGATGACCTGCAGCACGTTCCGCAGCTCATGGGCGACCTCGGCCGCGATTTCCCCCACCACGGCGAGGCGTTCCTTGGCTTGCTCGTCGAGCGGGGGCACGATCCGAGGCTACAAGGAACGCGCGCTTCCATGAAGCCTGGAGCCCGGAGCCCGGAGCCTGTAAGTTTTGTCCGGAGCATCCACCCCCGCCCTTGCCGGGCAGGACCCGCTCCTACATGGCCGCCGTCCAACCCGAAACGAAGATAGCCACGGGGACTTTGCTCGTCGGCAAGTACAAGGTCACCCGCGAGCTCGGTCGCGGGGGGATGGCGGCCGTCTACGAGGCGGAGAACGTCAGCATCGGCAAGCGGGTCGCCGTCAAAGTCCTGGCGGCGGAGCTCTCGAACTCGGCCATCGTCATCGAGCGCTTCTTCCGCGAGGCCCGCGCGGCGGCCAGCGTGAAGAGCCCGTACATCGTCGAGGTGTACGACTCGGGGCGACTGGAGGACGGGCGGCCCTTCATCGCCATGGAGCTCCTCGAGGGCGAGTCGCTCTACGACCGGATGGCGCGGGTGCGGCTCATCGACACGCAGACGACGACCCGCATCATCGGCCAGGTCGCCAAGGGGCTGACGAAGGCGCACGCCGCCAACATCGTCCACCGCGATCTCAAGCCGGAGAACATCCACCTCTGCAAGGGCGAGGACGGCGAGGAGATCGCGAAGATCCTCGACTTCGGTCTGGCCAAGTTCTACTCGCCGGTGAAGACCGACGAGAAGACCGCGCGTCTCACGCGCGAGGGTGCGGTGTTCGGGACGCCCGCGTACATGTCGCCCGAGCAGGTGAAGGGGCAGGGGAGCGTCGACCAGTGCGCCGACCTCTGGGCGCTCGGCTGCATGACGTACGAGTGCCTCACCGGGCGGCCGGTGTGGAACACCGACCAGGGCGTCGCGATGACCTTCGCCGCGATCGCCGCGGCGCAGCTGCCGATCCCGAGCAAGATGCGCCCGGACCTGCCGCCGAGCTTCGACGCGTGGTTCAAGAAGGCGCTCGACCGCGACGTGAACAAGCGGTTCCAGACGGCCAAGGAGCTGGCCGACGAGCTCGCGCGGGCGCTGGGCGCGCCGCCCATCTCGCTCGTGAACATCAGCTCCCCGAGCCAGATCGAGATGGAGGCGCTCAGCGCCGAGGCCATCGCATCCCTGCAGGAGAGGCAGGCGCCGCCCTCGTCGCGCGGCGGCATCCGGAAGCCCACGCCCGCGGCCGGCATGCCGCCGGTCTTCCCCGACAAGACGACGAGCGAGCCGCTCGATCTGCTGGGCGTCCGCGGGGCGCAGCTCAGCGCGACGGACATGCCGCCCACGGCAGCGCCGGAAGGTCCGCCCCCCTCCACCGCGCGGGCGAGCCGGAGCTTCCTCCGCGTCGGCGTGTCGGCCGCGGTCCTCGCAGGCGTCGCCGCCGCCGGATGGTTCGTGTACGCGCGCGTCCTGCATCACGCGTCGACGGCGCCTGCGGCCTCGGCGAGCGCGATCGAGGCGCCCTCGGCGTCTCCCTCGGCGTCCGACTCGGCGGCGCCGGCCCTGCCTCCGCCGGAGATGCCCAAGTGGATGTCGACGATCGAGGACGGCCAGCAGGCCCTCGCGACCGGCGACGCAGACGGGGCGCTGCGCAAGTTCAAGGAGGCGAGCGATGCGGGCGGCGGGGCCATCGCCAAGTCGTTCATGGACCAGGTGAAGCTCGGCGCGGCGACCACGGGCCCCTGCAAGATGAGCGCGTTCTCCCACCCGCGGCTCGGCTACTCGGGCAACGTGGGGCGTCCGGCCGTCGCGGTCACGTCCAAGGGCGCCATCGTCGCCTGGACCGACGACCACGAGTCGCCGGGGCACGATCACGTCTACTCGGTGCTGATCGACGCGATCGGTCGCCCCACCTCGCGCGCGCGAGACCTCACGCCCGAGGCGGACTTCGCGCTCCGTCCCGAGCTCCTCACGGTCGACGACCGCGTGCTCCTCCTCTTCTGGGACAAGAGCGGGCGCGAGCCGGGCATCCACGTGAGGTGGCTCGACGCCGACGGGCGCATCGGCGGGATGAGCTCCGTCGTCGCCGCGGCCAAGCCGGGGCTCTTCTGGCCGGCCATCGACCACGCGACCGACGGCACGTACTGGCTCGTCTGGCAGCAGAACCCCGACAAGGAGGGGGACGACATCTTCCTCCGGCACCTCGACGCGGACCTCAAGGCGCTCGGCCCCGAGATCCGCGCCACGGACTACGAGGGAGACAAGGGCAAGTCGCCCAAGGTGAACGCGCCCAGCGTCGCCGTGTCCGGGACGAACGTGTTCGTCGCGTACGCGCTCGAGCAG
Source organism: Polyangiaceae bacterium (assembly GCA_036393165.1). Taxonomy (GTDB): domain Bacteria; phylum Myxococcota_A; class Polyangia; order Polyangiales; family Polyangiaceae; genus Palsa-1150. The sequence goes on along the minus strand of DASVWO010000293.1, from coordinate 5,686 downwards.
GACAAGCAGCGCCTCGTGGAACGGATGCGCGTCGCGCTGGGCTCGCCGGATCTCGCCACGGGCCTGCAGGGCAGCGCGAAGGCGAGCCGCCAGATCGGCGAGGTCACGTCGTCCAACGAGGACAAGGTGGGCGGTGACTTCCCCGAGATCGTGTGCACCAAGGGCGGGTGCTTCCTCGTGTGGCACGAGATCGAGAAGGGGGCGCAGGCCGCCCTCATCGACCCCGACAAGGGGACGATGCTGTGGCGCAAGCGCTTCGCCCCGCGCGGCGGCCACCCGGCGGTGACGGCGACCGCCGACGGTCTCGCCGAGATCGCCTACTACGAATCGGGCAAGGTGCGCGTCGCGGCCGTCACGCGCGACGGGGTGGGCACGACGAGCACGTTCGCCCGCGTCACCGGCGACCAGCCGCGCCCGTGGATCGCCCCGGGGCGCGCGCGCGGCGAGTGGTTCGTCACCTGGCTCGACGTCGAAGCGGGACACACGGAAGCGTTCGTCTCCCGCCTCCAGTGCCGGAATTGAGCCCGCTTCGCGAGGCCCTCTGGGTATCCGCCGACGTGACGCTGGCGGTGGCCGGCATCGCCGCGGCTCTGCCGGACAAGTGGCACACGACGCTCGTGGGATTCGTGTTCCTCGCGGCGACGTGGGCGCTCGTGTGGCGCAAGGACGACGCGCGGGTGCGCCAGTCGGGGCTCGCGCTCGGTGGGCTCGTCATGCCGGGGCGGCTCGACGTGCGGGCGCTCCTGCGTGATGCGGCCGTCTCGTGCGCGTGGGGGTTCGGCATGCTCGCGCTCGTGGGCGTGCCGTTCTACTTCGGCTGGCGCGCGTGGTTCGGACACTTCATGCCGCGCCTCCACTTCTCGCTCGCCCTGCAACCCGGGGAAGCGTTCAACGAGGTGCTCGGGCAGCTCTTCGTCATCGCCCTGCCGGAGGAGGCGTTCTACCGCGGCTACCTGCAGTCGCGGCTCGACGACACGTGGCCGCCGCGCTGGCGGGTGCTCGGTGCGACGCTCGGTCCCGGCTGGCTCGTCGCGGCGAGCATCTTCGCGGCCGGCCACGTGGCCACGGTGCATGCAGTGACGCGGCTCGCGGTGTTCTTCCCCGCGCTGCTGTTCGGCTGGCTGCGCGCGCGCACGCGCGGCATCGGCGCGTCCGTCATGTGCCACGCGCTGTTCAATGTGTACTCGCAGGTGCTCGGCCGCGGCTACGGCGTGTACTGAGCCATGGCTTCCGCAGCGCTCTTCGACATGGACCGCACGCTGGTGCGCAAGGAGACCGCCAGCCTCTACGTGCGCTACATGCGCCGGCGCGGCGCGGCGAGCTGGCGCGACACCGCGCGCGTGCTCTGGTGGGTCGCGCAGTACACCGCGGGCGTCATCGACGCGCCCGCGGTGGCCGCCCGGGCGCTCCGGTGGTTCGAGGGCACCGAGGAAAGCGTGCTCGAAGCGCGTTGCGAGGAATGGTTCCAGGCCGACGTCGTGCCGCACGTGTGCGACGGCGGCCGGCGAGCCGTCGAGCAACACCGCGGGCGCGGCGACGTCGTCGCCATCGTGACCGGGGCGAGCCCTTACTCGGCGCGGCCGCTGGCGCGCCACCTCGGCATCGACCACGTCGTCGCGAGCGAGCTCGAGGTGGGGCCCGACGGCCGGTTCACGGGCCGCTACCTCGAGCCCCTCTGCTACGGCGACGGCAAGCTGGCGCGCGCCCGCCGGCTCGCCGAGACCCTCGGGTTCGCGCTGGGGGAGGCCACCTTCTACACGGACTCGCTGACCGACCTGCCCCTGCTCGAGGCGGTGCGGACACCCATCGCGGTCAACCCTGACATGCGCCTGGCGCGGCTGGCGCGGCGCCGGGGGTGGCGCATCGAGAGGTGGTAGATAGATTGGCGTTCGGGTCGCATGCACGTCGTCATCACCGGCGCATCGAGCGGGATCGGGGAGGCCCTCGCGCGCGAGTACCTCCGGCGCGGCGCATCGCTCACTCTCGTCGCGAGGCGCAGGGGAAAGCTCGAGGAGCTCGCGCAGGGGCAGGCCGACCGCTGTCACGTGGTCGAGGCCGACCTGACCGACACGGCGCGCGCGTGCGACTGGGTCGACGGCGCCGTCGCGAAGCTCGGCCCCGTCGACGTGCTCGTGAACAACGCCGGCGTGCAGATCGTCGCGCGCACGGTCGACACGACCGTCGAGGACGCGGAGCGCATGCTGCGGCTCAACGTGCTCTCGCCCTTCCGGCTCACCAAGCGCGTCCTGCCCGACATGGTCGCCCGCGGCAGCGGCGCCATCGTGGACGTCGCCTCGATGGCTGCCATCGCGCCGACGCCGGGGATGTTCTTCTACAACGCGTCGAAGGCCGCCCTGGCCGCCGCCTCGGAGAGCCTGCGCGGCGAGCTCCGGGGCACCGGCGTGCACGTGCTCACCGTCTATCCGGGGCCCGTGCGCACGCCGATGGAGACCGCCGGACGCGCCGCCTACCAGGAGACGACGCTCTCGCGCCTGCTCACGCCCGTCGGTGACGCGGCGGTGCTCGCGCGCAAGATCGCCAACGGCGTCGCCTCGCGCCGCGCGCGCATCGTGTACCCCGCGAGCTACGCGCTCTCGAGGCACTTCCCGAACCTCACGCGGTTCGTGCTCGACCGCTTCACGCCGCCGCTCAAGGCGCCGGCCGCGCAGCTCGTGGAGGGGAAGCGATGAGGCTCGAGCTCCCGATGGTGCTCGTCGACCGCGCGATCGAGATCGCGCTCGAGGAGGACCTCGCGTCGGGTGATCTGACGACCGAGGCTTGCATCTCGCACGACGCGCGCGCGACGGCGCATGCGGTCGCGCGCAAGCCGATGGTCGCGTGCGGCGGTCCGGTGTTCGCCCGCGTCTTTGCGCGCTTGGATCCGACGCTGACGGTCGATGCGCTCGTGGAGGACGGAAGGTCGGTGGCCGCGGGGACGCGCCTCTGGAGCGTGCGGGGGCGCGCGCGGTCCATCCTGATGGGCGAGCGCGTCGCGCTCAACTTCGTCCAGCGGATGAGCGGCGTCGCGACGGCGGCGCGCACGTACGCCGACGCCGTCCCGCCCGAGTGCAAGACGCGCATCGCCGACACGCGCAAGACGACGCCGGGGCTCCGGGCGCTCGAGCGCTACGCCGTGCGCGCGGGAGGTGCGTTCAACCACCGCGACGACCTGGGGGCGGCGGTGCTCATCAAGGACAACCATGTCGCCGCGTGCGGAGGCGTGCGCGCCGCCATCGAGCGGGCGCGCGCGGCGGCGCCTCACACGGCGAAGATCGAGTGCGAGGTGGACTCGCTCGAGCAGCTGGACGAGGCGCTCGCGGCGGGGGCCGACATCGTGCTGCTCGACAACATGGCGACGTCCACGGTGGTCGAAGCGGTGAAGCGCACGGCCGGTCGTGCGCTCCTCGAAGCGTCGGGCGGCATCACCCCCGCACGCGTCGCCGAGCTCGCGCGCGCCGGCGTGGACGCCATCTCGGTGGGAGCGCTGACGCACTCGGTGCCGGCTGTCGACATCGGGCTGGACTTCGAGTGAGTGCCGCAAGCTCGAGCGAAGAGAGAGAGCGGACTCGACGAAGATGAGCCTCGGGTCGCCGCTGCACCGGCTCGCGACGACGACGTCGACGAACGACGAGGCCAAGCGCGGCGCCCGCGCCGGCGCACCGCACGGCGCCACCTGGGTCACCGAGGAGCAGACCGCGGGGCGCGGCCGCCAGGGGCGGTCGTGGATCTCGCCGCGCGGAGAGAACCTCCTGTTCTCGGTGCTGCTGCGCGTCGACTGCGTCCCCTCACGGCTGCCTCTCGTCGCCATCGTGGCGGGGCTCGCGGTGCGCGACGCCGTCGCGCGAGCCGCTCCCCGCGCCGACGTGCGCATCAAGTGGCCGAACGACGTGCTCGTCGGGTCGAAGAAAATCGCGGGCATCCTCGTCGAGGCGATCACGGTGGGCCGCCGTATCGAGGCCGTCGTGGTCGGTGCGGGGGTCAACGTGCACACCCGCCTCTTTCCCGACGAGCTGGCGGAACGCGCCACCTCGGTGTCCCTCGTGTCGAGCGAGCCGCCCGATCGCGACGCGCTCCTCGGCCACGTCCTCGAGGACATCGACCACGATCTGCACGTCGTGCTGGCTCGCGGGCTCGGCCTCCTGCGGGCGCGCGTGGACGCGGCCGACGCGCTGCGCGGAAAGCGCGTGCGCAACGACTCGGGAGACGCCGGCATGGCCGGCGGCATCGACGACGAGGGACGTCTGCTCGTGCGCCGCGACGACGGCGTGCTCACCCGCTGGAGCGCCGGCGAGGTGCACCTCGTGACCGCCGGGTGAACCCCAGGGCGAGCAGGCCGAGCCCCGCGATCGCGCCGAGGCTCGTCGGACCGTCGCCCACGGCCGTGCAGCCGCATCCCCCGCCGCTCCCGGAGCCGCCGTTCGCTGCGTTGGCGCCGCCGTCGCCGCTTCCGCCCCCGCTGCTGCTGCCCCCGCCGCTGCTGCCGCCTCCGTCGCCCGCGCCGGGCCCTCCGTCGGTGCCGGGAGCGCCGCCGTCGGGCGTCGATCCGTTGGCTCCGAGGTTCTCGTCGCACGTCGTTCCGTCGGCCTCCTTCGCCGCGATGTGCCCGCCCATCGGCCCCGACTTGTCGAAGGTCAGCGTGAACGTCGCGCCCTTGTAGCTGATGCTCGCGGTGGCGGTCGTCGCGTCCTGCGTCATCGTCGCCGTCGGCGGCGAGGCGTCGCTCGCGTCGGTCATCTGCAGCACGTTCAGGAAGTAGTCCTGCTTCGCCGGCGTGGTCGGCACGATCTCGACGCGCGTCCCGCCCGACTCCTTGTCCGGTGCGCTCGGCGGGTACGGCGTGCCGTCCACCGTGAAGTTGGTGACCACGTTCATCTTGGGGCTCGCCGGCAGCAGCGCCTGCGCCACGAGCTTGCCCGTCCCGTTCACGATGGTCGCCGTGCTGCCCGCGATGGTCGGCGCGTTGATGGCGTGCAGGACGAACCGCTTCTCGTAGCTCGGGTCGAGCGCATCGACGCGGTCGAAGATGACCAGCAGGTCGGGCCGCAGGTAGACGAACTGGCGGTTCACCTGGTCGACCTTCGCCGTGTTGCCGTCGGTCGTGACCGTCGGGTTCTGGTAAGCCTGCGTGACGTCGCACGCGACGTAGTCGTGGCAGGTCGCGTGCTCGAAGACCTCGAGGTTCCCGGTCTCGTAGTACGAGCAGCTCGTCTTGTTCTTCATGTAGGCGGCGAGCGTCGGGTCGTTGCACGCGGTGCCGTTCTTCAGCCGGCGCAACGGCCGCTGTCCGCCGTCGTTCACGCTCGGCTGCCCGTTGAGCGTCTGCGACGTGGGGAAGAACTCGCCCGGCTGGTACACCGCGATGGTGTTCGCGTGCACCGAGTGCTGCGAGTAGTAGTCGTCCCAGTGCACGGAGTCGAAGGCGTCGTACGTGCCGTCGCTCCCCGAGAGAATCGCGTTGCGGTACACCTGGAACGCCCCCGCCTCGTCGTGCCCGTGCGCGCCGAAGTAGTCGCCGCACGACACCCACACGAACGCGTCGCTGGCGCCCCACCCCGAGCGCATCACCGCCACGTCGGCCGACTTCTGCCCGAGCCACGCCGCCGTCGGCAGCTTGGACCGCGGCATCGCCTTCGCGTCCTTCGTGTCGTCGTAATAGAGGGCCTTCCAGAACTGGTTGGACCCCGGG
>DASVWO010000292.1:0-4572 GCA_036393165.1 Polyangiaceae bacterium | reverse complement strand
ATGGACACCGTCGTCGCCACGGACTCGCTCACGAACAAGGGCACGGCGGCTGTAACGGTCAAGCCCAAGCCGATGAATGACGGCGGCGTCGAGGGCGGCACCGATGGTGGAGGCTCCGATGCCGGGATGAAGGACGGCGGCTCCAAGATGGACGGGAGCGCGGACGCGGCCCCGGACGGCAGCATGTCCGGCACCGACTCTGGCTCCGGTGAGGACTCGGGCCAGATGGGTGACGCCACCTTCGAGGCCGGCGAAGAAGGCGGTGCGGGTGGCGGGCAGACGAGCTCGAACAGCGGCTGTGGCTGCACGACCGCTGGCGGCGATACCTCGGCTCTCGGTTCGCTCGGCGCGCTCGCGTTCGGGCTCGCCTTCGCCGTGCGGCGTCGTCGTCGCGGGTAACGCGCCGAGCTCGAGCTCTGGCCCCGAGTCGTTTGTCTCGGGGCCGGAGCTGCCGCGCCCCCCTCAATTCAGCGCGCCCAGGAAGATTCGAACTTCCGACCCTTGGTTCCGTAGACCAATGCTCTATCCAGCTGAGCTATGGGCGCGGGTTCCGCTCTCTATGATGAGGGCGGAGGCGCGCGACGATACTCGCGGGAAGCGGGCTGTCAACGGGACATCAGAAGCGGTCGAAACTCGTGCGTAGGGGGCTCTGCAAAGTTTTCACCCCCCGAGCTCTACCGCGATCGCATTGCCTCTCCTCGAGCACCGGGCCCGGCGGACGAGCCATCGCAAGTCGAAGCAAGATCGCGCACTTAGGCTCATTTGGCGGGACGGCACGGGCGCTGCTCTAGAGGGGGCGCGCGTTGGGCTTCGGGCACCGTGGGCTGCGGTGCGGACCAGCCTCTTGCTTCCCCCTTCCAGGGCTTGGTCCCCCGGCGCCGCTCTTCCTTCTCCTTACTGACGGCTTCACCTCCTTCCTTGGAAGCGCTTTCTTCCACTGCTCTCTCGGCTCGCTTGGGTTGATACGAACTTCGTGGCGCGCACCTCGAGTCTCCGAGGGCGCGCCACGGCGTTTTGTGCGCATGGGTTCGCGGGCGGTCCCACCGCTTGCCCAGGTCGCACCAGGTCCGCATGCTAAGAGGGACCATGTCGAGGCGCCTGGCTCTCGTCGCGATGCTCGCGGTCGCGGCTGCTGCGAGTCCCCTTCTGCTCGCCTCGGATGACGCTCGGGCGCAGGGGAACATCGAGCGGCCGTGGCTCGGGATCGCGATGGATGCCGAGGGGCCGCACCCGGCAGGTCCGGGGGTCCGCGTCGGGCACGTCGTGCGAGGGTCGCCGGCCGAGAAGGCGGGGCTGCACGAGGGGGATCGCGTCGTGCGCATCGCGGGCAATCCGGTGACGCGCGGCGCGGACGTGGTGCAGACGGTCGCGGGGTTCGGCGTCGGGGATTCGATCGACGTCGTGTTCCTGCGCGCCGGCGCGGGCAAGGAGCAGACGGCGCACGCGACGCTGGCCGCGTTTCCTGCGCAGGACCAGATGATGCGCATGGACCTCGTCGGCACGTTTGCGCCGGCGTGGAAGGACGTGGAGGTCGCGAGCGGGAGCTTCCCGCAGAGCATCTCGAGCCTCCGCGGGCGTGTGGTGCTGCTCGACTTCTGGGCGACGTGGTGCGCGCCGTGCCGCGTGGTCATTCCGAAGCTGGACGACCTGCAGTCGCGATACGGAGCGCAGGGGCTGATCGTGCTCGGTGTGTCGACGGAGGAGACGCAGGACGTGGCGCTCTTCGCGCATCGCATGGCGATGCACTACGGGGTCGCGAGCGACCGGCATGGGCAGACGTCGCGGACCTACGGCGTCGTGAGCCTGCCGACGCTCGTCGTGATCGACAAGCGCGGCGTCGTGCGCGACGTGTCCGTCGGATACGACCCGATGGGTGACGCGCGGCTCGACGCGATGGTGCGATCGCTGCTCGCGGAGCCCGCCCCTACGAACTAGCCTCGGACGCGCCATGGCCGACGTGCGCGCGCTGGTGCGGGTGGTCGACGAGCTTCTCTGGAGCTTGCGCCGGGAGGGCTTCGTCGTGTCGACCGCCCAGGCCGTGGACGTCGCACGCGTCGTGCGTGAGGTGGGTCTCGAGAAGCGAGACGACGTGCACGCTGCGGTGGGGGCCGTCGTGGTGCAGCGGGCGACAGAGCGAGCGCGCTACGACGCCGCGTTCGACGCGTTCTTCGGCGCAGCCGCTCCGGATCGACGGACGCTGTGGGATCGCCTGGCGTCGCCGCCGTGGGGTTTCGCGGAGGAGGAGCTCGATGCGCTGAGGGAGCTTCTCGGGCAGCTCGCCACGAGCCAGGGGGATGCAATGGCTCCCCTGGGGCTTCTCCTCGAGAGAGGAGCCGAGCTGGATCGCGTGCTCGCGCTCGCGAGCGTCGCGCAGAGCCTCGACGCCCACAGCGGGATGCAGCTCGGGTTCCTGACGCACCGCCTCCTCGGGCAAATGGGAGCAGGACGCGCGCGGCAGGGCCTGGGTGCCCTCAGGACGCGTCTCGTCGATGCGCTCGGGCCACGTGGGGAGGCGCTAGCCGACGCGCTGGCGAAGGAGCTGGAGGCCGCAGAGGATGAAGTGCGGGCTCACGTGCGGCGCACTTACGAGGCGAGGGTCGCCGAGGTCGAGCGACAGCGCGCGGAGCATCGCATCGAGATGACCCCGTTCGCCGCCCTGAGCGACAGTGAGATCGAGGAGGTCCGCCGTGCCGTGCGCCGCTTCGCAGAGAGACTGCGCGGAGGAGCGCGCGTGCGAGCCCGCCGGGCGCTCCGCGGTCGCATCGATCCGCACCGCACACTGCGTAGAGCGCTGCGCACCGGAGGTGTCCCCTTCGACCCCGCGCGCAAGGAGCGCCACCGCGATCGCCCCAAGCTGGTGCTCCTCTGCGACGTGAGCGACTCGGTCCGCGCCGCCGCTGCTTTCCTCCTCGAGTTCACCTACGCCGCGCAGGACCTCTTCGCCCGCGCCCGGAGCTTCGTCTTCGTGAGCGAGCTCGGGGAGACGACGAACCTCTTCGACCGCGAGCCCGTGCGCCAGGCGATCGCCCGCGCCTGGGGCGGCGGCGTCATCCGGTCCGGCGACAACTCGAACTACGGGCGGGTGCTGCGCGAGCTCGAGACCCGCCACGGCCGCGAGATCGATCGGCGCACCACGGTGGTCATCCTGGGTGACGGCCGCACGAACTACCTCGACCCGGCCGCCGAGGTGCTCGATCGCATCCGCGAGCGCTCGCGCGCGCTCCTCTGGCTCTGCCCCGAGCCGCGCGGGCAGTGGAGCCAGGGGGACAGCGCGATGGCGCAGTACGCGCCGAAGTGTACGGCCGTCTACGAGGTCCGCTGCGCCGCGGACTTGGAGCGAGCCGCACGCGTCCTCGTGAGTCGCTAGGAGAGTCCCTCGGTCGAACGTCAAGCAAGTGACTTCGGACGTGATCGAATGCACGTCGGCGGCGAAAGAAGTGAGATCAGCTTGCGTCATCGTGAGCTCGAACCGCATTTTCACCCCCTCGTCATCGATCTCTCGTCGGTCGAACGGGCAACCAAACGCCTTCGACCAGCAAGTCGGGCAGCGCGACCGTCGATCTCGCATGCCGGCTGGCCAAGAGAGGACAATCGACGGCTGACCTCGCGGGTCGAACGTTCAACTTCGAGGAGACGACGGTGGTTCGAGCAGCTTCGACGGCATGATGGGCCCGTCGTCGAGGATCATTCGATCCTCGGCCTCGATCGTTTGCGCGTCGAAGGGCACACCGAGCCCCCTAGACCTCACCTCTTGGAGGTTCGACGGGATCACGATCGCGTCGAAAGGCATCATGATGACGTCGAACCCGCAACGAAGTGCGCCCGACCACACAACGAGCACGTCGTCGGTCCAAGGGACGACGCTCGACGTCCTGGAGAAACGGTTCGACCTCCGAGAGAATCGGCTCGACGCGCAAGAGATCGTTGCCGACGTCCATGGAATGCGCGCCGAGCTCACTTTCATCGAAGCCGATTTCCGATCTCTGCGCTTCGACGTCAATGCTCTCACGACCGACCGCCTCGAAGAGCAAGCAGACGCCTTGACGATGCGAGCGGAGACGACCTCTAGATCTCCATCAGCGCGAGGAGTTCCGTCTGACGCTTCAACGTTCACCGCAGCTGCTGCAGCTATCTCGTCGGCGGTGCACTAAAGCGCGTCCTGCGGCGGGTGCACCGGCCACACCTTGCCCTCGAGCCGCTTGCTGACCCAGACTTTGTTGTGCGCGTCGACGATCACGGCGCCGACGCCGTCGATGGATTCGACCAGCGCCAGACCTTTCTCCGGTCCCAGGATGAACACGGCGTCGTCGATCTCGTCCGCCTGCAGCGCCGTCGGCGCCCAGATCGTGACGCTGCGCGATGCCGTCGCCGGGTAGCCCGTGTGCGGGTCGATGATGTGGTGGTACCGCTTGCCGTCGACGATGTACGACCGCTCGTAGTCGCCTGCGGTGCTGAAGGCGTGGTCGGTCACCTGCATCAGGGCGAAGTAGTCGCCCTCGGGCCCGCGCGGGTCGCGGATGCCCGCCTGCCACGGCTTGCCCTCGGGCTTCTCACCGTGCGTGAAGAGGTCCC
>DASVWO010000291.1:0-22538 GCA_036393165.1 Polyangiaceae bacterium | reverse complement strand
CCTTCTTGTACAGGGCGAGCGCACGATCGTGGTCCGCGCGCACGCCGCGCCCGGTCGCGTAGAGGCGACCGAGCTCGACGCAGCCGACGTAGTCGCCGCCGTCGCACGCGCGCGCCCACAGGTCCAGGCTGCGCATCGGGGAGCGGGCGACGCCGCGCCCCTCGGAGTACATCTCGCCGAGCTGGCGGCACCCCTCGGCGGAGCCGCCCGTGCAGGCGCGGTCGTAGAGCTCCAGCGACTCACCGAGGGTCTGCGTCACGCCGTCGCCGCGCTCGTACGCCTCGCCGAGGTCCACGCAGCCCTCGGCGTCGCCGCCGTCGCACGCGCGCTGGAAGAGCGAGGCGGCGCGCGCCGCGTTCTTCACGACGCCCGCGCCCGTGAGCACCATGTTGCCTTCCTTCGTGCACGCGCGGACGTACCCGCCGTCGCACGCGCGCGTGAGGAGCTGCACCGCGCGCTCCTCGTCGCGCGTGACGCCGATGCCCGACCGCGCCATATCGCCGAGGCGCGCGCACGCCGCGAGGTCGCTGCCGTCGCACGCGGTCTGGAAGAGCGGGGCGGCGCGCGCCGCATCCTTGGCCATGCCCACGCCGTCGGCGTACATCGCGCCGAGATCGCCGCACGCTCTCGCCACGCCGCCCTCGCAAGCCTCGGTGAAGAGCGCGAGCGCGCGGCCCTCGTCGCGAGGCACGCCGGCGCCGTCGCGGAATGCGCTGGCCTGCGCCGCCGCGGTGCTCGCGTTCGACACGTGCGTCGCCGCGGGATCGGGGGCGATGGTCGCGGGTCCGCCGTCCGGGCGATGCGAGTCGCACCCTGCGACGCATGCAGCGGCCGCGGCGACGACGATCAGCGACGAGAGCACCCGCAAGGAGTCCACCCCTCGCTCCATCGTGATCCGGCGCTCCGCGGGCCGCAAGCGGCAGGGGCCCGCAAGCATCTGAAATCACTTGGAGACGCGAGCTACTCGTGCCGCAGCGCTTCGATCGGGTCGAGCCGGGCCGCACGCCGCGCCGGGAAGAATCCGAACGCGACACCGATGCCTCCGCTGACGCCGAGGCTCAGGGCGAACGGGGTGGGATCGAAGGGGACGTGCCACCCCAGCGCCTTCGAGACCACACCCATCACGGTGACGCCGATGAGACCGCCCGCGAGCCCGCCGAGGAGCGCGAGCGCGATCGCCTCGACCAGGAACTGGGCCCGGATGTCCGCCTCGCGCGCACCGATGGCCATGCGGATGCCGATCTCGCGCGTCCGCTCGGTGACGTTGACGAGCATGATGTTCATGACGCCGATGCCGCCGACGACGAGGCTCACGGCCGCGACGCCCACGAGGAGCGCCGTCAGCAGGCCGAACACCGTGGCCTGCATCTCGGCGAACTCCTTCTGCGAGTGAATCTCGAAGTCGGGCTCGCGGTCCTCGTCGATGCGGTGCCTCTGCCTGAGCAGCGACTCGATCTGCTTGATGGCGTGCTCGGTCGACTCGGGCGAGCGCGCCGAGACCATCAGGATGCCGGCGAAGCCCGGCGGGGTGCGCGTGATGCGCGTGCGGTAGGTCGCGATGGGCGTGAGCACCACGTCGTCTTGGTCGCCGCCGAAGGGCGCCTCGCCCTTGGACACGAGGACGCCCATGATGCGGAAGGGGTAGCGACCGATGCGCACGGTGCGGCCCACCGGGTCTTCGTTGCCGAAGAGCTCCTTCGCGATGGTGGAGCCGATGACGAGCACCTTGGACTTCACGGCCTCGTCGTGCGCGTCCCACATCTCGCCGCGCTCGAGCTTCCAGTCGCGCACCTGCAGGTACGGGATGGTCGTGCCGACGACGTTGGTGTTCCAGTTCTTGTCCCCGTAGACGATCTGCGCCGCGGAGCGCAACGCGGGCGCGACGGCGACGACGCTCGTCGTCTCGCGCAAGATGGCGCGCCCGTCCTCCTCCGAGAGACGCACGCCCGTCCCCTGCGCCCCGTGCCGGCCCGACGCCGCCGACGACTGCGGGAAGATGATGATGAAGTTCGAGCCGAGCGACTGGATCTGGTTGGCGATGTTGGTGCGGACGCCGGTGCCCAGGCCCGTCACGATGACGACGGCGGCGACGCCGATGAGGATCCCGAGCACCGTCAGCGACGCGCGCAGCGGGTTGCGCGCGATCGCGCGCAGGGCCAGTCGGATGCCGTCGAGGATGGATCGCATGGCGCGCCCTCACTCCACCCGCAGCGCGGCGATGGGGTCGAGCTTGGCCGCGCGCATCGCGGGGAGCAGGCCGAAGAGGGTGCCGATGAACGCGCTCGTCGCCACGGCCACGCCGATGGCCTTCGGGCTCGGCGTCATGTGCATGTCGAGCGCCTGCCCGATGCCGACCGCGCCCAGGCTTCCCGCGACGATGCCGAGCACCCCGCCGACGAGGGTGAGCACGATGGCCTCGACGAGGAACTGCACCAGGATGTCGCGCTCGCGCGCGCCGATGCTCATGCGGATCCCGATCTCGCGCGTCCGCTCCGCCACGCTGACGAGCATGATGTTCATCACGCCGACGCCGCCCACGAGCAGGCTGATGGCGGCCACCGCGATGCCGAAGAGCGACAGCGCGCCCATGATCGTGTCGGTCGTCTCGCGCATGTCGGCCTGCGTGCGCATCTGGAAGTCGGGATCGGCGCCGTCCTGGATGCGGTGGCGCTGGCGGAGGATCGACGTGATCTGCGCCTTCGCGCGGTCGACGACGGCGGGGCTCGCCGCGCTGAACATGAGCTGGTCGGCGCGTCCCGGCGGCGCGTGCACGATGCGCGCGCGGTAGCTGCTCGCGGGCATCATGATGCGGTCGTCCTGATCGTCGCCGAAGGTGCTCGAGCCGCGCGAGCCGAGCACGCCGATCACGGTGTACGGGAACTCGCCGACGCGGATGATGCGCCCCACCGGATCTTCGGTGCCGAACAGCTTGTCGACGACGGTCTTGCCGACGACGCACACCTTCGTCTTGAGGGCCTCGTCGCTCTCGGTCCACTTGTCGCCGCGCACGATCGTCCAGCGGCGCACGTCGTAGTAGGGAAGGCTGACGCCGATGATCTGCGTCGTGACGTTCTTGTCGCCGTAGACGATCTGCCCCTGCGTGCCCGAGAACTCGGCGCCGTCCTTGATGCTCACGGCTTCGCGCAGCACCGCGCGCAGGTCGTCCTCGGTGAGGCGGCCGGCGAACTTGCTTCTGGCGCCCGACGCCTGCACCGGCTGCGGCCACACGTAGATCGCGTTCGCAGCGAAGCTGTCGATCTCGCTCGCCACGGCGCTCGAGGTGCTCTCGGCCAGGGCCGCGACGATCACCACGGCCATGATGCCGATGAGGATGCCGAGCACCGTCAGCACGGCGCGCGTGCGGTTGCGCGCGATGGCCGTCAGCGCGAGGCGCAGCGCGCCCATGAGCATCGCGATCAAGACGCGCTCCTCGGCGTGAAGAGGGACATGAGCCCCCAGCGCAGCAGGGTGGCCGCCGCGAAGGCCGCGAGCGCGACGACGAGCGCCAGCACGACGTTTCGCGTCGCCATGGTGGGAGCGAGCGACACGCCGTCGGAGGCGGCGACCCACACCGCCAGCGGCAGCGTCACCGCCGCGAGCCCGAGCGAGTAGTACGCCGACAGCCGCCCGCGCTGGGCGCTCGTCCACTCTTCTCCCATGCGCGCCGCGCCGAGCCGCGCGGCGACGAGCGCCTCGAGCAGCACGCTGATCGCGAGCGGCACCCAGAGCACCTTGCGCCCGAGCGCGAGCACGTCGACACCGATGCCGAGGAACTGGCCCGCGATCGTCGCCGCGAGCATCGCGGCGTAGAGGACGACGGGGAATGGGCCGATCTGGAGATCCATGTCCCTACTTCCTCGCGTTGAAGAGGCTGAGGAGCAGGTAGCGCAGCAGCACGAGGCAGCCGGCGATGGCGGCGAACACGACGAGCAGGATGGGCGTCCCGCGCGCCACCGCGTGCGAGAGCGCGTCGAGCAGCGGCGCCGTCGGCCGGATCGCCGCCTTGTTCGCCGCCAGCATGCCGATGAACCCGAGCACCATGAAGGCGAGCGTGCCGAGCGTGTACCAGAGCGACGTGCGCACGCGCTGGTCGCTCGTCGACGGCTTGCCGAGCTTGCGCCGCAGCCAGCGCGCGCCCGCCCAGCCCTTGGTCAGCTCGCCGAGGAGCAGGGGGATCCACGCGGCCTTTCCGATCTGCGTGCCGAGGATCGCGGTCACGTAGACGGCGCCGATCGCGTAGCCCAGCGCGTCGCCGAGCCACATGATGGGGTAGACGCTCCAGGGCACCGGCCCGCCGACCTTGGAGGCGGCCGTGTCCTGCTGCTCGCTGCCGTGCTGCGAAGAGGGGCCCGCGTCGTCCCCGCCGACCGGGAGGGCCGCGAGCTCCGCCGCCGCGTCGAGCGGCTGCTCCTGCCTCACGTCGGACACGATGCGCCCGTCGCGCATCGTGACGACGCGCGAGGCGCACGCCGCGATGTCGCGCTCGTGCGTGACGAGGACGATGGTGATCCCGCGGTCGCGGTTGAGCCGCTGCAGCAGCGCGAGAACCTCGAGGCTCGTGCGCGTGTCCAGGTTGCCCGTCGGCTCGTCGGCCAGGAGCAGCGGCGGGTCGGTCACCAGCGCGCGCGCGATGGCGACGCGCTGCTGCTGCCCGCCGGAGAGCTGGTTCGGCTTGTGGTCCATGCGGTCGCCGAGGTTCACGGCCTCGAGCGCCGCCTTCGCGCGCTTGCGGCGCGACCGCGCGCTCACGCCGCGGTACTGGAGCGGGAGCTCCACGTTCTCGAGCGCCGTCGTGCGCGGCAGCAGGTTGAAGCCCTGGAAGATGAACCCGATGAGCCGGTTGCGCACGATGGCGCGCGAGTCTCCCGCGCGCGAGCCCACGTCGATCTCGGCCAGCGTGTACGTCCCGCGCGTGGGTCGGTCGAGGCAGCCGAGGATGTTCATCATCGTCGACTTGCCCGAGCCGCTCGTCCCGACGATGGCGACGAACTCGCCCTTCTCGACGTGCAGGTTCACGTCGCGCATCGCGTGCACGATGCCGCCCCCCGTGTCGTAGTCCTTCGACACGTGGTCGAGCGCGATGAGAAGGTCGCGCTCGCCGGCGGAGCCCGTGGGAAGCGTGGCCGCGGCGACCATGACTACTTCTTCTTCTTGTCCTTGTCGGACTCGTTCTCGTCGGTGACCACCTTGGTGCCGAGCGGCAGCGCCGGGTCGGTCACTTCGGTGAACATGCCGTCGGTGATGCCGATCGAGATGACCTTCATCTCCGCCTTGTCGGCGCGCTCGCTGCCACCCTCGGGCAGCCACACGCGCCCCTTGCCCTTCTCGAGCGCCGGCAGCGGCGGCTGCGGCTGGGGCTTCCCGTCCGGGCCCTCGGGCGGCGCCGGCTTGTAGCGCAGCGCTGCGTTGGGGATGCGCGCCACCTTGTGCGCCTCGTGCGAGCGCACCGTGATCGTCGACGTCATGCCCGGGCGGAGCTTCTGCTCCGGGTTGTCCACCTCGACGACCGCCGGGTACGTCACGACGCCCGACACGTTGTTCGCGCTGTAGCGGATCTGGCTCACCTTGCCGTGGAACGTCTCGCCCGGGAACGCGTCGACGACGCAGTCGGCGTCCATGCCCTCGGCGATCTTGCCCACGTCGGCCTCGTCGACGTCGGCGAGGATCTTCATCTTGCGCAGGTCCTCGGCGATGACGAAGAGCGTCGGCGTCTGGAAGCTCGCGATGACCATGCCGCCGGGGTCGATGCTGCGCGTGACGACCACGCCGTCGACCGGAGCCAGGATCTTCGTGTACCCGCGGTTGGTGCGCGACTGGTTGAGCTGCGCAGCCTGCGCCGCGATGGCGGCGCTCTGGCTGTCGACGTTCGCCTTGGCCGCCTCGTACTGGGCCGACAGCGAGTTGTAGTTGCCCTGCGCCGTGTCGAGGTCGCCCTTGGCCGCGAGGTTCCCCGCGTAGAGCTGCTGCGTGCGCATGAGGGCCACGTGCGCCGTCTCCATCTGCGCCTTCATCGAGGCCATGGTGGCCTTCGCCTGGAGGAGCTGCGCCTGCTGCGACGTCAGGTTCGCCGCCTGGGCGCTCACCTGCGTGTCGTAGATCTGCGGGTCGATCTCGGCGAGGACGTCGCCCTTCTGCACGACCGAGTTGAAGTCCACGAGCACCGCCGTGACGCGCCCGTTGACCTGCGCGCCCACGTTGACCTGGAGCAGCGGCTGGACCGTTCCCGTCGCCTGGACCTTCTCGACGATGTCCCCGGTCTCGACCGCGGCCGTCACGTACTTGGCGGGCGCCAGGGGGCGGTGCTTCGCCTGCCAGGCCAGCCCTCCGCCCACCGCCAGCACGAGCCCGCCGGCGATGGCCAGGCGCCGCAGCCAGCGTCGGCCCCCCTCCTCGGCGGACAGCGCTTTCTTGAGTTCGTCCGTCACGGCGGTCGATTGGGTCATTTGGGGCTCGGGCGCGGCTGGAGTCAGTCGTAGCGTCATGCGTCACCCCCGGCCAACCTTCGACCGAGGCCCCCCTGGAATTTCGATGTTCGGATGAGGCAAGGCGTGCCGGAGGTTTGGGGGAGGGGCCCCAAACCAGACAGCGGGACCGTGGCCAAACGACGCGGATGTGAAGGATGTTCCCACCGACCCAAGGCGGAACGGGTCCTTTTTGTCGAACTTCGCGTGGTTACGCTACTCTTGGCCGCCACGACCCCCCTCGCGAGGGTCGTCCGCATGCCGCCCAAAGTGACCGACCGCGAGCTCGTCGACCGGGCGCGGCAGGGTGACGCGGCGGCCTTCGGGCAGCTCGTTCAGCGCCACCAGCAGCGCATCCACCGCCTCGCGGCGCACCTTCTGCGCGACCGCGCGGAGGCCGAGGACGTGGCGCAGGAGACCTTCATCCGCGCCTACCGTGCGCTGGCGCGGTTCGACGGCCGCAGCGAGCCGTACACGTGGCTGTATCGCATCACGGTGAACCTCTCGCTCAACGCCCTGCGCTCGCGGAAGGCGCAGCGAACGACGGCGCAGAGCGACGACCCGAGGCTCGAGGCCATCGTCAGCGAGAGGCAATCGAACGCGGCCGACCCGCCCGAGGACGCGGCGCGTCGCCAGCTCTATGCGGCGCTGGCCGAGGGGATCGACGGCCTCTCGGAGACGCTGCGCACGACGCTCATTCTGGTATGCATCGACGGGCGCTCGCACGAGGAGGCATCGGCCATCCTGGGGGCGCCCGAGGGGACGATCGCTTGGCGCGTGCACGAGGCACGACGCAAGTTGAAGGAATACATGGCAGAGCGGGGCTTCGACCCCGAGGAGTTGTAGGACCATGAGCGAGGGCAAGACCCCGCGCACGCTTGACCAGGTGCTTGCGAGCTGGCCGGAGTCGCAGCGGAAGGAAATCGAGTGGGACGCGAACCGCGCTCCCTCGGGGCGCTTCGCGGACGTGACGGACGACGAGCTGCTCGGGCCACCGCTTCCGGGCGGCGAGGCGTCCGGCGGCGTGGCGGCGCCGGTGAGCGGCGGGCGGAACAAGAAGGAGAGCGCGAAGCAGCTGCAGGACGTGGCGAAGCTCGCGGAGATGAAGCCCGCGCCGGAGCCGGCCAAGGAGAAAGAGGAGAACTCGGGCGTCGTGCACCTCGCGGCGCTGGCAGCGAGCGAGGGGCAGAACATCGACGGCACCCCGCTGCAGCCGGCGGCGCAGACGGCGCCGGCGGAAAAGAAGGCCGCCGAGCCGCAGAGCCGAAAGGGTGACGGAGTCGGGCGACCGAGCTGGCTCATGGTCGGTGGGCTCGTGGCGGCGGCGGCGGTCGTGGCGCTCTTCTTCGGGATGAAGCACCCGGGGACGGAAGCGCCGGTGCAGGTGACCGTCGTGGCGCCCACGCCTGCGGCGCCGCCCGCGACGGCGAACGCGACGACGGGGGCGACGGCGACGCCGATCGCGGCGAACAAGGAGCCGGGCGACAAGGCGGTCGATCCGTCGACGCTGCCGCCCGCCGATACGTCGACGGCGGCGGGCGCGCATCCGTCGGCGCCGATGGCCATGGCGGGCCCGGCGGCGCCGGCGAAGCCCGCGCCAGCGGCGAGCGCGTCGGGCAACGCGGATCAGCCGATCGCGGCGAACGCGCCGCCGCCGGCGCCTGCGTCCTCCGTCAGCCTCGAGGCGGCGATGCAGCAGGCCGCCGGCCCGCAGAGCAGCCTCTCCTCGGCGCCGACGGCGACGGCGACGGACACGCCCGCGGCGGCGCCGACCAGCGTGACGCTCAAGCCTTCTCAGGGCGCCATCAACGGCGCGCTCGGTGCGGCGCTGCCTGGGGCGCGCGCGTGCCTCGGTCCGGACGACCCCATCTCGCGCGCGACGGTCACGTTCCAGAGCGACGGCACCGTGCAGAGCGTGAGCGTGACAGGCGGCGCCGCCGGCAAGCCCGCCGAGGCATGCATCCGCTCGGCGCTCATGCGCGCGAAGGTCCCGCCCTTCGCGATGCCGACGTTCACCGCGCCGACGACGATCCGCCCGAACTGACGGCCGGCGCTCTCACGGCCTCGACCCGTAGGCCCAGAACGTCATGCCCGCCGCGTCCAGCGCGGCGAGACGGTACGGCATCGCCTCGATCTCTCGCGCGGCGGCGAACGGGTCGCCCATCTCGGCGAACGCGCGACCCGCGAGGTGCGGCGCGATGCCGTACCCGGCGGGGATGCGCACGCCGCGCGAGACCGCGGCGGCCCACGCCCACGCGCCGCGCTCCAGAGCCCTGCAGCAGCGGCGGCACCATCGGCCCGGACCCCGGCGGCATCGGCCCGTACACGGCCCAGCGCGCGACGCTCGGCGCGGGCGGCATCTGCCACCACGCGGTGCGCCCGAACAGATCGAACGCGAGCGCCTCGTAGCGCGCCATCGCGGGCAGCTGCTCGGCGATGGTCGCGCAGTCGGCGACGGTGCGCGGGAACGACTCCCAGCGGTCGGCGTGCTGGAAGCGGCGCCGCGGCTCGTTCGCCCACGCGGGCGGGACGAGCCCCGCGCTCACCAGCGCGTGCCACGCCTTCGCGGGATCCGTCATGCCGGCCACGAGCTGCGCGGGGGTCGGGCGTGCCTGCGGCGCGCCGCCCTGGGGCTGCACCGCGCGCCACTTCGCCTCGCTCTCGTTGAACTCGCCCAGCCGCGCGAACACCGACGCGCGCGTCGGCGGCTCGCGCCACACGACGACGCCCGATCCGTCCGACCGCCGCTCCGCCAGCATCGTCATCGGCGCTGCCTTCGCGCGCGCAATCCACGCGTCGAACCAGGGGCCGACCTGCGCCTGCCAGATGGCCGCGTGGATGGACGTGCCGCGCGGGTAGCTGTGCGTCAGCCCGATGAGAAACGCGAGCTTCTTCCACTCCGGCTTCGCCCAGCACGACTTCACGTCGAACCAGATGAGCGCCTGCTTCTCCGGGACGCGCGGGACCGGCGGCTGCTCGCGCTTCTCGAGGCCGAGGCCCCTGAACACGCCGAACAGCTCGGACAGGTCGTGGTCGCGCACGGTCCGGTGACCGCCGGCAAGACCTGTCCGCTCGGCTGCGTGTAGCCCGCGCTCGCCGCTCCCCGCCCTGACCTCCCCATGCCGCTGCGAGCACGATAGGCCAACCGTCGCGCGTCCGGCTGGGAACCGACGCGTCGTTGCCCGGCGCCCAATCGACCGGCGAGACCGCCCGGAGACGGTCGCAAAATCGGACGGATACGACTCAAGGGGCAAGAGGGAACGGCGAGAGCATTCGCGCTCGCGCGGATCCTTCCAGCGCGAGCGCGGACTCCTTCCGCGCGACCGCGGATCCTTCCCGCACGAGCGCGGACTCTTTCCGCGCGACCGCGGATCCTTCCCGCGCAAGCGCGGACTCTTTCCGCACGACCGCGGATCCTTCCCGCGTGAGCGCGGACTCTTTCCGACTGACCGCGGATGCGATCCGCGCCAGCGCTGATCATTGCCGCACGAGCGCGGAACGGTTCCGCGCTACCGCGGATGCATCCCGCGCGAACGCAGGCGGCTTCCGCGCCGAGCACTGAACGGGCGTCCGAAAATCGTGCGCGAGGCGCGGGACCGAATCGGGCCTTCCGCGATTGGACTGAGTGAAGGGGAAGAGAGCAGGGGCCTCACGCGGTCCCCGTTCCACTTTTTTCCTCCTCGACCGAGTCCTCAGTAGGGGCCCAATTCCGGGCCGCACGACATCGAACAGCAACGGAGAAACATCATGACGAACAAGATCGACAACAAGAAGACCGTGGCAGTGCAGGCAGATGGGCTGATCACGGGCATGAGAAAGCGGTTCACGAACGGATCGAGCACGATCACGGTCGGGAACGAGACCATCACGGTCGACGCCGCGGTCGCCAACCTCCAGGCGATCGTGGACAACCGCGCGGCGGTCACGACCGCACGCGCGGCGGCGAGGGTGACGGTCGCGAACGAGAACGCCAAGATGCCGCCACTCCTGGCGTTCATGACGGCGCTCGTGGCCTTCGTCCGGGGCGTCTGCGGAAACGACGCCACGGCGCTGGCCGACTTCGACCTCGAGCCGCGCAAGACGCGAAAGCCGATGACGGCCGCCGAGAAGGCGGTCGCCGCGGCCAAGCGTCAGGCGACGCGCGAGGCGCGAGGGGAGGTGAGCGCCGACAAGCGCAAGGCGCTCACGGGCAACGTGACGGCGAAGCTCGTCGTCACACCCGCGTCGCCGGAAGCGCCCACGGCGCCGGCAGCGCCCGAGCCGCCCGCCGAACCGGCGGCGCAGACCACGCCCACCAAGGCGTGATCGGGCGCTGACCCGCCGGGCCGCTCGCGCAGGGCGGCGCCCCGTGACAACGTCACCGGGGTGCCGCCCTGGCCTCGGCTCCCGCGGGTTCCACGCGTGCTCCTGACCGTCGCCGCCTTGTATCTCGCGCTCTGCGCCGCGGCGCGGCTCGGGTACCGCGCGCTCCTGTATCCCGCGCCCCGCGATCCGCCGTTCGTGCCGCCGCCCGGGGTCGAGCTCCTCTCGCTGCACGCGGACGACGGACGGCTCGTGGTCGCCGCGAGCTTTCCCCCGCCGAGCGACGCCGCGCGCACCGTCGTCGTCTTCCACGGCAACGGCGAGACGCTCGGCGGCCGCGTGCCGCTCGCCGCCGCGCTGCGAGCGCGCGGGCTCGGCGTCGTGCTCACCGAGTTCCGCGGCTACGGGCTCGCCGCGGGCAGCGGCCCGCCGAGCGAGCAGGGGCTCTACCGCGACGCGGCCGCCGTGCTCGACGAGCTGGCGCGGCGAGGCATCGGCCCGTCGCGCGTCGCGCTCCTCGGCATCTCGCTCGGAACCGGCGTCGCCGCCGAGATGGCCGCGAGAGGACGCGCCGCCTCGCTCGTGCTCGTGAGCCCGTACACGTCGATCGCCGAGATGGCGCGACGCGCGGCGCCCTTCCTCCCGACCGGCCTGGTGTGCCCCGACCGGTTCGACACCCTCTCCAAGTGCGGCGCCCTGCAGGTGCCGACGCTCGTCATCCACGGCGACGAGGACGAGGTCATCCCCTTCGCCATGGGTCAGCAGGTCGCCGCGTCGATCCCGGCGGCCAGGCTGCAGGTCGTGCACGGCGGCCATCACAACGATCTGTTCGTCGTCGATGGGCCCGACCTCGTCGCGGCCATCGCCGACCAGGCCATGCGCTGAGGCGTTTCAGCCGTGGCGGAGGCGCAGCCGCGCCCAGATCGCGCGCGCCGTCTCGTGGTGCTCGTGCTCGGCCGCGGGCTTGCGCGCGAAGAACGCCGGAGCCGAGCGGACGACGAGCCAGGCCTGGAGCGGAAAGAGCGCGAGGAAGGGCAGGCTCACCGCGTAGGGGCCGCGGATCCCCGTCGACAGGGAGAACATGACGAAGTGGATGAACGTCACGGCCGTGCCGGCGAGCATCACGAAGAACGCCCGGTCCGGCCGCTGCACCAGGCCGGCGATGGCCGAGGCGCCCCATATCACCGCCAGTCCCGTGTCGATCGTCACGTCGTGCACGTGGGTGAACCCCGTGTAACGGCCGCCAAGTGCCTGATGCAGGATGGGAAAAAGCATCTCGGCGGCGAACGTCGCGGCGGCGACCCGGCCGGCGGTGGCGGGCTTCATCCATGCAGCGTGGCTGCATCGGGCGTTCCTGCACGAAATCGTCACGCGGCCGCGCTGAGAATCAGCGCGTTTCACATGCCACGAGGAACGGCTGTGCTAGAGCAACACTGCCCACCCTGGACGCGCGACTCTTCCTCGACGCTCTCGACGAGCCCTGGCGAAGCGAGATCGCGGACGACCCGCGGCTCGAGGAGTGGCTCGCGTCCAGCCTGCGCTCGGCGCGCGAGGCGTGGCCCGGGGCGACGCCCTGCCCGGGGTTCGTCGGTTACCTCGCGTCCAAGGTGCCCACGCTCCGCATGGCCGCCGCGTTCGTCACGCTCCGCGCCCGCGAGCTGCTCCTCATGTACGCGTGTCTCCACGGGGATCCGCGCGCCCTCGCCGAGTTCGAGAAGCGCTACGTGCCCCTCGTCGAACGCGCGCTGCAGCGCATGAAGTGGACGCCCCTGGCCATCGACGACGCCAAGAGCGTCCTGCGCGAACGCTTATTCTTCCCCGGCACCGGGGGCCGCGCCCTCGGGCTGGATTACTCGGGGCGGGGGGACTTGGGGCGTTGGTTGCGCTCGGTCGCGGTGCGCGACGCCATCAAGGAGCGAGAGCGCGAGCGCCGCCACGTCGACCTCGAGGGGCACGCCGACGCGCTGGCCACGGACAACGACCCCGAGAAGGACCTGGCCCTGCACCGCGAGGGCACCACGTTCGCCGACTCGCTGCTGCGCGCGCTGGCGGCCCTCCCGCTGAAGGAGCGCAAGCTGCTCTTCCGCCACTATTACGAGGGCTTGAGCCTCGAAGACATGGCGCGGCGCCACCGCGTCCACCGCGCCACCGCAGCCCGCTGGCTGGCCGAGGCGCGCGACAGCGTCCTCAAGACGATGCGGCGCGAGCTCTCGACGAGCATGACCGCCGTGGAGCTCGAGGCGTTCCTGCGCGCCGCCGTCGTGCATCCAAGCGCACGATTCTCCTCGGTTCTTCGCACCGCGAGCTGAGCGGGCCCGACGATTTCATGCGACGGTCGGGCGCCTGACCGCTCCTTAAGGGCACAGGAAGGGAGTGTCCGAGGCATGCGCGCACTGACGATTCTACCGGCCACGGTTCTCGTGGCAGCTTTCGCGGCTTGTGGAAGTGACCCTGGGGGCAAGGCGCCCGGCGTGTCCGACTCGCAGAAGGTGCCGACGGCATCGGCGGGCGCGCAGGTGAAGACCGTGCCGACGACGAGCAACCCGTACACGCTCTTCGAGACGCTGCAGACGCGTCCCCTGGCGCTCTCGCCGGACGGGCGCTTCCTCTTCGCGTGCAACACGCCGGACAACCGGCTCGAGGTGTTCCGCGTCGACGGCAAGACGCTGCACGCGATCGGCTCGGTCGTCGTCGGCCTCGAGCCCGTCGCGGTCGCCGCGCGCTCGGCCGGCGAGGTGTGGGTCGTCAACCATCTGTCGGACTCCGTGAGCATCGTCCACGTGGACGACCAGGGGCATCCGAGCGTCTCGCAGACGCTGCTGGTGGGTGACGAGCCGCGCGACATCGTGTTTGCGGGGCCGGGGGGCAGCCGCGCATTCGTCACGACGGCCCATCGCGGGCAGAATGGCGACGATCCGGGTCTGCACGATCCGACTCAGGGCCGCGCCGACGTCTGGGTGTTCGACGCGACGAATCCGGGCCCGGGGGGCGGCTCGCGCCTGACGAAGATCACGCTGTTCGCCGACTCGCCGCGCGCGCTCGCCGCGTCGGCGGACGGGAGCACCGTCTACGCCGCCGCGTTCTTCTCGGGCGACCAGACCACGGTGGTCTCGGAGGCCGCGGTCGCGGCCGAGTATCCGAACGGGATGCCCCAGGTGCCGTACCTCGTCTTCGGCGGCCAGGTCGATCCGATGCCGACGACGGGGCTCATCGTGAAGTGGAAGCTCGGCACCGACGGCAACTACCACTGGCTCGACTTCTACGGGCACGTGTTCGACCCGTACGTGCGCGTCAGCCTGCCGGACTACGACGTGTTCGCGATCGACGCGACGGCGAACCCACCCGCGGCGAAGGCGAACGGCGTCTACCCGCACGTCGGCACGACGCTCTTCAACATGGCGACCAACCCGGTGACCGGGAAGGTCTACGTGTCCAACACCGACGCGCACAACGACGTGCGCTTCGAGGGCCACACCGGCGGCTTCTCGTCGGTCGCGGGCAACATCGTCGACAGCCGCATCACGGTCATCGACCCGGCCTCGGGCGCGCTGACGGTGGACAACCTCAACTCGCACCTGAACCACGCGGCCGGCACGGGCGACCCGACGCTCAGCCGCGCGTTCCCGCAGGACATGGCCGTCACGCACGACGGCAAGAGCCTCTGGGTCGTCGCGCAGGGCTCGCAGAAGGTCGCGGTCTACGACACGGCGTCCCTCGAGGCGGGGACGGCGGCGCCGACGGCGAGCAACCAGGTGAACCTCAGCGCGGGCGGGCCGACGGGCGTCGTCCTCGACGAGTCGCACGGCGTGGCCTTCGTGCTCACGCGCTTCGACGACGGCATCTCGATCGTCGACACGAAGCACCTCACCGAGATGAGCCACGTGCAGATGTTCAGCCCGGAGCCGGCGAGCGTCACCGCGGGCCGCACGTTCCTCTACACGGCCAACTCGGCGCTCGGCGATCAGTCGTGCGCGAGCTGCCACGTGGGCGCTGACTTCGACGGGCTCGCGTGGGACCTCGGCAACCCCGGGTTCTTCCCGCTGCCCATCACGTCGCTCGCCGCGACGGAGGCGACGATCCGCACGATCCCGCAGGCGGCCATCGAGGCGCTCATCGGCAAGCAGCAGGCCGATTACATCTTCGGCGCCTACCAGCCCACGAAGGGCCCGATGACGACGCAGAGCCTGCGCGGCCTCGACAACGACGGCGCCATGCACTGGCGCGGCGACCGCAACGGCGCCGTGCAGCAGACGGGCGCGCCCTTCCTCGACGGCATGGGCAACCCGGTCGTCTCGGCGCAGCCCAACTCGGGCATCTTCGACGAGTTCAACGCCTTCATGTCCTTCAACGTCGCGTTCCCCGGCCTCGTCGGCGCGAACGCGGAGCTGAGCAACGACGACATGGCGGCGTTCACGACCTTCATCCTGCAGGTCAGCTATCCGCCGAACCCGAACCGCGCGCTCGACAACTCGCTCACCGGTCCGCAGCAGTTCGCCGCGGCGTTCTTCGACAACAAGGACCCGCAGACGGGGATCGACATCCCGGTCGACCGCTTCCAGAACTGCGAGGGCTGCCACGTGCTCGACCGCAACGGCAACGCCGGCTCGAGCCCGCACCCCGGCTTCTTCGGCACCGATGGGCGGCTCTCGTTCGAGAACGAGACGCAGACCTTCAAGGTGCCCCACCTCCGCAACGCGTACCAGAAGGTCGGCATGTTCGGCTCGTCGCTCGACGAGACGCACGCCGCCGCGTCGATGATTCCGTTCCTCAACCCGCCGGTGCAGGCGGTGCGCGGCTTCGGCTACCAGCACGACGGCGCGACCGGGAAGCTCGAGGACTTCTTCACCGCGTTCGCGTTCATCGCGACGAACGTCCCCGTGACCTTCGGCGGCATCCCGAACATCCCGCCGAACCCGGGCGGCATCCCGCTCTTCGATCCGAACGACCCGCTCAACTTCAACCCGGCGAACTTCTCGGTGGCGGGCTACCAGCTCCGCTACGCGCTCGCCGACTACGTGCTCGCGTTCGACACGAACATGTTCCCCATCGTCGGGCAGGAGATCACGCTGCCCCCGGGCAGCACGTCGTCGAGCGTGCTCGGGCGCATCGGGCTGCTCGAGGCGCAGGCGGCGCTCGGGCAGTGCGACCTCGTCGTGCACGGCTCCTTCCTCGGCGCCGACCACGGCGCGACGTTCTCGGGCGGCACCTGGACGACCGACGTGTCGGTCATCCCGGCCCTGACCGATGCGCAGCTCGAGGCGCTGGCTGCGGGCGCGGGCTCGGGCCTCACCTTCCTGGCGGTCCCGCCGGGCGAGGGCTGGCGCGTCGGCGTCGACCGCGACGGCGACGGCTACGTGGACGGCGACGAGCTGGCCAAGGGCACCGACCCGGACAGCGCCGCCAGCCACCCCTGAAGCCCGAAGCCCCAACCAGGCGCCTGAGGGGCCGGTTTGACAACCGGCCCCTTCGTCGTCATCTTCCCGGCCCCCATGGTTTCCTCGACCCAGCAGCACGAGCGCATTCGCAAGCGCAAGAAGACGACGAGCGGCAAGCGCAACAAGCGCGCCCTCCGTCGCCTCGGCACCCCGTCGTTCCCGATTCACCTCGAGGGATACGACGCGAAGGCTGCCGACGCGCCGAAGAAGTCCGCTCCCGCCAAGAAGTAGCTCACGCCGTCCCGAGGCCCTCGCGCAGCGCTGCGAGGTCCTCGGGCGCGAGCTTTTCGCCCGAGTGGCGCTCGACCGTCGCCAGCAGGTCCGACGGCGCCGGCGCCTCGCGTCCCGCTTCCTTCTCGCGTTCGAGGTACTTCGCGAGACAGCGTGCGTGCGCGTAAGCCGCGGCCTTCTGCGGCCCCGCGGGACCCTCGAACATGCGCTCGAAGGCGACGCGTAGCTCGCCCTTCGGGATGGTCTCGTCGCATCCGCGGCATCGCGCGCGGCCGTTGGGCGCGTGCTCCGCGAACGGCATCTCCGGCTTCATGTGCTCGCGCACGAGCGCCTCGACCTCGGCGCGACCCTCCAGCTCCCCTTCGTACGCGGCGAGCGCCGGCGCGAGCTCGTTGGCCACCTTGGTCGCCGCGCAGGCCAGATGCCAGTAGCGGTAAGACAATCCGCCCTCTTCGGAATAGGGGTTCCGAAACTCCTCGCCGAAGCGGGGCGTACCCTTCGCGATGTTTTGCTTGCACCCGCGGCAGCTTGCGCGCCCGGTAGGGGCTATCTCGACCTTGTGCGACATGTTCCCTCGCGGCACGGCGATTGAATCCCGGTCATGCCCCCTGCGTCCATCCGCGTCGTGACGTATGTTGTCGGGCGCCAAGTCTGCGGGGATAGCTCGAAACAAGTCGGAGGACCCTGGATCATGCGACCCTCACTCATTCTCGGAATCACGGCTCTGCTCGCGGCAGTCTCGCTCGGAACCCCCGCGAAGGCGGACGGCAGCAACTTCGACGTGGCCGCCTCCAAGGGGGCGGTGACGGTGACGCCGCATGCCGGCTGGCACATCAACCTCGACTACAGCTGGGCCCTCAAGAAGGGCGACGACAAGGTGAAGGCCAAGGGCGACTTCAGCCTCGCCAAGGAGAAGGCGAGCGTGACCGGCGTCGCAGCCGGCTCGTACACGCTGAAGGGCGCCGTGTGCTCCGACAGCAACTGCGCGCCTTTCACCACGCAGGTCACCGTCCAGTAATCGCGACGCCGACGGCGTAGAGCGCGAGGGCTGCGCCCCAGACGATGGTCGGGACGCGCAGCCCCGCCTCCCACCCCCACCAGGGGGCGAGCGGGGGAACGAAGAGCCCGAGCAGGGCCCGGCGCAGCATGCGCTTGCGGCCCGCCCGGCGAGGGCCGAGGCCCGCCCGGCGAGGGCCGAGACCGACGAGGCCGATGGCGATCGCCACGTGCGCTCCCGCGAAGATGGCGAGCAGCGCGGCGAGGGCGATCCCCATCGCGTCTCACCATACAGGAGCATCCGCCGTGCGGGTTGATAGTCACTCTGGTCTGAGTTAACAAGAGCGACCTCCAGCTCAGTCGAAAGGGGGCCGCTCATGCGGTTCGCGCTCATCGGCCTGCTCGTCCTGGCCGCAGGGTCGTTCTCCATCCGCGCGCAGGCGCTCACGCAGCCCAACGGCACCACGATTCCCTCGGGAATGAGCTGCTCCGGCGGGCATCCGACGGGTCTGCTCCCCATCTTCGCGTGCGAGTGCACGCAGCAGGGCGTGTGCAACATCGGCACGCCGTGTCCGTCGTCGAACAGCTGCCCGAGCGGGCAGAACGGCACGTGCGAGAGCACGATCTGGCACTCGTTCAACGACAACACGTGCATCCCGAGCAACCACAGCGGGCTCGATCCGGTGGCCGACGCGACCATCGCGCAGCAGACGTTCCACCCGACGTGCGCGCTCACGTTCACCGTCGTGTCGCGCGGCAACGCGATGTTCCAGAACGTCTTCGGCTGGTACAACGCCGCCGGCAAGCAGCCGGACCCGAGCGACCTGCACGTGATGCTCGACTGCGGCTCCGCCGCGGGCACGCAGGTGGTGCTCGACCTCACGAAGGAGCCGGCGTGGAAGGGGGGCGACATCGGCTTCTTCCTCATGACGCCGGAGGCGCCGGGAAAGCCCGGGACGTGCGCGAACGGCAACTGCTGCCCGAGCGTCGCCAACGTGCAGGCCGGCGGCGGGCGCCTCTATTACACCGAGAGCGCATACGACCCGGACACGAGCAACGGGACGCCGTTCATCCACGTGCTCGCGTACGACAGCCAGATCTTCCCGAAGAAGTTCTACTTCGCGTGCGAGGACACGTACGGCGGCGGCGACGACGACTTCGCCGACCTGGTGACGAGCGTCGACGGCGTGGAGTGCTCTGGCGCGGGCCAGCAGTGCAGCACGGGCAAGCCGGGCGTGTGCGCCTTCGGCGTGACCGACTGCAAGAACGGGCAGCTCGGGTGCCAGCAGGTCATCCAGCCGTCGCCCGAGAAGTGCAACGGCGTGGACGACGACTGCGACGGCATGGTCGACGACGGCGCGACCTGCCCCGAGCCCGGCGACGTCTGCGACGACGGCAAGTGCGTGCCGCACTGCGGGAGCGTCGAGTTCCCGTGTCAGAGCGGCGGCACGTGCGACTCCAAGTCCGGTCTGTGCGTCGACGCCAAGTGCATCGGCGTGACGTGCCCGACGGGCCAGATCTGCGTCGCGGGCAGCTGCGGCACGCCATGCGACGGCGTCGTGTGTCCGCACGGTCAGTCGTGCGTCGGCAACGCGTGCGTCGACCTGTGCTCCGGCGTCGCGTGCGCGAGCGGGCAGGTGTGCGTCGACGGAGCGTGCGTCCCCGGGTGCGGCTCATGCGGCGGCGTGATGTGCGCGGCGCCGCTGTCGTGCGACATGGCGAGCGGCGCTTGCGCCGACACGTCGTGCGGCTCGTGCCCGAGCGGGTCGTTCTGCAGCTCCGGGAAGTGCATGCCCGACTGCACCGGCGCCAAGTGCCCCGCGGGCCAGACGTGCCAGGGGGGCCAGTGCGTCGGCCCCGGCGCGGCTCCGGTGGACGGCGGGCTCACGCCGGTCGGCGGCCCCGACGCGGGTGCCGCGGGCGACGACGGGGGCGCCAGCGGCGACACGCCGTTCGACGGCAAGCTGCGCGGGACCGGCTGCGCCTGCCGCGGCGGGGGAGGGGGCGGAGGCGGAGGAGGAGAAGGGATCCCGCTCCTCGCGCTCGCAGCTCTGTCGTTGGCTTTCCTGCGACGCGTTTGCGCCCGTGACGCGGCAGCGCCATGCAAGCCGGCGGCGCGC
Organism: Polyangiaceae bacterium; assembly: GCA_036393165.1. Lineage (GTDB taxonomy): Bacteria > Myxococcota_A > Polyangia > Polyangiales > Polyangiaceae > Palsa-1150. The sequence goes on along the minus strand of DASVWO010000291.1, from coordinate 2,993 downwards.
TAGACTGCTTTCGTGCGGAACACTTCTGCCCTTCTCGGGGCGCTCGGCGCGGGCATCGTCCTCGCGCTCGGCGCGAGCATCCCCCTGGCGCAAGGCGACGCGCGCCCGCCGACGATCTCGGTCGACGAAATCAAGGAGGGCATGAAGGGCTACGGCCTGACGGTGTTCAAGGGCACCGAGCCCGAGCGCTTCGACGTCGAGGTGATCGGCGTCCTCCGGAGCTTCCGGCCCGGCGAGCCGCTCATCGTGATCAAGACACCCAACCCGCGCCTCGACGTGACCAAGGGCGTGCACGGCATGAGCGGGAGCCCGGTCTACATCGATGGGCGCCTCGCGGGGGCGTACGCGTACAGCTGGAACTTCCCCCTCGAGCCGATCGCCGGCGTGACGCCCATCGATCTGATGCTCACCGAGATGCGCCGCCCGATCCCGCCGGGCTTCTGGCCGCTCGAGCACAACGCGCCGCTCCCTCCGCCCAGCGATCGCGTGCACAACGCGGCGACGGCGCCGCACGCGCCCCACGCGTCGAACGAGGGATTCGAGGGCGCGCCGGGGACGTACGACCTCGGCGAGCACGCGCGCCAGCTCGCCGCGCGCCTCGGGAAGCCCGACGGGCCGACGGGCATCGCGCCTGCGGCGACGCCGCTCATGATGGGTGGCGTGGGCGAGCGCGCCATCTCCGAGCTGCGCAAGCTGTTCGAGCCGCTCGGGCTCGAGCCGTTCCAGGGCGGCGGTGGCACCGCGAACGATCCGCACGCACCCGCGCACTTCGTGAACGGCGGCGGGCTCGGCGTGCCGCTCGCGGGCGGCGACGTCTCGGTGACGGCCATCGGCACCGCTACGTACGCCGACGGCGCCGGCAAGGTCGCCGGCTTCGGGCACCCGATGCTTGGCGGTGGCGACGAGGCGCTCCCCACGTGCATCGCGAAGGTCCTCTGGATCAACGCCAGCGCCCAGGCGAGCTTCAAGATAGGCGAGTGCGTGCGCAACCTCGGCACGCTCGTGCAGGACCGCCAGGTCGGCATCTTCCTCGACGAGCGCATCGCCGCGCCGACGATCCCGGTGGACGTGGACGTCACCGGCGTGGTCGGCGCCCCCAAGACGCACTGGCACGCGGACGTCACGGACGACAAGTTCATCGGCCCGTCGATGGCCGCCGTGGTGCTCGCGTCGGTCATCGAGGCGACGTCGAGCGAGCGGCGAGACCTCACGTGGAAGCTCACGAGTCGCGTCGACGTCACGGGGCACGGGCCCGTGGATCTCGAGGACGTCGGCATCGCCGAAGGCGGCACGCCAGACACCGGCGAGTGGTTCCACTCGAAGTTCGTGGCCACGGTCGGCGACGTGCTCAACAACCCCTGGGAGCACGCGCGCATCAGCGGCGTGCACGCGAAGTTCGACGTGCGCTACGCGCGTGACGTCTGGCGCCTGCGCGGCGTGGAGGTGCTCGATCCGGTGGTCGACGGCGGGCAGAAGGCGCGGCTGCGGCTGCACCTCGTGCCGCAGGACGGGCCCGAGGTCACGCGCGTCGTCGAGGTCACGATGCCCGTGGAGCTCGACGGCAAGGACGTCGAAGTGGAGATCGTGCCCGGCTACGACATCGTGCCGGAGCTCGCGGCGCCCGAGTCGCTCGACGAGCTGCTCGCGAACGAGCCGCGACAGACGGTCATGCCGCGATCGATGGTCGTCCAGTTCAAGGTGCCCTCGAACGGCATCGCCTACCGCGGCCACGTGACGCAGCGCCTGCCCGCGCTCACGCTCGACGCGCTCCGTCCGCAGAGCAGCGACACGGGGCCCGAGACGTTCCAGAGCTGGTCGCGCACCGTCGTGCCGCTGGACTGGTTCGTCGAGGGCCGCGACAAGGTGAAGATCAAGGTGCGGCGCGACGTGCGCTGAGCAGCTCGCGTCGGGGCGCTCAGGGGCAGGAGTAGGCGAGGTCCACCACGGCGGACATCTGCTTCGACAGCTGCTCGTGGCCCAGCGCGTTGGGGTGGATGAGGTCTGCCATCCAGTCGGCGGCGCCCGCCACGTAGTGGGGGCAGGCCATCCCCGTCGTCGACATGGCCTGGTTGTAGTTGTCGCCGTGTCCGAGCACGTCGCCGTAGTTCTCGACGTACACCGCGTTCTTGTGGGCGCCTACGATCTTCGTGAGCAGGTCCTGGTTGAACTCCTTGTTGATGTTCTGCTTGACCAGGCTCGCATACGAGTACGCGCTCGTGACGCACTCGTCGAACGGGTTGTATTGCGAGTTGATCATCACCACCGCGCCGCCGGGGAACTTCGTCTTGTCCTCGAAGTAGCTCACGATCGTGTTCAGGTTCTGCATCGCGCCGGGCTCGAGGCTCATCCACGACTGGGTGGCCGTCGCGTCGGGCTCGTACAGGTGTGCGGCGAGATCGTTCCCGCCGATGAAGACGTTGACGAACACGGCGCTCGCGCCGCCCGCGATGTTGGGTAGCTGGTTGTTCACGACGTCGGCGATGAGCGCCCCGTTCACGGCGTAGTTCTCGTAGGCCAGGCCCGGGTACTTCGTCGCCATGTACGTCTCGACGCTCTTGCTCGCGCACTGCTCGGAGGTGGGGCCGCCCACCGCGTAGCAGGCCGCGACGCTGTGACCGACGACGATGTAGCGCGCGGGCTTGGCGCCGCAGCCAGGGCCGCCGGCGTCGGCGCCGCCTCCGCTCGAGGTGCCTCCGTCGCCGCCCATGTCACCGCCGCCGCTGCTGCTGCCGCTGCCGCCTCCACTGCTGCCGCCCCCTCCGCTGCTTCCCCCGCTGCCACCTCCGCTGCTCGAACCACCACCACCTCCTCCGCTGCTGCTCGAGGAGCTCGCGTTCCCGAAGGGCGACGCGTCGCTGGTGCCGCATGCCACAGCTGAAGACGCCGCGAGGAGGGCGACGAGCGCGATCGGCGAGGTGATGCTCGAGAGATTCTTGTTCATGGGAAGCCCTTTCGGAAACACCGCTAGATCTTCAGCGAGACGCTGATCGCGA
>DASVWO010000290.1:0-18090 GCA_036393165.1 Polyangiaceae bacterium | reverse complement strand
CATGGCGCGTGGGGCGCTTCACCCAAGCAAGACTCGCCCCACCCCCAGTTTCGCACCACTCGGCGTTTCATGGGTTCCAAGTGCAGTGCCACCCTGGGCCGACACCGGCATCCGCGTCATGCGGTCCGCCTCGCGTCGACGTGTGGGGTAGACTGAAGCTGGGATGGTTCGGCGTGCAGCCTTCGCCACGCTCGCTTGCGCCCTGGCGGCCTGTACCCTCTTCACGCCACTCGACCATCTGACCGGGGGAGAGGCAGGGGCGGACGCGGCGGACGGTCCGACGCCTCCGCAGGATGGCCAGCCGGATTCGCCCGCCGACGCGGGCGAGGCCACGACGATGGACTCACCCGTCATGGATGTCGCGAGCGTCGCATGTGACGTGGGGACTGCCTGCGGCACGCGGTGCGTCGACACGCAGAAGGACCCCTCGAGCTGCGGACGCTGCGGCCACGACTGCGGCGGCGGCATGTGCACCTCCGGTGTCTGCCAGCCCGTGGTGCTCGCGATGGGCCTGAACGGGCCGCGCGCCCTCTACGTGTCCGGCGGCAACGTGTACTGGACGGACCACTCGTCGTCCGGAGACGTCGCGTCGTGCCCCGTCACCGGATGCACCGGCGCGCCGCAGACGTACGCGACCGGGCTCTCCTACGCGAGCGGCATCAGCGTCTCGGCCGGCTCCATCTTCTTCGGGTGCTACGGCGGAACCGATCCCGACGGCGGCGCCGCCAACATCGACTCCGCCATGTACGCGTGTTCCACCAGCGGCTGCGGGATGACCCCGTCGTCGCTGACGAACACCCCGGGGGCGCCCGTCGGCGTCGCGAGCGACGGCACCAGCGTCTTCTGGAACGACCCCGCCTACGGGCAGATCCTCTCGTGCGCCGTCGGCGGCTGCGGCGGCACGCCCACCGTGGTGGCGCACAACATCGGCACGCCCTGGTACGCCCTCGCGACCGACTCGAGCAACGTGTACTTCGCCGGACGCGGCGACGGCACGGTCTACTCGTGCCCGAAGGCCGGGTGCGGCAGCAACCTTCCGACCACGATCGTGACCGGCCTCACCGGCCCCTACGCCCTCGCGGTGGACACCGACACCGTGTACGTCACGACGTACGACCCGAACAACATGGGCACCCCCGCGCCCGTCGTGAGCTGCCCGCTCGCCGGATGCGCGATGCCCACCGTCGTCGCCGCGAACCAGGCCACCCCGTCGGGCATCGCGGCCGACGGCAACGGCGTGTACTGGGCCAACGAGTCCAGCGCCACGCCCGGCGCGAGCACCGTCGCCTACTGCCCGAAGAGCGGGTGCCCACAAGGACCCACGATCCTCGCCTCGTCGCAGCAGGGAGCGTTCTTCGTCGCGCTCGACGCCTCGTTCGTCTACTGGACCGACTACGTCGCCGGCCAGGTATTGCGCGTTGCCAAGCCGTAGCGGGTATCCTTGCCGGATGGTCCGCTCTCTGCTGACGGCCGCCGTCCTCGGCGCCGCATCGGCGTCCGCGGCATGCGGGGGTGACGCCTTCACGGCCGGCTCCGCAACCGACGACGCGGGAACCGCGCACGATGGCTCGTCGCCGCCGATGGACGCCGGATCGGGCAGCGACGTCACCCAGGACGTCTCCCCGATCGACGCGTTGCCGCCCGTCGATGCCACCGGCGAGCCGCCTCCGAGCTGCTCGGGAAACTTCGCGTGCGTCCCCGACGTCCCGGCAGGCTGGACGGGCCCCCTCGAGCTCTACGCGGGGACGGCGCCCCCGCCGGTGTGCATGACCGGCTTCGCGCAGAGCGTGGGTGGCTTCGCCGGGCTGCAGGCGCGGCCGGCGACGTGCGGCTGCGGGTGCGGCCCCTCCACGACGACGTGCGACCCGCCGACGATGGCCTTCGAGGACTCGACCACGTGCAGCAGCACTCCCGTCACGTGCGCGAGCGTCATGCTGATGCCCGGCACCTGCGAGACCGTGAACGAGAAAGCCGCCTGCCTGGGAGCCAGTCTCCTCGACATCACCTTGCTCGGCGGAGGCCAGTCCGTGGGCGACTGCACGCCGCAACCCTCGCGCACGGTGCCTCCCTACTCGTGGACCGATCAAGCACGCGGCTGCGTGTCCACCGTGGCGCCCGCGCAGGTGGACTGCGGAAGCGGCCAGATCTGCGCGCCGAAGCCGGAGCCCGGCTTCGACTCGAGGCTCTGCGTCGCCCACGCGGGGGACGTCGCCTGCCCCGGCGGCGGCTACGGCGTGAAGCACACGTTCTTCACGCAGGTCGACGACACGCGCGATTGCAGCGCGTGCACGTGCGGCCCGCCCAGCGGCGGCTCGTGCTCCTTCTCGATCACGGCGTACTCGTCCGCCGACCAGTCGTGCACGGGCAATCCCATCACGTACGGTCCCGGCACGAAGTGCGCGGGCGTCGCGCAGCCCACCGACATGCGCCTTCTCCTGTTTCCGACGAACGGGGCCTGCGGCCCGAGCACGTCGGCTCCCACGGGGACGGCGACGCCGGTGGGTGCGGTGACCGTCTGCTGCCCCTTCTAGCGCCCGCACGACCTTGCGGGGGTGGGGGCCAGAGACTACGTTCTCGCACCCCATGCCCACGAAGATCGCCATCAACGGGTTCGGCCGCATCGGCCGCTGCATCGTGCGGGCCATGGTCGAGCGCAACGTCCGCGACCTCGACCTCGTGGCCATCAACGATCTGACGGACGCGAAGACGCTCGCGCACCTCTACAACTACGACAGCGTGCACGGGCGTGCGCCCCATCCGGCCACGGCGCTCGAGGGGGCGATCGACTTCCACGGGTGGAAGGCCAAGGTCGTGGCGGAGAAGGACCCGGCGAAGCTCCCCTGGAAGGAGCTCGGGGTCGACGTCGTGATCGAGTCGACCGGGCTCTTCACCGACAAGGAGAAGGCGTCGGCGCACCTCACGGCGGGAGCCAAGAAGGTCATCATCAGCGCGCCGGCGAAGAACCACGACGTCACCGTCGTCCTCGGCGTCAACACCGAGGCGTACGACCCGAAGAAGCACACGGTCATCTCGTGCGGATCGTGCACCACGAACTGCCTCGCCCCGGTGGCCAAGGTGCTGCTCGACTCGTTCGGCATCGCCCGCGGCCTGATGACGACCGTGCACTCGTACACGAACGACCAGACGCTGCTCGACATCCCGCACCGCAAGGGCGACCTGCGGCGCGCGCGCGCAGCGGCGGTGAGCATGATCCCCACGAGCACCGGCGCCGCCAAGGCGCTGAGCGAGGTGATCCCGGCGCTCAAGGGCAAGTTCGACGGACAGGCCGTGCGCGTGCCGACGATGGACGTCAGCCTCGTGGATCTCACGTTCGAGACCGAGAAGCCGATGACGAAGGACGCGATCCACGCGGCCATGAAGTCGGCCGCCGACGGGGCGATGAAGGGGATCCTCGAGTACGTCGACCTGCCGCTCGTCTCGGCGGACTTCATGGGCGACCCGGCGTCCTCGATCTTCGATTCGACGATGACCCAGGTGATGGGCGACAGGTTCGCCAAGGTCTTCTCCTGGTACGACAACGAGTGGGGCTTCTCGAACCGCATGGTGGAGCTCACGCAGCTCGTCGCCTCGAGGCTCTGAGCCATGGCGAGCCCGCTCCAGGGGATCCGCTCGATCCGTGACCTCGAGATCGAGCAGAAGCGGCTGTTCATTCGCGTCGACTTCAACGTGCCGCTCGACGACGGGCGAATCACCGACGACTCGCGCATCCGCGAGGCGCTGCCCACCATCAAGCACGCGATCGAGCGCGGGGCGCGCGTCGTATGCGCGAGCCACCTCGGGCGACCCAAGAAGGGACCCGACCCGAAGCTGTCGCTCGAACCGTGCGGCGCGCGGCTCGCCGAGCTGCTCGGGCAGGAGGTGACGCTCCCGGAGGACTGCGTGGGCGACGCCGCGAAGAAGGTGGTGTTCGACCTGCGCGCCGGCCAGGTGTGCCTGCTCGAGAACCTGCGCTTCCACCCGGAGGAAGAGAAGGACGACGAGGGCTTCTGCCGTCAGCTCGCGCAGCTCGCCGACGTGTACGTGGACGACGCGTTCGGCGCGGTGCATAGGGCGCACGCCAGCGTGCACGGCCTGGCGAAGCTCTTTCGCGACCGCGGGTGCGGCTTCCTGCTCGAGAAGGAGATCCAGGCGCTCGGGACGATCATCACGGCGCCGGAGAAGCCGTTCGTCGCGATCCTCGGCGGCGCGAAGGTGAGCGACAAGATCGCGGTCGTCGAGTCGCTGCTCGAGCGCGTGTCGTCGCTCGTCGTCGGCGGCGCGATGGCGAACACGTTCCTGGCGGCGCGCGGCAAGAACATGGGCAAGTCGCTCGTCGAGAGCGACAAGCTCGCCCTGGCGCGGACGATCCTGGAGAAGGCGCAGGCCAAGGGCGTGGACGTCGTGCTGCCGACGGACGTGGTCGTCGCGGCGAGCACCGCGGCGGGCGAGGCGGACGCGCAGACTGTGGGCGTCGACGCCGTGCCGGCCGACAAGATGGCGCTCGACATCGGGCCGAAGACGGTCGCCGAGATCGCCAAGCGCATCGGGGCGGCCAAGACGGTGTTCTGGAACGGGCCGATGGGCCTCTTCGAGAAGCCGGCGTTCGCGCGCGGCACCTTCGCGGTGGCGCGGGCGATGGCCGATTCGCGCGCCTTCACCGTGGTGGGCGGTGGGGACAGCGCCGCGGCGGTGCACGCGGCGGGCGAAGACGTCGCGAAGAAGATGAAGCACATCTCGACGGGCGGAGGCGCGTCGCTCGAGCTCGTCGAGGGGAAGAAGCTGCCGGGCATCGAGGTTCTCCGGACTGGAGAGCCCGCGTGAACCCCGCACGGCGCCCGCTCATCGCCGGCAACTGGAAGATGAACCTGGGTGGCGCCAGGGGCGTCGAGCTCGCCGGGGAGGTCGCACGCCTCGCGCGCGAGGTGCCCCACGTGGAGCTCGTGATCGCCCCCCCGTTCACCGCCCTGGCGGCGTGCGCGCACGAGTGCGAGGCGAATGGGAGCGGGGTGGCCGTCGCGGGCCAGAACCTGTACCCGAAGGACAGTGGGGCCTTCACCGGCGAGGTGAGCGGCCCGATGCTCGTCGAGTCGGGCTGCACCTGGGTCATCGTCGGCCACAGCGAGCGCCGGCAGCACTTCGGCGAGACCGACGCGTTCGTGGCGCAGAAGGTCACGGCCGCGCTCGGGGCTGGGCTCAAGCCCATCGTCTGCGTGGGCGAGACCCTGGCCGAGCGCGAGGGGGGCCGCACGCTCGAGGTGGTCGAGCGGCAGGTTCGGGCCGTCCTGCCGACCCTGACGACCGCAAAGCTCCCGATTGCGCTGGCTTACGAGCCCGTTTGGGCCATCGGAACGGGCAAGAACGCCGGTCCGGCCGAGGCGCAGGAGGTGCACCAGGCCATCCGGGGATGGCTGGCCGGGGCTTCCGCAGCGCTGGCGTCCGGCACGCGCATCCTCTATGGAGGGTCGGTCAAACCAGACAATGCCCGTGACCTGCTCGCCGCAGCCGACGTGGACGGTTCACTCGTCGGCGGGGCGAGTCTCGAGGCGGCCTCCTTCGCCGCCATCGCCCGCGCCGCCGAAGGGCTCGCGGGCCGCTAGAAGACGACACCAGGACTCCCGATGATCACCACGCTGCTCGACATCGTCCACATCGGCGTCTGCGCCTTCCTCATGCTCGTGGTGCTGCTGCAGCAGGGCAAGGGAGGCGGCATGGGCGCGGCCTTCGGCGGCGGGGCGACCCAGCAGGTCTTCGGCGGGCGCGGGGCCGGGAACATCCTGACTCGGGCGACGGCCATCTGCGCGGGCATCTTCATGCTCACCAGCGTGTCGCTCGCGTGGGTGTCCTCCTCGGGCGACCGCGAGCTCAAGGCGCGCATCGTCGAGGAGCAGAAGAAGGGCAAGGGCAACGAGGGGACGAAGGTGAAGCCGACGAGCAAGCCCAAGCCCTCGGCAGGGCCGGCCGATTCGTCGGCTCCCGGGACGGGCGGCGCCCCGTGACCGGTGGCCTCGCGCGCGAGCGCAGCCCGGTTGTTTGACGTTCACGGCCGCTCCCCTTCGGGGCGTGCGGCCGATGCGCTCGTGCTGGCCGCAGCGAAGCTCGCGCTCGGCGCGTGGGTGCTCCACGCCGGGTTCACGCACGTCTCGGACGACGACTACGCGCGCACGGTCATCGCCCAGCAGTTCGCGCACGCGCCCCGGCTCGATCCCAGCGGGACGAGCTGGCTGCCGGCGCCCTTCTGGATCGAGGGGCTGGCGATGATGGTGCTCGGGCGGACGCTGGCGGCGGCGCGGGCCGTCGCGATGATCCTCGGGGCGGCGAGCGTCGCCGCGCCGTACCTGGCGATGCGCGCGGCGGGGATGAAGCGGGCGGCGGCGATCGCGGCCACGGCGGTGGCCATGACGCTGCCGTGGAGCATGTGGCTCGGCGTGGCGACGGTGCCGGAGGGCTGGGCCAACGCCCTGGTCGCTGCAGGCGTCATCGCCATGGCGGTCGAGGGCGCGCGGCCGTGGGCCGCCGCCGCGCTGCTCGTCGCATCGCTCTCGCGGTACGAGGCGTGGCCGGCGTGCGCCGTGATGGCCGCCTTCTGCGCGTGGGGCGCCGCCGCCGCTTGGCCGCGCGAGGGACGCCGCACGGCGGTGGCGTGCGCCCTCGCTGCCGTGGCGGGTCCAGTCGCGTGGATGCTCTGGAACGCCCATGCCCACGGAAGCGCCCTGCACTTCGTCGCGCGCGTCACGAACTTCCGGCGTGCCATCGGCGCCGCGGACGTCCCCGTCGTCGACAAGCTGCTCGACTATCCGCGCGCTCTGGTGACGGAGGCGCCCGTCGCCGCGCTGCTTGGGCTCACGGGATGCGCCGGCCTGCTCCGACCGGAGCTCCGGAGACGCTGGGGGCTGCCCGCTCTCACCGCGGCGGTCGTGCTCGCGTTCCTCGTGTGGGGCGACGTCCGCGACGGCGCCCCCACGCATCACCCGGCGCGCGCCCTGGTCGCCGTCTGGTGGATCCTCGTCGCGATGGGAGCCGACACGCTGGCGACGCTGTTCGCCCTTCATCGACGCGCGCTCGCGTACGCGGTCGGGGGGCTCCTCACCGTCGCCACGGTCGCGACGCTCCTGCTGAACGCGAGCGCCCCACCCGGCACGAGCGACGCCGATGCGCGCGAGCCTCAGATCGCCCGCGGCTTCGACCTGCGCGCCCGCCACGTGCTGCACGCCGACGTGACCCCGTGCGCCTTCGAGCACTTCGCGATGCTCGCGGCGTGGGGCGCGCCCGAGCGGGCGAACGTCGCGCCGCGCACGGGAGCCCCCGTCACCGCGGACTGCCCCGCCGTCGTCGAACGCTGACCTTCACTTGGGCAGCCTGCGCAGCGCTCCCTCGTTGGACAGCCAGTAGACATACTGCGAATCGACCTGCACCGAGCCGGCCGGCTGCATGTTCTTCGCCAGCACCTGGGCCTGCCCGGTCGCGAGCGGCGCCTTCATCAGCGTCGCGCCGTTCTGCGCGCTCGGGATCGTGAGCGTCCAGTACGCCGCCGTGCCGTCGGTCGTCCCCTCGGTCGGGAACGCCTGTCCCCCCACCAGGCTCGTCGCCGAGCCGCCCCCGCTGGGCACCTCCACGATGGAGCCGCCCTGGCCGTACAGCACCGCGAGCGTCACCGACCCCGCGATCGACAGCTCGTAGGGGTAGCCGAGGTTGGCCGAGAAGTTCGTGAACATGCCCCCCGTCGTGGGCACGACGTTGATCTCGCCGCCGAAGTTGAAGCTCGTCCAGTAGACGTTGGTGCCCGAGACGACGAGGCCGTACGGGTACTGCACGTGGATGCCGCTCGCGAGCGTCGTCGGCGCCTGGCTGCAGCCCGCCTTCGCGCACGCCATGATGGATCCGTTGCCGGCGCCGGAGGCGACGTTGGACCAGTAGACGTTGGTCGCGTCGATGGCCAGCGCGTACGGCGTGGGCTGCGACTGCGCGAGGACCGTCAGCGTGCCGCCGCCCGAGAGGGGCGTGCTCACGACGCGCCCGTCCTGGCTCGCGGCGTACACGTTCTGCGTGTCGACCGCGATCCCCATCGGCTGCGTGAGGCCGGTCGCGAGGGTCGCCGTCGTCCCGCCGGCCAGCGGGACGGAGCGGATGCTGCCGTCGCCGTTCGTCCAGTACGCGTTGTTCGCGTCGATGGCGAGTCGGCCCGGAGGGACGAAGCCACTGGAGAGCACGGTCGAGTCGCACGCGCCGTCGGTGCACGTCGTGTTCTGGCAGACGTGGCCGCAGCTCCCGCAGTTCGCCGGGTCGGACGTCGTGTCGATGCACGCGCCGTTGCAGAGGCTCAGACCGGGCGCGCACGTCGGCCCCGAGTCGATGCCGCCGCTGCTCGACCCGCTCCCACCGCCGCTGCCGCTGCCGGAGTCGGCTTGCCCCTCGTCGACGCAGACGACGTTGGGCGAGCAGGTCAGCGTGCCGGCGCAGTACGCGCCGTTGCAGCACGGCTGGTCGAGGTTGCCGCACGTGCCCGCGGCGTCGGCCCCGGAGGAGCTCCCGCCGCCACTCCCGGAGCTGCTCGCACCGCTGCTGCTCGTCGACCCGCCGCCTCCGCTGCTGCTCCCCGAGCCGCTCGCTCCCCCGCTGTCTCCCCCGCTGCCGCTGTCGTCGTCGCCGCCGTCGGGAAAGTCGATGGGCTGCTGGCTGCTGCCCTGCGCGCAGCCCTGGAACGCCGCGACGGCCGCGAAGGCCGCGATGCAAAGAATGGCTCCCTGCTTCATGACGGCCGCGCATGGCAAGGAACGGGCCGGCCTTGGGACGCGTCTCTGGCCCCCCGCATGCGCATCGTGCGTGCGCACGATGAGCAAGTCGCGCGTTCTGGTGCGCAGGGTTAGTCTGCCGCGCCATCGACGCCTACGACCTGCTGCCCTACACGGATCACGCCTTCGCCGAGACGCATCCCGACCGCCTCGCCGTCGTCGCGCGTCTGTCCGGATGGGAGCCTCCGGAGCTCGGCGCGGCACGCATCCTGGAGCTCGGGTGCGGCCGCGGGGGCAACCTCCTTCCGATGGCGGCGTCGCTGCCGGGCGCTTCGCTGCTGGGGATCGATCGCTCCTCGCGTCAGATCGACGAGGCCGCCCGGATCGCGCGCGAGGCCGGCGTCCGCAACGTGCGCTTCGAGCGGGCTGCCATCGAGTCGTACGGGGGCGGCGAGCGCTTCGACTTCGTCGTGTGCCACGGCGTGTGCTCCTGGGTTCCTGCGGAGACGCGCCGGGCGCTGCTCGCCCTGGTGAGCGGCAGCCTCGCTCCCGGGGGCATCGCCTACGTCAGCTTCAACGTGCTCCCGGGCTGGTACGAGCGGCTCGCGGTGCGCGACTGGCTGCGCATGTTTCCCGAGAAGGACGCGCGCGCGTCGCTCGGCTGGCTGCGCGAGGCGGTCTCCGCGGAGCTCGGCGGCTACCGCCGGCGGATCGACGCGGTCGCTTCCCGCATCGGCGAGGCCGGCGAGGCGTACGCGGCGCACGAGTACCTGGCCGAAGAGCAGCACCCGCAGCACGTGTCGAGGTTCCTCGCCGAGGCGAGCGCCGCCGGGCTCGCGTACCTGGGCGACGCAATCCCCTCGCAGACGGCGATCGAGCTGCTTCCGGATGCGGTGGCGCAGCGGGCGGCGTCGCTCGACGTGGCCCAGGTGCAGCAGCTCGTGGACTTCGTGCGCGACACGGCCTTCCGGCGCGCGCTGCTCGTGCGGGCGGAAGACGCGAGCGCGCGTGGCTGGCGGTGGCCGCTGCGCATGCAGCCACGGGCCATCTCGGGGATGCGCGTCGCGAGCCGGCTCGTGCCGCACGAAGCAGCAAGGGCCGGTGCCGCGAGCGAGCGCTTCGACGGTCCCGACGGCAGCGTGCTCGTGAGCGATGCAGCGACGCGTCGCGCGCTGCACCGGCTCGCCGAGGTCGCGCCACGGTCGCTTCCATGCTCGCAGGTCGCCGGCGGCGAGCTCTTCGACCTGTGGCTCTCGACCGGCGGCATCGACCTGCACGCCCGCGAGCCCACGCTAGGCGACGAACGCGCGACGCGGCCCGAGGCGTGCCCCGTCGCCCGGTGGCACGCCGTGCACGGCGGAACCATCACGAACCGCTGGCACCAGGAGGTGGTCCTCTCGGACCCGGTGCTGCGCCGCGTGCTCGCCCTTCTCGACGGGACCCGAGGCATCGACGACGTGGGCGCCTCCATCGGCGACGTCCGCGTCGCGCACACGGGCGCGGCGGCGCTCGCCCGGGCGGCTCTTCTCGTCCGCTGAGATCGATCAGCGAGGGAGCGGCAGCGCCGTGCCCTCGGTCACCCGGCCCTTCGCGACGAGGATTCTCGGGATGGGCGTACCGAACGGCGCGAGCGCCGCCTCTCCGTCGAGCACGACGCGCAGCCCCCCTTTGCGGGTCAGCCCGTAGCCCACCGGATCGCGATCGCCGCGTTCGTGGAGCAGGCGGACGAGCACGCGCAGCTCGCTCCATCCATCGTCCTCCGAGTGCGCGTCCACGTGCACCGGAGCGATGCCGAGGCACGGGAAGATCTCGGCGCGTGCGTCGTCGTCGTCGTCCGGGAAGCGAACCCACTCGCGCGCGAGCATGATGGACCCGGCGCTGATCCCGAACATGGGCTTCCCCCGCTTCGCGAGGGCGCGCAGCGACCTCGCCATGTCGCGCTCGTTCAGCACCTGCACCCCGCGCTCCACGTCGCCGCCCGAGACGAAGACCATGTCGCTCTCGTCCAGCAGGGCGCGCGCTTCCGCCATCGACGCGCGCGGGCTCGCGATGCGGGCGAGCACCAGGCGCGCCGACGTGACCGACAGCGCCCCGCGGATCATCGCGAAGAACCCGCGGTTGTCGTCCGTGGCCGTGCCGACGTACGCGACGAGCGGGCGCTCCTTCCCGAGGCCCGCGATCGCCGCCTTGAAGTGCCGCCGCAGGGCGAGCACCGTGCCCGGTCCGCCACCGACCAGGTGGAGGGTCGACGCCATCCGCTAGAACCCGTACTGGGCGCCGATCTCCGGTCCGAGCGTGGGGATCATCCCGTTGGCGCCGAACGATCCGTTGATCCTCAGCGCCGCGGTGAACGCGACGTTGTCGGACATCGCCCAGCGCACGCCGCCGCCGAGCATCACGAAGAACGGCCCGTTCGTCTGCCACACGTTCACGTTGCCGGTCACCGGCTTCGTGTAGTTCATGCCGCTCGGCGTCGAGCACTGGCCGGTCGGCGGCGGCACGGGGTTCGCGGAGCTTCCCGCCTGCCCCGCCGGCTGGCAGACGGCGACGAAGCTCGAGGTGTGCGTGTCGAACTCGGCGATGCCCAGGCCCCCGAATGCCATCGGGTGCAGGCCCGTCGTTCCGAGGGCGTTCTCGCCGAAGACCCACGTCGCCCGGAGGTCGCCGTAGAGCCGGATGAGGCTGAAGGCGCGACCGTCCGCCGTGGCGCTGTTGCCCGGGTAGACGAAGAGCGACACGCCCAGGCGCGCTCCGGCGAGCAGGTTCGGTGTGATGGCGTAATCGAAGGACGCCATGATGCGCATGTTGCCGGGGTTGAACCCGCCGTTGGAGTTGCCTCCGGCGTCGCCCGGGCAGACTGGCGCGCCGCCCGTCGGGTTCGGCTGACCGTTCGGCAACGTCTTCGGCGTCGCCTGCGTGGACGCCTGGTTGCAGATCGCGTTGTCCTGCGCGTTGGTCTGCCGGTAGGGGAAGTCTGTCCCGTCCTTGTTCGTGCAGTACATGTTGTGGCTGTTCGTCGGCAGGCTGCTGGACGGGTCCTCGTAACAGAGGTCGCTACCCGACGGCAGCGACATGAACTCGTACTCCGCGCCGAGGCCGATCCAGATGCGCCTGAAGGGGCCGCTCTTCTTCTTGCCGCCGCCCTCGGCTTCCTCTTCCTCGCCGCCGCCCTCGCCGTTCTCGTCGCCGTTCTCGCCCGCCGACTCGCCGCTCTTGCTGCACCCGGGGAAGTCCGGCGGGCAGTCGCTGGACTTCTCGCACGACTCGGGGGCGCTCTTGCCCGGCAGCGCCGGTGCTTCGCCGCTGATGGAAGGCTTGATGGCCACCGTGTAGGGGTGCCGCGCGTCGCCGTTGTTCGCGACGGGCTCCTTCCCCTCGTCGAAGCCCTGGACGTAATAGCGAAGCGATCCCTGGGTCACGTCGGCGCAGGGAATGAGGCCGCCCCAGCCGCTGTCGAGCTTCTTGAGGTCGATGCGCTTCCACGACGACTGGCCGGCGCCCTTGTACTTCACGACGACGCGCACGACGTTGTCGCCGCCGCCCTCGACGTAGATCGGTAGCGGCGTGTCGACCGCTTGCTCGGCCGGCGGGGTGTGCGCGAAGTCCCCGCTCGGCTGCCCCCCGCCACCGCCGCCGCCACCACCCCCGCCGCCGCCACCGCCCGCCGCCGCACCTCCCCCTGCACCGCCTCCGCCGCCGGCTCCGGTCGCCGCGTCGAACGCGGCCTGGGTGTCGCCCGCGGCGTATGCCGGGTTCAGCGCGACGCCGGGCTGGACCTTGGCGGCATCGCCCCACGTTTTGGTCGCATCGTCCTTGTTGCCCTTCTTGAACTGCATGACGCCGAGATCGGCGAGCAGGCTCGCACGCGTCGTCGCGCTGCAGCGCTTCGTCCCGCACGTGGCGAGCGCCTTCTGCAGGCGCGTCGCCGCCGTGCCGTAGTTCATCGCCTTGTAGTCGGCCTGCGCCTTCTTCGTGGCGGCCTTCGCAGCCGCTTCGGCACGGGCATCGGCGAACGCGGGTCGGGCGAACGCGACGAAGAACGTCGCGAAGAACAGGGACACGATGATGGCGCGCACGTCTGCGTAAATACACCGGGTTCGGCCCGGTTGGCTCGCATCTGCGTGAGCGGCGGATTTTTCCGATACCATCCGCCGGCCCCATGACGGAAGCTGCCGAGCCGCGACACTACCGCCTGACCCTGGGGCTGGTGCTCGCGGCCTTCGTCGCGCTCGTCGCCTACTGGGTCATCTGGTTCTTCGTGGACCGCTCGTGGCTCGCGAGCATGGACACCCAGGCGTACTACGTGTTCGAGAACGCCTTTCCCGCGGCCGACGGCTGGCTCGCGATCGCTTGCGCGGCAGGCGCCTGGGCGATGTGGAAGCGACGCCCGTCCTCCCTGTTCTGGCTTCTCGCCGGCGGCAGCGCGAGCGTCTACCTCGGCCTGATGGACGTCCTCTTCGATCTGGAGAACGGCGTCTACGGCGCACCGAAGGGCGACTGGGGCGCGGTCGGGACCGAGGTCGCGATCAACCTGTACGCGCTCGGCGTCGGCGCCTGGGCCCTCGCCTTCGGCTGGAGGAACCGCGCGTGGTTCCTCGCGCGCAGCTAGCGCGCACTTTTGAACCGCTCCGCAGGGGGAGCACGCCCACGCCCTGAGGTCGCTCGCTGATGCCTCGAGACGACACCCCTGAGCGGGCGCTCGCTCGGGATCCACGGGGATTTCCGATGGCCTGATTGCTGCCGTTGGGGATCCCATCGATGCAGAGCGCTCCCCTCGACATCGCCCTACCGGAGATCGGCAGATACCACCTCGTCGCAGAGCTCGCGCGCGGAGGGATGGGCATCGTCCATCTCGCGGCGACGCAGGGCCTCGGAGGCTTCAACAAGCTGCTCGTCGTCAAAGAGCTGCGCCCCGAGCTCGCGGGCGACGAGCTGTACGTCCGCATGTTCCTCGACGAGGCCCGCCTCGCGGCGCGACTCACGCACAGGAACATCGTGCAGACCATCGAGGTGGGCTCCGAGAGCTCCCGCCACTACATGGTCATGGAGTACCTCGACGGACGGTCGCTACACCGGATCGTCCGGCGGTTCCATCAGCAACGAGGCGGGCTGCCCGTGGGGGCGCATCTGCGCGTCATCGCCGAGGCCCTGCTGGGCCTGCAGTACGCGCACGACCTGCGCGACTTCGACGGCGAGCCGCTGGGCATCGTGCATCGCGACGTGAGCCCGCTCAACGTGCTCGTCACGTTCGACGGGCAGGCGAAGCTCGTCGACTTCGGGATCGCCAAGAGCGCCGATTCCTCCCAGGAAACGAAGACGGGGATACTCAAGGGGCGCGTCGCTTACATGGCCCCGGAGCAGGCGTGGGGGAGCGTAGTCGACCGGCGCGCCGACCTCTACGCGGTCGGCGTCATGATCTGGGAGGCTGCGGCGGGGCGACGGCTCTGGCCCGGCAAGAGCGACGTCGAGATCCTCGCGCGGCTGCTCAAGGAAGAGGCTCCGACGCTCCGCGACGTGCGGCCCGAGGCACCCGAGGACCTCACGGCCATCTGCGCACGCGCCATGGCGAAGCGACCGGAGGATCGTTACGCGTCGGCGGGCGAGCTGCTGGACGACCTCGAGACGCACCTGTCGCGAAGGCGCGACGCGATGACGATGCGCGAGATCGGGTCGCTGGTGACGAACGCCTTCTCCGAGGAGCGCCGCAGGATGAGCGCCCTCGTCGAGGAAGCGGTCATGCGCGTCCGGGGCGGCCCGAGGTCGGGTGTCGTGCCGACCTTCGAGGTCCACCTGCGTGGCACGCCGAGCGGCAAGCACCTGATCGGTGAGAACGAACCGAGCGTGGTGTCGCGCGTGGCGACGTCGGCAGGCGCCCCCGCGGCGACTGCGGTGACGACCAACTCGCATGCGCCGGTCGGAGTCTCGGTGCCGGCAGAGCCTCAGCGGCCCTGGTGGGCCTCTCGTCACGTCGCCGTCGGTGCGGGCGCGGCTGTGGCCCTTCTCGTGCTGCTCCTGATCGTCGTCGCCACCTCGTTCGGCGACACGCCGGCGCACCCCGAGGAACCGAGGCCCCAGCGCGTCCTGGCGGCCAGAGTCATCCGCAAGGCGGACATGACCGAGGAGTCGCCGCGCGACGTGGGCGCCGACACGAGCCGGCCGAGCCCACCGCGCGTGGTCTTCGTCCCGGCGCCGGCGCCTCCCCCGCCGACGCGCACCCAGAAGCACGACCACGTCTCGAGCGGGCCGCCCTCCCCGCCCCCGCCGGCGGAGACGCCTGCGCCCCCGGCCCCGACACCGCCTCCGAGGACCGACGTGGCGCCCAGCGGCGGCCACGCTCCGCTCCGGCCGATCGTCACCAGCAACCCCTACGGAGGCTCATGACCACCAGGATCGCCCTCGCTGCAGCCGCCGTCGTGCTGCTGGCCCCCGTGCTCTCGCGCGCCGACGAGAGCGGATCGACGCGCGACGCGGCCAAGCACTTCCAGCGCGCCGTCGCCCTCTACGGGGAGGCCGACTACCGCGCGGCCCTCGTCGAGTTCAAGCGTGCTTACGCGATCGCCCCCAACACGTCCGTCCTCTACAACGTGGGCGAGACGCAGTACCAGCTCCAGGACTACGCGGGCGCCCTCACCAGTTTCGAGAGATACCTGGCCGAGTCGTCGGCCAGCGACGCTCATCGCACCGAGGTGGAGAACGACGTCGAGATCCTGCGCGCCCGCGTGGGGCACCTGAGCGTCGTCACCATCCCGCCCGGAGCCGACGTCTCGGTCGACGACCAGGCCGTGGGCCACACGCCCATCGACAAGCCGGTCCTCGTGAGCGTCGGCCACCGCAAGGTCACCGCCTCGATGCCGGGGCGTCCGGCGGTCACCCGGTACGTGGACGTCGCGACCGACGACAACCTCAGCGTGACGCTGCAGATGCCCGACATGACCGGCAACGGCACGGCCGGCTCCGCGAAGCCATACGGGGACGGCACCTCGGCGGCACACCCCCCGTCGGCCGACGGGGGCCACACGCTCCAGACGCTCGGGTGGATCACGACCGGCGGGCTCGCCATCGGTGCCATCGCGACCGGCATCGTCGCCGCGCACGAGTCGAGCACCCTGCAGTCCGACCGCAACACTTACCCGCAGAACAGCGCGACGCTCGAGCGCGACGCGCACGCGACCACCACGTACTCGGTCATCGCCGACTCGCTCGCCGCGGGTGCGGTCCTCGTCGGCGGCATCACGCTCGTGTCGATGCTGGGCGGCGGCTCGTCGTCCACGCCGAAGCGAGGGAGCGCGGGCGAGGTGCAGGTGGTGCTCGGGCCGACGTCCGCCGGGATCACCGGCAGCTTCTGAACGAACAGGAGGAGCCTTGGACATGCACGCGAGACGCACGCGATGGGCGGCGACGATGGCCGTCGCGACGCTGGTCACGACGGGAGCCTGCACGGTGCTGCTCGACCACGACGCGACGCAGTGCCAGTCCGACTCGGACTGCGCCAAGTTCGGCGAGCACCCCTACTGCCAGCAAGGGGTGTGCGTGTCCTCCGGTCTGGGGCCCGCGGGCTGTTTCTACGGCACGCCGCAGCAATCCAGCGACTTCCTCAACCAGTGCAGCACCGCCGCGTGCCTGCCGTTCGACAACTGCCAGCGCCTCGGCCTGTGCAACGGGCAGAGCAACATGAGCTCGCCCCTCGTGCCCCCTCCCGCCATCGAGGCCGGCACGACCACGACGACGACGGGTGACGGCGGCTCGACCGGCGACGGCGGCCCCCTGGTGATGCCGAGCTGCCTCGATCCGACGCAGGGGCGGTCGCAGGCCGTGTACATCACCGGGTCGAGCAACTTTCCCCCGCTGCTCGCGAAGCTCGCGCCGCTCGTCGTCGCGGCGGGTTACACGCCCGTCTTCCAGGTCACGAGCTCGTGCCGCGGCGTGCGCGCTGCCTTCGGGAGCGACCCGGGGGACGACACGATCACCGACCCCACGCCGGGGCCGGGGGCGAAATTCGCGGCCTACTACGACGCCGACGGCAGCTCGGTCTCCTGCACGCTCGGGGCGAGCGGGGCGCAGGTCGACATCGGCGAGTCGGACATCTTCTCGACGACGTGCGACGGCTTCGGCGCGCCCGGAGGCGCCGTGGGCGAGTACCTGGGCCCCATCCAGGCCATGGTGTTCGTCGTCCCCGGCAAGTCCACGCAGTCGGCCATCACGGCGGAGGCCGCCCGTGCCGTCTTCGGCATGGGCGGAGGCAAGGCGTCGCCCTGGGTCGATCCGGCGCTCTACTTCGTGCGCAACGCCAACACGGGCACGCAGCAGATGATCGGCCACGCGATCTCGGTGCCGGCCAACGCCTTCTGGGGCATCGATCGCGGCACGGCGGCGAACGTCGACTCGCTGATGAAGGACATCGTCGACCCGACCCTGGCCAACGAGGCCATCGGCATCATCTCGGCGGACTTCTACGACGGCGATCGCGACAACCTGAAGGCGCTCGCCTTCCGCGCGCCCGGTCAGGACTGCGCCTACCTTCCCGACTCCACCGAGTTCAAGAAGGACAAGCTCAACATCCGCGACGGGCACTACCCCATCTGGGGGCCAGTCCACTTCTTCGCGCGCGTCTCCAGCGGCGTGCCCGTGTCGCAAGGCGCGCAGGCGTTCGTGTCGATCGTCTCGGTGCCGAACGTCCCGCAGAAGCTGCTCGACGCCTTCATCGGCTCCAGCCTCGTTCCGTCGTGCGCCATGAGCGTGCAGCGGAGCAGCGAGCTCGGGGCGCTCTCGGCCTACTCCCCGCCGTTCCAGTGCGGTTGCTACTTCGAGGCGAGCCTCAGCGGGGCGACGCCCGCGGGATGCTCGCGCTGCAACACGTCCAACGACTGCGCCGATCCGGCGCGACCCGCGTGCAACCTCGGCTACTGCGAAGTGCAGTGAGCCCCCTCTCGGAGAAAGACGGAGGCAACCCATGGCAATGACGAACCCGATGGCCGACCGCCTGCGCGAGCTGCTCGAAGCCCCCGAGGGGATAGAGCTCCCCGGCTGCTTCGACGTGCTGAGCGCGATGCTGCTCGAGCAGGCGGGATTCCCCGCGGTGTTCCTGAGCGGCTACGGCATCGCGGCGAGCTCCTTCGGCAACCCCGACATCGGGCTCACCAGCCTGCTCGAGACGGCGCTCGTGACGAAGAACATGACGGCCGCGATCGACGTGCCCCTCGTCGTGGACGCCGACAACGGCTACGGCGACGAGGACCACGTGGTGCGCACCGTCCAGGAGCTCGAGCGAGCCGGAGCCGCCGCGATGATCCTCGAGGACCAGGTGTTCCCGAAGCGCTGCGGGCACGCGGCCGGCAAGGCGATCATCCCGCTCGACAAGTAC
>DASVWO010000289.1:0-4445 GCA_036393165.1 Polyangiaceae bacterium | reverse complement strand
ATCCCCCAGCGAAAGAAGCGCCCGACGTTGTCCGTCCCCGGTCACTTGCGGAGGGCGGCGCGCTTCTTTCGCGCCCGGCATGCAAGCAAGACCGTCACCCGACCCATTCCGAGTCCGACACTGACGCCGACACCGACTCGGACTCCGACTCCGAGTCCGAGTCGCCGCCCGAATCCGAGGCACACCTGTCCCCGGACACCCGCGGATCTGCTATGAACAGCGCTCCGTAACCTCTCAGAATCGCCAGACTTCGAGCGGAGCGAAACCGCATCGAACGTTGCTGTTCATCCCGCGGGGGGTGTCCCAGGACACATGCCTGACTGTCCGGGACACCCCCTCGGACGCCGTGACGCTCGAGGTTACGCGCACTTGCGCTCGGCACGCGGGGTGCTGAGGGGCGCGGCCGGAGGTAGGCTCACCATGATGGCTGCGCAGAAGAAGATGACGTACGCGGAGTACATGGCCTTCGAGGAGGCGAGCGTCGAGAAGCACGAGTTCCTCGACGGCGAGGTGTTCGCGATGGCCGGCGGCACGCTCGAGCACTCGGCGCTGGCGGTGGCGTTCGCAGTCGCCCTCGTCAAGGCCATCGGTGATCGGCCATGCCGCGTCTTCAACTCCGACTTGCGGGTGCGCATCCCCCCGACGGGGCTCACGACGTACCCGGATCTGAGCGTTGCGTGCGGCAAAGCGGAACTGGACGGGGAGGACTCGCACGCCCTCGTGAACCCGGTCCTGATCGTCGAGGTGCTGTCCGATTCGACGGAGGCGTACGACCGCGGGCAGAAAGCGGCACATTACCGACACATCGACAGCCTGAAGGAATACGCGCTGGTCTCGCAGCACGGGCCGCGGATCGAGGTGTTTCGACGCAACGAGGCCGGGCGCTGGGAGCTCTACGAGTACGAGCGCGGCGCGAGCTGCGAGCTAGCCTCCGTAGGCGTGAGCGTGAGTGTGGACGACGTGTACCGCGATCCGCTGGCCGGCGTGGCCTGAGTCGTTGACCGGCCGGGCCCATTCTTCTACGACTGGCGGGCGCATGCGCCCCCTCCTTCTCACGCTGGGTCTCGGTGCCGCCCTCTCGCTCGGCAGCACCGGTTGCATCAAGTCGACGCTCACCAACGGGCAGATCTCCGCGACGCGCGAGGCGTCATCGGCCCTCGACACCATCGGCGACTACGAGATGGCCGCCGGCGCCGCGAAGGCGGGCCTCGTGCAGTTCGAGGGGATGCACGTCCTCGCGCCGAGCAACTCGGACGCGCTCTTCATGCTGACCAAGGGGTGGGTCGGCTACGGGTTCGGCTTCGTCGAGGACGAGATGGAGGCGGCCGAGGACGCGGGCGACGACGATCTCGCCGACTACCACCGCAAGCGCGCCCGCATGGCGTACGACCGCGCCGTCTTCTACGGCCTGCAGCTCCTCGCGCAGAACGCCGACGGGTTCGACCAGGCGAAGAAGACCGAGCAGACCCTGGTGAAGTGGCTCTCGGACAACTTCAGCGGCAAGGACGACGCCGAGAACCTCTTCTGGACCGGCTACGGCTGGATGGCGCGCGTGAACCTCATGAAGGGGGACGACACCGAGGGCCCCGGCTTCATCGCGGACCTCTACGTCGGCGTCTCCATGGTCGAGCGCGCGATGGCCATCGACCCGACGATCGAGCACTACTCGGGTCTGGTCGCCCTCGCCGCGTACCACGCGCGCACCGGCATGGCCGAGATGGACCAGGCCAAGCAGCTCTTCGACACGGCGATGGCGAAGACCGAGGGCAAGAACCTCATGGTCCTGCTGAACTATGGGACCAAATACGCCTGCATGAAGGGCGACGGGACGCTCTACCAGGACATGCTGAACAAAGTGCTCGCGGCCCCGGATCCCGACCCGTACCAGCGGCTCACGAACGCCATCGCCAAGCGGCGCGCGAAGCGCTGGCTGGGCAAGAAGCGCGTGAAGGACGCCTGCGGGATCGACCTGACCCAGACCAAGTGATAAGGAGAGCGCATGCTCCGCAAGCTGTTCACCGCCGCTGTAATCGCCGCCGTCGCCGCATTCGCCACCCATGACGCGGATGCCGCCACCACGCTGAAGATCGGGACGCTCGCTCCGGGCGACTCGGCGTGGGGCAAGGAGTTCAAGAAGTGGGCGAAGGAAGTGTCCGACGACACGGGCGGCGAGCTGCAGCTCGACTTCCAGTGGAACGGCCAGGCGGGCGACGAAGTGCTCATGGTGCAGAAGATGCGCTCGGGGCAGCTCGACGCGGCGGCCATCACGTCGGTCGGCCTCGCGCAGACGGGCGTGACGGACGCGCTGCTCTTCCAGATGCCCGGGCTCTTCGCCAACTGGGGCAAGCTCGATGCGGCGCGCAACGCGATGAAGTCGGACTTCGATCCGCTCTTCCAGTCCAAGGGATTCACCATCCTCGGGTGGGGCGACGTCGGGGCGGCGAAGACGATGAGCATCGGCTTCCAGATCCACCACCCGGCCGACCTGCAGGGGAAGGGGAACTACTTCCTCGCGGGGGATCCCATCGGGCCGAAGGTGTTCTCGACGATCGGCGGCATCACGGCCAAGGAGGTCACGGTGCCGGAGATCCTGCCGAACCTCACGAACGGGTCGATCCAGGTGCTGACGGTGCCGCCGCTGGCCGCCGAGCAGCTGCAGTGGGCGTCGCGCGTGACGGACATCAACACGATGACCTCGGCGTTCGTCATCGGCGCCATCATCGTGTCGACGCCGAAGTTCCAGGGGCTGCCGGACAACTTGAAGAACGCGCTGACGACGCGCGGGGCCGAGACGGCCGAGCGGCTGACCAAGTCGATCCGCAACCTGGACGCGCAGGCGTTCGCGCGCCTCAAGGCGAGCAAGACGGCGTACGAGCCGAACGACGCGGAGAAGGCCGAGTGGAAGGACGTGTTCGCCAAGGTGCGCGCGTCGCTTCGCGGAAGCGTCTTCACGCCGGCGCTTTTCGACAAGGTGGTCAGCCTGGCCCAGTAGCCAGCGGATTTTGATACCCTCGTCGGCGGCATGGCCGACAAGAAAGGAGCCGCGTCCCCGCTCGAACGGGTCGACGCCGGCTGGCAGCGCATCGAGGCGAGGCTGTGTGCGGCGGTTCTCGTCGCCGAGATCGCCTCGCTGACGCTCTGGATCTCGCTGAAGGGGCTCTCGGCAGACTTCCGGCCGGGGGAGAACGCGTCGGGCCTCGTGTACCGGTGCTTCCTCACGGCGGCCGTCATGGGGGTCGTCGCGCACCTGGCGACACGGCGGGCGGCGGCGCGGGTTCACACGAACCTGACGACGGCGGCGGTCATCGTGGGGCTCATGCTGGGGCGCGTCTGGGTGCACGTCGGCGTGACGTGGTCCGGCAACGTGCTCAACTGGCTGCAGAACGCGTCGACCCTGATGCTCATCGGCGGGCTGCGCGGGCTGGCGACGCGCCTGACGCTGTGGGTGGCGCTGCTGGGCGCGTCGCTCGCGACGTCGCGCGGGAAGCACATCCACGTCGACGTGCTGGTGCGCTACGTGCCGGTGAAGCTGCGGGTGCCGACGGCGCTGGCCGGGCAGATCGCGGCGGCCGTCGTGTGCATCTTCGGGGCGATCGGGTTCGTCGACTACATCAGCATCAGCGTGTTCCGCGCGAACGCGACGGAGCCGTGCCCGGACGACAAGAACAAGACGTGCGACACGACGCCGGGCGAGAAGGCCGCGGCGGTGGAGCACGCGCTGGGGCAGGACTTCTTCCTCCTCGGCCGGCAGGCGACGCTGGATCTGCGGTCGCTGCCCAAGGTGCTCGCGGGCACGCCGTACGACAAGTGGATGACGGCGGGCGAGTGGAACACGTGGCTCGACGGCGCGGACTGGAAGGCCCACTTCGATGCGACCGCGGTGGACGCGCTGCACATGGACCCGTCGCAGCCGAACGCGACGCGCATGCCGCAGGTGGCGGTGCCCGGGACCGGTGAGGAAGCGCGCGCCCTGCTCGTGCGCGAGCTCGACTTCGTGTTCCCCTTCGGGCTCGCGATCATCGCGCTGAAGTTCCTGCTGCGCATCGTGCTCATCCTGCAGGGGCGCATCAACGTGGATCCGGATAGCGCGCACGACGATCCGGAGCTCTCGCGCGCCGAGGAGCGGGACGCGGCGGCGGCGAAGGGGGTGGCGTCGTGAGCGGCCCCGCGGCGATGGACAGCTCGGCGCCGGCGACGCCGAGGGCCGCGAAGATCGGGATGGGCCTCGGCGGGCTCGCCGTGGCCATCGTGGGCATCATCGGGAGCATCACGGCGGGGGCCGTCGTGCTCTTCGCGTTCCTCGGGACGCCGCTCTTCGCCATCATGGGCGGCTCGGCCGAGATCCTGTGGCTCGCCCACCCGGACGCCACCTACCACCACCTGCGCTTCATCACGCCGACGGTGCTCGACGAGCGCTTCGCGGACTCGCCGATCCTCGTCACGAT
>DASVWO010000288.1:0-4783 GCA_036393165.1 Polyangiaceae bacterium | reverse complement strand
CCGCTCCGCGCCGTCCTCTGGCCCGGCTTCCTGGTGCAAAAGATCACGACCGCCGAGCCCGAGGACGACCAGCTCGAGGTGGCCCTCGCCAGCCTGCGGGCGACGCTCTTTCGCCAGGATCGCGGCCAGCAGGCTGACATGAACGACGACGTGCGCTTCGGCGACTACGACGCGCTGCTCGCGGCCGAGAGGCTGCGCTGACGCCACCATGCTCCCGGTCGACAAGCTCGAGCAGCTCGTCAGGCACTACGGAGAGCTCGAGGAGCAGCTCTGCAAGCCCGAGGTCCTCTCCGACCGGGTGAAGCTGACGAAGCTGAACAAGGAGCGGAGCGACCTCGCGCCGCTCATCGACGCGTTCGCCCGTTACCGCGACCTCGAGAAGAGGATCCGCGACGACGAAGAGGCGCTCGCCGACCCGGAGCTGCGCGAGCTCGCGCAGGCGGAGCTGCCGGGGCTCCAGGAGCAGCGCACGGCGCTCGAGGCGACCATCAAGGCGCTGCTGCTCCCGCCCGACCCGAACGATCGCAAGAACACGATCCTCGAGATGCGCAGCGGCGAGGGCGGCGAGGAGGCCGCGCTCTTCGCGGCGGATCTCTTCCGCATGTATGCGCGCTACGCCGAGCGCAAGGGGTGGAAGATCGAGATCCTGTCGGACAGCGAGAGCGCCACCGGAGGGATCAAGGAGCGCATCGCGCTGGTGAGCGGGCGGGACGTGTACTCGCAGCTCCGCTTCGAGGGCGGCGTGCACCGCGTGCAGCGTGTGCCGGTGACCGAGACGCAGGGGCGCATCCACACGTCGACGGCGACCGTGGCGGTCCTGCCCGAGGCGGACGATGTGGACGTGGTGCTCGACGAGAAGGATCTCGAGATCAGCATCGCGGCGAGCGGCGGTCCGGGCGGGCAGGGCGTCAACACGACGAACAGCGCCGTGCAGATCCTGCACAAGCCGAGCGGCATCATCGTCAAGTGCCAGGACGAGCGCTCGCAGCTCAAGAACAAGGCGAAGGCGCTCAAGGTGCTGCGCGCACGTCTGCTCGACGCCGAGCGGGAGCGCCAGGAGAAGGCGGAGGCGTCGGCGCGCCGGAGCATGGTGTCCACCGGTGAGCGGAGCCAGAAGATCCGCACGTACAACTTTCCGCAGAACCGCGTCACGGATCACCGGATCCGGCTCACGCTGTCGAAGCTCGATCGCATCATCGAGGGCGATCTCGACGAGCTTGTGACGGCGCTGCGCACCAGCTACCAGGCCGAGCGCCTCCAGGAAGCGGGCGTCAGCGCGGGGCCGCCCGCGCAAGCCGCGGCGCAGGCGCCCGGCGACGAGGTGGAGGACTGATCGCCGATGCGCGCGACGGTCGACCGCGATGCGCTCGTCGTGGGCATGACGCTCGTGCCGGGGCTCTGGGCGCGCAACAGGAGCTTCGCGCTCTTCGAGGACCCCGAGGTGCGGCGCGCGCGCCGGCGCTCGTCGTTGCTGCGCGGTCTCGTGCGCCAGCTCGCCGGAGCGCACGGGCGCATCGACGAGCTGCACGTTTCGCACGGGGGCGACTCGGTCGAGCTTCGCTATCGCGTTCCGGGGCTCAGCGTCGCGCGTCGCTCGACGCTCACGCCGCTTGAGCTCGCGTGCGTGCGCTACCTCGCGGCGCGCGCCGGTGTCCCCGGTCTGCACGCGAGCGACGAGGAGCGGGCCGCGATCGACGCGGCGCTACGCAGGCTTGCGAGCGGAGTCCGGCTCTCGGAACTCGACACGGCGGACCCCAACGGTCTGTGATTTGAACAGCTTCTTGTGATCTCAAAACAACGAGCGCTGCTCGGGTTCGTCGGGCGGCGGAGGCTCGAAGCACGCGGGGTCGTCATGCTTCGGATCGTTCACGTGGCGCGAGACGGCGCTCGCGACGAGCTCGGGGCTGCGCGGGGCGAGCATCTGGCTCGGGTCGGTGATCTCGCGGTCGAGCCATCGATCCCACGTGTACTGCTCGAGCACGAGGGGCATGCGGTCGTGAATCGCGTCCACCGGCGGGCGCGCCGGCTGCGTGATGATCGCGCACGACTCGAGCACCTCCCCGTCCTTGGAGACCCACTTCTCCCAGACGCCTGCGAGCGCGAAGGGCGCGCCGTCGGGCCGGCGCAGGAGGAAAGGCTGGCTCGCCTTCTTGCCCTCGCGCTTCCACTCGTAGAAGCCGTCGACGACGACCAGGCAGCGCCGTCTCCGGATGGCCTCGCGAAACGCCGGTGCGGTCAGCACCGTCTCGATGCGCGCGAGCGACTGCTTGTGGCCGATTTTCGAATCGTGTGCCCAGAATGGGACGAGCCCCCACTGCAGGAGCTCCATGTGCCGTCCTTCCTTGCCGCGGAGGACGCGCACGACGGCGACCGGCTGCGACGGCGGCACGTTGTAATGAGGAGCGAGCACGGGCGTCTCGGCCAGACCGAACGCTTCCCTCAGGTCGGTCGGCGAGGTCGTCAGCGCCGTGCGTCCACACATGCGTCTCCCAATGTAACGCGCTAGCCTCGGCCCACCATGGGGTGCCTCTTCTGCAACATCGTCGCGAAGACGACGCAGGCTCAGATCGTGTTCGAGAACGACCACGTCGTGGCCTTCCGCGACATCCGCCCGATCGCGCCGACGCATGCGCTCGTGATCCCGAAGAGGCACGTGCCCGGCGTGCACGATGCCACGGCCGCGGACGCCGAGATGCTCGGACAGGTGCTCCTCGCGGCGCGCGACGTGGCCGAGAAGCTCGGGCTCGCGAGCGGCGGCTACCGGCTCGTCATCAATCAGGGACCCGACGCGGGGCAGAGCGTCTTCCACATCCACTGCCACGTCATCGGCGGCCGGCAGATGGGATGGCCACCGTTCCCGCCCGGCTGATCGCGTCGAGCAGCCCGCTCTCGCCCGGTGTGAGCGGCGGATCGCGGTCGCACGCGAAGGCCGGCGCGGTGTAGCGGACGGCGCCGAGGGGGTGCACTCGCATCCAGGCGCGATCGATGCGACCGAATCGCTCGCCCGCACTGACGAAGAGGGCGGTCAGGTCGGGACCGACCGCCCGGCGCGGGGCAGGGCGGACCGACAGCACGCGTCCGTCCTTCAGCGTGGCATCGAGGCCCGCCAGGAGCTGATCCACCGGATCGAGCCACCGGTCGCGCGCGCCCGGCGCGCCTCGCGCGAGCCACTCGGCGAGCGTCGGCGCGGGCGAGGGGAGCGTCGCGTCGAGCGTGAGCCCCTGCGTGCGCAGCTCCCGCTCGACGTCCTCGAGCTTCGCGCTCCCCTCGACGCACGCGAGCAGACTCTCGCGGTCGACGAGCACGTCGTGCGCGCTCGTTGCCGGAGCCTGGAGCCCGGCGCCCGAAGCCTCGCTGCTCGTCACGAGATTCCCGGGATTCAGGATCCCCGCCGGGTCGAACGCGCGCATCAGCGAGCGCACGACGTCGAGCCCGTGTCCGAGCTCGGTGCCCAGCCGCGGCGCCTTCGATCGGCCGACGCCGTGGTGGTGAGACAGCGTCCCGCCCGCCTCGACCGCCGCGGCCAGCGCCGCTTTCCACGTGCGGTCGTACGTGGCCTCGCACGCCGCATCCCACCCCTGCTCGCGGACGAGCCCCGGGTCGGCGCTTCCCGCGAAGGAGAAGTAGATGCAGCATCCGTCGGGGTACGCGTGGCTGAAGTGCGCCATGACGAACACGTTGCGCCCGAGCGCCGCGCGCACGGCGTCGTAGAGCCCCCCGAGCCTCGACCAGGTCGCCGCGACCTCCATCGTGTCGACGAATGCGCCCTGCGCGAAGACGGGCGCCTGCCGGTAGCTCACCGAGTAGCGGTGGGCGAGCCAGCGCCGCGCCGCGGCCTCGCCGTCCCACGTTCCACCCGCCGCCTCGACGAGCCGCCGCGCCACGACGACGCCGCGAGACGTCGCGTCTCCGTCGCCCTCGAAGACGACGACGAGCATCGCGCCGCCCATCGCTCGCTCGGCGATGCGCGTGCCGAGCAGCGCGTTGAGCGCTCCCGGCCTCCTCAGGATCCCGCGCAGGGCGTTGCCGGACCAGCCGCTGCTGCGCGCGCTCTTGCTGCTGCCCGTCCGCTCGCGACGCTTCACGCTGCCCTGCCGGGCGAGCATCGCGTCGAACGGGTCGTACACACGCGCCACCGCGGGCCGCAAGCCCGCCTGGAACATCGCGCGCATGGCCTCCCACGCGTGCTGCGTCGACCGGAAGGACCACGACCCGAAGCCTCGCGACGCCGGTCGCGGGTGAAGGCGCAGCGTCGCGCTCGTGACGATGGCCATGGTGCCCTCGCTGCCGACGACGAGCGGCACGAGGTCGGGCGCGCTCGTGCGACGGCGCAGCGTCACGACGTCGCCCCGCCCGGTGACGCACTCGAGCGCCGCCACCATGTCCTCGATCTTCCCGTCCGCGCCGGAGCACTGCCCGGCGCTCCGCGCAGCGACCCACCCGCCGACCGTGCTGCACAGGATCGACGACGGGAAGTGCCCGAGCGTGAACCCGCCGCGCTCGAGCGCCTGCTCGAGCGGCACCCCCATGTGCCCCGCTTCCACGTCCACGAAGGGGGCCGTCGCGTCCAGCTTGCGGATGCGCTCCATGCGCTTGAGGTCGACGACGACCACGTCCTCGCGAGGCATCACGCCGCCGCACACGCCGCTCCCGGCCCCGAAGGGCACGAGCGCGACTCCGCGCTCCTTGGCCCAGCGCACGAGCGCCGCGACGTCCTCGGTGCGCTCCGGCCAGGCGACGACCCCGGGCCTGTGGTTCGCCGGGCTCCCGGCGCGCACATCCA
>DASVWO010000287.1:0-13375 GCA_036393165.1 Polyangiaceae bacterium | reverse complement strand
GACTGAAAGAGGTCAGCGGCGGACTGAAAGAGGTCAGCGGCGGACTGAAAAAGGTCGGCGGCAGACTGAAAAAGGTCGGCGTCGAGACGACCGAGGCAGGATTCCAGTCGGCCGAGGCAGGATTTCCACTCTCCACTCCCCTCGGTCGAGGATCCTCGTCTCCATCACATAGGTCCGCGTGTCGCGGAGCGAGAGCGAAGGCGCGCCGCCCCGTCCCACCGTGGAAATGCCGAAGAACGGTTGCGGGGGACAATCCGACGGCGCACGGATTGCTCTTCTCCACGATCAAGAATGAGGGCACGCGCTCTCGCTTTCGTCTCACTGATGCTCGCTCTCGCGGTTCTCTGCGGCTGCGTGCCGCTTCCCGGAGCTTCGGTTGAAGCTCCGGTGCAGGCTCCCACGTGGGAGCACGCGGCGTTCGGTCCCGCCGATGCCGACTTCGTGGGCGCGATTGACCTCGACGCCGTCCGGGCAGACCCGCTCTTCGGTCCGCTCCTGCAGCACCTCGCGCAGCGCGACGATGCGGCCGTCCTGCTTCACGCCTCGCAGATCGACGTCGTCGCGGCGGCCGACCCCGAGCGCGATCGTCTGAAGTCGTGGATCCTCGTCGTGCACGGCGTCACCGGCGCGCCCACGAGGAACGAGGTGGGATCCGATGCGGATCGATTCGTCGCCGGACCGGGCGTGTGGATCTACGGAGAGGGGCCGGGGTTCGAACGCATGAGAGCCAACCCGGCCCTCGCGGCCCCGGCGATCGACATGCCCGCAGGCGCGCTCGTCGCCGCCACCGCGCGAAGCCGCCTGATTCCGCACCGGCGCCACGCTGAGCTCACCGATCTGTCGGAGGGCCTGACCGATGCGAGCGCCGAGTTGTTCGGCGGCGACCATCTCGGTTTCGCGCTTTCGTGCCGGTACACGGATGATGCTTCGGCACGCCGCGCGGCGGCGCTGGCCCGGCTGGTACTCGTCGCCGAAGCCGGTCGCAACGACGAAATCTCCGAGCTGGCGCGCGCGCTCATGAAGCTCGATTTCGACGTCGATGGTCCCGTGGTGTCGGTGCGGGTGACGCTCTCCGACGATCTGCGCGACGCGCTGGTGCACTACGTGAAGCGCGCCATTCGCGAGTGACGCGCTTCGAGTGCACGCGACGTGCACGAAGCGCAATCGACGCGCGAGACGCGCTTCGTCTCGCCCTGACGGCGCACACGCTGCACAATGCAGCCATGCGCCCCCATGCAATCACGGTCCTCGCGGCGGCCTCCGTCGTCCTCACGGCTGCCACGGCGCGCGCCGACAACGTGCTGCACGTCGGGATGGGCAAGGTCGATCCGCCCACGGTCATCACGCTGGGCGTGCAGCTGCTCATCACGGGGGACGACAACTTCAACGCGCAGGTCGCGATGCAGTACAAGAAGACGGGGACGACCGCCTGGACGCAGGCGGCGCCGCTCATGCGCGTGCACCCCGAGGCGGTCGTCGCCTACACGATCTCGCCGCAGTTCGCCGGCAGCATCTTCGAGCTCGAACCGGCCACGCAGTACGACATCGAGCTCCACGCCACGGATCCCGACGGCAGCGTGGACCAGAAGGTCGAGCTGCAGGCGCAGACGCGTCCCGTGCCGCCCGCCGACCCGGTCCACATGAACGTGGTGAACGTGACCGACACGGCGTCGCTGCAGCAGGCGCTCTCGAAGGCGAAGGCGGGCGACGTCATCACCCTCGCCGCCGGCACGTACACGGGCACGTTCACCCTCAACGCGAGCGGCACGGCGCAGGATCCCATCGTCATCCGCGGCGCGAACGAGGACACCGTCATCCTCGACGGCCAGAGCTGCACCGGCTGCAACGAGCTCGACGTGTACGGCAGCTACGTGAACATCGAGCGCATGACGATGCAGAACGTCGAGCGCGCCGTGCGCTGGCAGACGATGGGTGCGACCGGCAACGTGCTCCGCCGGGTCCACGCCAAGAACACGCGCCTCGGCATCGGCGGGCAGACGGGCCAGCAGAACTTCTACGTCTGCGACAACATCTTCGAGGGGCGCCTCGTCTGGCCGGACACCTACGGATCCGACGGCGCCGCGCATGCCAACGACGACGGGCTCGTCGTGCAGGGGAGCGGGCACGTCGTCTGCCACAACCGCATCAGCGGCTATGCCGACTCGCTGCAGAACTTCGACCTCGGCACGCGCGGCAACGACTTCTACGGCAACGACAGCCTCTGGAACTACGACGACGGCATCGAGCTCGATGGAACCGAGGGCAACTCGCGCGCCTTCCGCAACCGGTGGACCAACACGTACGACGCGCTCTCCTTCCAGCCCATCTACGGCGGACCGGCGTACGCGATCCGCAACGTGATCGTGAACATCGCCAACGAGGGGATGAAGCTGCACGCGCTCGGCGCGACCGGCGGCATGCCCCTCCAGGTGCCCGTGGGCGTCATCTCGATGAACAACACCTTCGTGGCGCCCTACCACGCGATCCAGATCAGCACCCCGAACGCGTGCCTCTACACCTGGGTGCAGAACAACCTGTTCGTCGGTCCGACGCAGCCGTCGGGCGCGATGTCGCCCAGCGGGCGCAGCGTCGAATGGGACACGCCGATCGATCCCACGACGTACCTCGACTACGACGGGTACTGGTCCGACGGGAACTTCGAGATCGGGTACAGCATGCCCGACTACACCAGCTTCGCGGCGATGGTCGCCGCCGGGAAGTACGAGAAGCACGGGGTGCTGCTCGGCGGGCCGAGCTCCTTCGCGAACGGGCTCGCGGCGCCGGCCGATCCCATGTCGCTCATGCAGCCGCAGGACGTGGCCCTCGCGTCGATGACGCCCGCGATCGACAAGGGGCTCGTCGTCCCCGGCCTCAGCGACGTGTACCGCGGTGCGGGTCCGGACATCGGTGCGCTGGAGCTGGGATGCCCCGAGCCGATCTACGGCCCTCGGCCGGACGGCGTGGACGAGACGAACGAACCCCGTGGCTGCCCGATGCCCGGAGGCGATGGGGGAGTGAGCTCGGGAGGCGATTCGGGCGTTTCCGGCGACGGGGGCGGAAGCAGCGGCAGCAGCGGTGGATCCGGCGGTTCGGGGAGCTCCGGCGGGGCAGGGGACGGCGGCGGAAACGGCGCGTCCGGAGGGAGCGGCAGCAGCTCCGGATGCGGGTGTCGCGCCGGGGACGCCGGGGGAGGGGTGCTCGGTGCTTGGCTCACCGCGTCGGCCATCGCCCTGGCGCTTGCGCGCAGGCGACGAAAGATGGGGCTATAATCCCGACATGCAGTACGCGTGGGGAATCGGTGCGGCGCTCCTTCTCGCGGGGTGCACCCAGTTCGGAAACATCCCGCAAAGCACGCTGCCGCGTGACGTACACGCGCAGCCGGATCAGGGCGAGCTCGCCGACCACCCGTGCCACTACGGCGACGTCGTGCGGTGCGTCGCCAAGTGCTCGCCCGAGGATCCGCAGGCCTGCAACGCCGCCGGTGTCATGTTCGAGTTCGACGACGGCGAGCGCAGCGAGCCGGCCCTGGCGTCCACGTTCTACGAGCGCGCCTGCGACGGCAACTACGCGCAGGGGTGCAACAACCTCGCGTGGCTCTACCTGCGCGGCCGTGGAGTCCCGCAGGACCAGCCGCACGCGATGCTCCTCTTCATGGCCGCCTTCGACGCGGCGAAGCTCGCCTGTGCGCAGGGCGACTCGAGCGGGTGCTTGCTCGCCGGCGAGATCCTCTACGAGGGCCGCGGCGTGGCGGCCGACGAGCAGCAGGCGGTCGCGCTCTTTCAGCGAGCCTGCGACGGCGGCGAGACACGCGCCTGCTCTCTCGTCGCGACGCCCTGACGGCGGTCGCGCGGGCGAGCGTCGCTCTCTTCCTCCAGCTCGGTCATCAGCGCGTCGACGAAGCGGTGGAGCCCCTTCCAGTCGGTGTACTCGTGGTCGTGCGTCGTGTCGGTCGACTGGCCGGCGTGCCTGGCGATGCGGCGCATGACGAAGCGGACGAGCGCGCCGTACTCGCTGTACATGAGCGCGCCGGCGACAGGCCACACGCGGGACGGGTGGAAGCCCGTCTGGTGGCAGAAGTCGTCGATCATCCTCTTCACGTCGACGGCAGCCTTCGAGCGCGCCTCGAAGGTGGCCGTCATGTCCTCGACGCCCGCTTCGCTGAGGCTCACGGAGAGGAAGGCGGTCGGTAGCCGCTCGAGCTCCTCGTGGTACCGCTTCACGAAGTCCACCATCTCGCGCTCGTGCTTGCCGACGTGCACCGACGCGGCGAGGACGACGGCCGCGTAGGCGGTCGGTTCGAGTTCGACGCGCGCGCCGCTCCCGAGATCGAGCAACTCTGCCTGATCTCCCCGCGCCCGGATGGTGGCGGCGACGTGCTCCGCGATCTTGCGCGTCTGTCCCTCGCGGGTGGCGAAGGCGACGAGGACTGGCTTCATGGCGTCCACCTCTCGCGGGGAACGGAGTGCAACGAGTGTTCCGCGCGGGCGCGCGTGCCATGATGCGGGGACCATGAGCGCCCGCCCGCAAAGCGCCGTCCTGCCGTTGATCCCGCCCGTCGCGCGTTACCTCGAGCTGGATTTGCGTCCCGGGGCGGACGCAAGAAGTGCGGTCGCGCGCATCCCGGACGTCCGCGCGCCGGAGAAGACGGTGCTCGGGTTCGGCGAGCCGTTGACGCTCGCGGTCGGCGCGCGCATCCGCGGGCTGCGGAGCTTCCCGTGCGTGTCCGGTCCGGGCTGCACCTTCCCGGCGACGCAGCACGCGCTGTGGGCCTTCTTCGCGGGCGACGACACGAGCGACGTGCACGACCGGGCGCGGGCGTTCTGCGCGCTCGCGGGCGACGCCTTCGTGGTGCGCGACGAGGTGCCTTGCTTCCGCTACCGCGATTACCGCGACCTCAGCGGCTACGAGGACGGCACCGAAAACCCCAAGGACGAGCGCGCCGTCGAGGCCGCGATCGTCCGCGGCGCGGGGCCGGGGCTCGATGGGTCCACGTTCGTCGCGGCGCAGCGGTGGGTGCACGCGCTCGACCAGCTCGCGAAGCTCGCACCGCAGGCGCGCGACCGAGTGATCGGGCGCAGCCTCGCGACCAACGAGGAGCTCGAGGACGCACCGGCGTCGGCGCACGTGAAGCGCGCGGCGCAGGAGAGCTACGATCCGGCTGCCTTCATGGTGCGTCGGTCGATGCCGTGGGGCGGCGTGGACCAGCACGGGCTCTACTTCGTCGCCTACGGCGAGTCGCTCGACCGCTACGAGCGCGTCCTGCGGCGCATGTCCGGCGCCGAGGACGGCATCGTCGACGGCCTCCTCTCGTTCTCGCGCGCCGTGAGCGGCGGCTACTACTGGTGCCCGCCGGTCGACGCGCGCGGCAGGCTGGACCTCTCGGCTCTGAAGTTCTAGTTCGCGTCGATGCGCGAGCAGTCGGCGTTGATGCGTACGTGCTTCATGTGCTTCGTGACGTTGACCGACGCCAGGCCCTGTCCCTTCTGGTCGACGACCCAGATGACCACCGTCCCGTCGGGATTGCGAGGCACCGGCAGGACCGCCCCCGTCGTGATGGTGGCGTTCGTCCCCGTGCCGTCGCTCGGATTCGGCCCGTAGTAGAGGCGCAGGTCGTGCGGGCAGAAGCTCGCGAGATCGAGCGGTCGCTGCTGCGCGGCGGTCGGCGGAGCGTCGGCGGGAGGCCCGGCCGAGGACGCTGCGGGCGGCGCGACGCCGTCGGGCGTTGCCGTCGGCGCGGCGGGAGTGGGCGCATTGGAGGCGCAGGCCGCGAGGACGACGACGCCGGCGAGTGAAGCGAGACAAGAGGTGCGCGGAAGCATGGGGGCCCGAGTCTATCGCGAGCATTGTAAGGTGGCGCGCGTGATCGAGCATCGGCGGCCGGACCGGCACTTCGCGGCGGCCGTGCTCTGCGCGTACCTGCCGGTGGCCTTGTTCGCCATCTGGCATCACGAGATGTGGCGCGACGAGCTGCACTGCTGGCTCGTCGCCCGCGACGCGGCGACGCCGTGGGCGGTCGTTCAGGGACGCGCCTACGACGGCCAGCCGCCGCTCTGGTACCTGCTGCTCTGGCTGCTGCAGCGGGTGACGATGGACCCGCGCGCGATGCAGGCGGTGCACGTCGCCCTCGCGTGCGCCGTGGTCTGGGTGTTCGCAGCGTACGCGCCCCTGCCGCGATGGATGCGGGCGCTCTTTCCGTTCGGTTACTTCCTCGCGTACGAGTACGTCGCCTTGAGCCGTTGCTACGGGCTGGCGCTGCTGCTCGCGCTGCTCGTGTGCCTCCGTCACCCATGGCGATTCGAGCGGCCGCTCGCGACGTCGCTCCTGCTCGCGGCCCTCGCGCTCACGACGACGGTGGCGACCATGGTCGTCGCGGCCTACGCGGCGGCGCTCGGCATCGAGTGGCTCGGGATGGTGCGGCGGCGCGATCCGCTGGCGATGCGCGCGTCGATCCCGATCGCCGTGGCGCTCGCCGCGGGCCTCTTCGCCGCGGCGTGCACGTGGCCTCCGGCCGATTCGACGGTCGCTCACGTCGGTTGGCCCAAGGAGCTGCCGGACGACACGGCGGTGACGCGGCTTCTCGTGGGGCTCTTTCCGGTGCCGCACGACGACTTCTTCTTCTGGAACTCCAACGCGCTGATGTGGTGGGAGCCCTTCCGGCACATCGCCCTCTGGGTCGCTCTCGCCGTGGCGCTGTGGATCCTCTTCCTGCTCCGGCGGCAGCGTACCGCGGCGATCCTCTTCGGGCTCGGCTCGTTCCTCCTCGTGGCGCTCTTCGCGCTCGTCTACGGCGGTGACGTGCGCCACCACGGCTTCTTCTACGTGCTCTTCCTCATGGCCGTGTGGCTCGCCCGTCCTCAGGGCAAGGCGCTGCGCGCGACGCTCGCCGTCGTGCTCCTCGCGCAGGTCGCCGGCACGCCGATCGCCCTGTACTGGGACACGAAGTACGTCTTCTCCTCCGGCAAGCGCGCGGCCGACGCGCTGCGTGCCCGCGGGCTCGCCGACGCGCTGCTCGTCGCCGAGATGGATTACCCGGCCATCGCCGTCCTCGGTCAGCTCGGGCCGCACGCCGTCGCCTACAGCCCTCGCACCGGCCGCACCTTCTCGTACGTGAAGTGGACGCGCGACCGCAAATGGGAGCCGACCGACCAGGAGACGCTCGACTACACCGAGCGCCTCGGACGCGAGCGCGGGCAGGACCCGGTGCTCATCATGAACCGCCCGCTGCTGCCGGAGCTCGTCGACGGCCGGCGCGTCGTCCGCATCGCCGAGCTGTACGACTCGATGATCGAGGAAGAGAACTTCTATCTTTACCGCGTGCGAAGCACGCCGGGCCCTTCCGTGCTAAACGAGACGCCGTGAGGGGTAACTGGATCCTCGCGCCCGTGGCGCTCTTCGCGCTGGGCGCGTTCGTCGCCTGCAGCAGCTCCTCGTCGCCGGGCTCGTCGTGCCCGACCACGAGCTCCCTCTGCACCGGCAAGGGCAAGTGCATCGTCGTGTGTCCGTCGACGAGCGAGACCGACATCTCCGGCGACTTCGCGCAGGTCTCCACCGGCGACACGATCGTCTTCGAGCCGGGCACGTACCAGTTCAACATGCAGCTCGCCATCGGCGCCGCGGACGACGTGACCGTCGTCGGCGCCGGCATGGGCAAGACGATCCTCGACTTCCACGGGCAAGCCCAGGCCGACGACGCGGTCTTCGCGCAGGGCCCGATGAAGAACCTCACGATCGAGTCGCTCACGGTGAAGGACTCGCCGGGCAACGCCTTCAAGACGCTCTCGGTGACCGGGATGACCTTCAAGTCGCTCGAGGTCACGTGGACGGCGCTTGACCACACCGACGGCGCGTACGGCGTCTACCCGGTGCAGGACACCGACGTGCTCGTCGAGGACTGCAAGATCAGCGGCGCGTCCGACTCGGGCATCTACATCGGCCAGTCGAACTACATCGTGGTGAGGAGCAACGAGGCGTTCCAGAACGTCGCCGGCATCGAGATCGAGAACTCGTTCAACGCCGACGTGCACGACAACTACGCGCACGACAACACGGGCGGGATCCTGGTGTTCGACCTTCCCAACCTTCCGCAGGAAGGCGGGCACAACGTGCGCGTCTTCAACAACAAGATCGAGAACAACAACACCGAGAACTTCGCGATGACGGGCGACATCGTCAGCATCGTTCCGGCCGGCACCGGCAGCTTCGTCATGGCCAACGATCACGTGGAGGTGTTCGGCAACACGATCACCGGCAACAAGACCGCGGGCTTCGGGATCATCAGCTACGAGGTGTCGCAGCAGAAGTTCACCGACCCGAATTATTACGAGTGGCCGAGGCACGTGTACGTCCACGACAACACGTGGAGCCACAACGGGTACCAGCCGGACCTGCACAGTCAGGTGGGCGCGCTCCTGCTCACCGGGGCGAGCGCGTATCCGACTCCGAACCACTCTGTGCCGGACGTCATGTACGACGGGATCCTGGACCCGTCGATGATGCAGGACCCGTCGTACCCGAACCCCATGATCATCTGCGTCCACGAGCCCACGGCGTCGGCCGTGTGCAACGGACACTTCGACAAGCTGGACCCGAACAACCCGGACCTGTCGAAGACCATCAACTGCGACGCGACGCAGTTCGCGTGCATGCTCCCGCCGCTCCCCGCAGTGTCATGGTCCGGCTTGCCCGCGCAGTAGGGGTCGCCGCGCTCGTCGGCCTCGCGGCCCTCGGGGGCGCGTGCGACGACAGCGGCACCGTCGCCAAGTGCTTCCCCGGCACGGCGGGCGCCGACAAGGGAGCGTTCCCTTCGTCGCTGAGCGCATACTGCATGGTCACGCTGCAGAACGGCACGGTGACGGCGAACGACGGCGTCACGCCCTACGACCTGCAGACGCCGCTCTTCTCGGACTACGCGGTGAAGTACCGCACCGTTTGGATGCCGCCGGGCACCTCCGTGAGCTACGTCGAGGGCTCGCGCTTCGAGTTCCCCGTGGGCACGGTGATCACGAAGAGCTTCGGCTTCCCGGCCGACCTCCGCGACACGAACGCGCCGGTGAAGTGGATCGAGACGCGCGTGCTGGTGCACCGCACGACGGGCTGGAAGGGCGTGAGCTACCGCTGGGACGACGCGCAGCAGAACGCGACCATCGAGCCGGGGGGAGAGGTCCTCGACTTCACCTTCGTCAACACGAACGGCACGGAGCTGTCGCCGCACTACCTCGTGCCCAGCCAGGCCGAGTGTCCCAAGTGCCACGCCAACAACGGGAGCGTCATCACGCTGGGCCCCTGGGCGAATCAGCTCAACCGCGACTTCACGTACCCCGACGGCACCAAGGAGAACGAGCTGACGCACTGGTCGCGCATCGGGATCCTCGAGGGCGCGCCGTCCCCGTCGCAGGCGCCGGTGCTTCCTTCGGCGTTCGATCCGACGACCGGCGACGTCGCCTCGCGGGCACGCGCGTACCTGCAGGCGAACTGCGCGTACTGTCACAGCGAGGGCGGCGAGGCGCGCACCACGGGCCTCGACCTCGGGTACGACGAGACGGGTTCCATGCAGCTCGGGATCTGCAAG
This sequence comes from Polyangiaceae bacterium, assembly GCA_036393165.1. Taxonomy (GTDB): domain Bacteria; phylum Myxococcota_A; class Polyangia; order Polyangiales; family Polyangiaceae; genus Palsa-1150. Next base: position 3,807 of record DASVWO010000287.1, on the reverse strand, counting down.
ATGCCCATCGCAGCGGGCAAGGCGGGGGAGGGGCAGTCCTACGACATCGTGCCCCAGCACCCCGAGTCGTCCATCCTCGTCTACCGCATGGAGTCGACGGCGCCGGCCATCGCGATGCCCGAGATCGGTCGCAGCCTCGAGCACTTCGAGGCGGTGGAGCTCATCAGCGACTGGATCAACTCGATGCCGGCGACGAACTGCCAGTGACGCTCGACGTGTCGCGCTCCTTGATCCTCGGGAACTCCGGATCCGGCAAGTCCACGCTGGCGCTTCGTCTCGCGGCGACGCACGCGCTGCCCCATCTCGATCTCGACACGCTCGCCTGGCTGCCGACGACGCCTCCCGCCCGTCGCCCGCTCGACGAGAGCACGCGCGAGATCGCGTCGTTCCTCGCGAGCGAGGACCGCTGGGCCATCGAGGGCTGCTACGCCGACCTGCTCGCCGTGCCGATGCCCCGCTGCACGCGCCTGCTGTTCCTCAATCCGGGAGTCGAAGCGTGCATCGCCAACGCCCGCGCGCGCCCCTGGGAGCCGCAGAAGTACGAGAGCAAGGAGGCTCAGGACGCGAACCTGCAGATGCTCATCGGCTGGATCCGCGACTACGACACGCGCGACGACGTCTTCGGCCTGAAGGCGCACCGCGCCCTCTTCGACCGATTCACGGGCGACAAGCAGGAGCTCACGTCGCGCGAGGCGATCGCTCGCTACGCCTGAGTGGCCCCTCCGAGACTCGAACTCGGACGCCCTTGCGGGCCGCGGGTTTTAAGCCCGCTGCGTCTGCCATTCCGCCAAGGGGCCGCGCCGTCCCTATCTACGGTAATGGAGCTTCGGCGGCGGGAGACAGAACGCTGCGAAGGCTGGACACCCAGGCTGCCCGGCTGGTGACCACGAACCGTTCGCGCCGACCATCGCGCATGTGAACGAGGAGACCGTTGGGGATGATGCCGAGGGAGCTCGCCGGCTCCACCGAGGCGATGGTCTCGATCGGGTACGACTCGTCGTGGCTCTGGAAGTTGATCTTGTGCGAGCGGAATCGGAGCCGTCGGTTCGTCAAGAAGAGCTTTCCCCCGACGCCTTCGAGGCCCTTGAAATGATTGGCCGGTCCGACGCGCAGGACCTTCTCGTCCTCGTCGAAGCCGGCCGCGCGGCCATCGAGCTCGAGGTGCGTCGTGGTCATCGACACCCTGAGGAACGCGGCGGTCGCCAGCGCAAACGCGAACCCGGAGAGGAAGCCGCCGTGGAACGCGTAGTAGCCGCTGCCCGTCCACCCGTAGATGCACGCGCCCATGCAGGCGCCGAAGACCACCCCGGCGAGCAGTACGTAGCGAATGTTCCGCCGGCCCTGCGCCTCCACGGGCACCTCTCTTAGAGGAGGCGCGTGGACATCGCCAGGTCCTCCCTCAATCCGGACGAACCGTCATGGCCGGACGACGAGCCGTATCCCCCCCGCGCTGCGAAAGTGCTTCGATCCAGTAGCCACCGGCTGGCGCTCGGCAAGAACGACGCGAGTGACGCTTTCCCCGGCTAGCTCGTCCGATCTTCTCACCGCTATCACGGACCCGGCGGACGAGCGCCAGCCAGGTTGGCCCAACGGGGATCACGCAGCACGCCTGTGGGGCAGCGTGCGGGCGATGGCCGACCAGTCCTTGTCCTCGAGCCCGCGGGCGAGGGCGACGAGGAAGCGATCGTGCAGCACGCTCGCGACCGGCATGGGCAGCGCCTGCGCCTCGGCGGCGCCGAGAACGAGGTCCACATCCTTCAGGCCCAGCTTCAGCTGGAATCCGGCCGGCTCGAAGCGCGCCTCGGCGATGCGCTTGCCGTAGGCCGCAAGGGTCTCGGGGCGCAGCATCGAGTCTTGCAGGATCGCGAGCAGCGCGGGCGCGCCGATGCCGTAACCCTCGCCGAGCGCGAAGGCCTCGCCGAACACCTCCATGATCGAGGCCAGGACGAAGTTGCACGCGAGCTTCGCGGCGTTGGCGCGCTCGGCGTGGAAGCCGAGGCGGTGCACGGCGCGCGCGAGCACCTGGAACACGGGCGCGCAGGCGGTCGCGGCGTCGTCCCGACCCGCGACGAGGAGCACGAGCTGTCCACCCTCCACGGCGTCCGGCCGGCCGAGGACGGGCGCCGCGACGTAGCGCTGCGCGTTGGAGGCATGCGCTTCGGCGAGCTCTCGCGACAGGGCGGGTGAGATGGTGCTCATCGAGACGTGGATCGCGCCAGACGTCATCCCCCGGAGGAGCGGCTCGGCCTCCGGCATCTTCCCTTCTCCGAGCACGGTCGACCGCACCGCCTCGTCGTCCGCGAGCATCGAAAGCACCGCCTCCGCGTCCCGCGCCGCGTCCGCGGGCGAGACGGCGACGCGCGCGCCGTCGCTCGTGGCGAGCGCCTCCGCCTTGTCTCGCGTGCGGTTCCACACCGCGAGCGTGTGGCCGGCGCGCAACAGCACGCGCGCCATCGGGTAGCCCATGTGACCGAGACCCAGGAAGCCGAGCTTCATGGCGTGCTCCTCGTCTTGCCATCCGCAGCACGCAAGATGCGTACTTCGCCCGTCTTGACGGACGAGCGGGCGACCGCAACTTGAGCCCATGAACATCGAGTGCTCTTCGTGCGGCCGGCTCAACCGGGTGCCGCCGGCCCGCATGGCCGACAAGGCACACTGCGCTGCGTGCAAGGCGCCGCTGCTGCCGCTGGCCAAGCCGATCGCGCTGAGGAGCGCCGAGGAGTTCGACGAGCTGGTCCGCGCCTCCCCCGTGCCGGTGGTGGTCGACTTCTGGGCGTCCTGGTGTGGCCCCTGCCGCATGGTCGCTCCCGAGCTGGAGAAGCTCGCGCGCGAGCGCACCGGTCGCGTCGTCGTCGCCAAGGTCGATACCGAAGCGGTTCCGGACGTCGCTGGGCGCTTCGGGATCCGGAGCATCCCGACGTTCATCCTGATGCGCGACGGCCGCGAGTCCAAGCGCGTCTCGGGGGCGATGCCGGCCAGCGCGATCGCGTCTAGCCTCGCCCTATGATGCGGCGGCTCCTGATCGGGCTCTCCTTCTCGCTCGCGGCCTGCGCGTCGGCGCCGCCTCCCGAGACGCCCGCGTACCATCACCCGTTCACGAACGCGGCCGAGTGGTCCAAGACGTTCGACGATCCTTCTCGCGACGCGTGGCAGAAGCCGCAGAGCGTGGTCGATGCCATGGAGATCGCGACCGGGGCGACCATCGCGGACATCGGAGCTGGCACCGGTTACTTCGAGCCGTACCTCTCGCGCGCGGCCGGGCCCGGCGGCAAGGTGCTCGCCCTCGACGTCGAGCCGGACATGGTGGCGCACCTGCGCGATCGCGCCGCGAAGAACCAGCTCGCGAACGTGGAGGCGAAGCAGGTCGCGGCGGACGATCCGGGCCTCGCGCCCGGCTCGGTGGACCGCATCCTCGTGGTCGACACGTGGCACCACATCGCGAACCGCGTCGACTACGCGGCGCGCCTGGCCGTCGCGCTGAAGCACGGAGGCGAAGTGTTCATCGTCGACTTCACGCGCGAGGCCCAGCACGGCCCGCCGCCCGAGCACCGCGTTCCGCGCGAAGAAGTGGCCCGCGCCCTCGAGACCGCTGGTCTCGTCGTTCGCGACGTGGACGCAGGGCTTCCCGATCAGTACGTCGTCGCCGGCAAGAGGCCCCAAAGCCAGTGATTCAACTGTCCCGGGACAGATGATTGATCACAAGGCGCCCGCTTCGACGGCGGCACGCCAGCCTGCCTGCATGAGCAGGAGGGCTTCGAATCCGCGTCCGAGGGTCTGCCAGCCCGGAGGGCCGTTGCGCGGTAGGTG
>DASVWO010000286.1:0-2304 GCA_036393165.1 Polyangiaceae bacterium | reverse complement strand
CCCGAACGGCTTCTCCGCCACGACGCGTCCGCCTCTAGCGCAACCGGATCGGCCGAGCTGTTCGACCACCGTCGAGAATAGACTCTGGGGAATGGCGAGATAGTGCAGCGGCCGCTCCGCCGAACCGAGCTCGCGACGCAGGCGGTCGAACGTCGCCGGGTCCTCGTAATCGCCGTCCACGTAGCGGAGCAACGACGAGAGCTTGTCGAAGGCCGCATCATCGACGCCGCCGCCGTGCGTCTCCAGGCTGTCCTTGGCGCGCGCTCTCAGCTGGTCGAGGTTCCAGCCCGCTTTCGCCACGCCGATGACGGGCACGCTGAGGTGACCGCGCTTCACCATCGCCTGCAGCGCCGGGAAGATTTTCTTGTGGGCGAGGTCCCCGGTCGCTCCGAAGAAGACGAGGGCATCGGACCTGACCGAAACCATCAGGGCCTCGCCGTCGCGCCAGCCTTGACCACGTCAATCCTTCGGCGCCGCGAAGGGGCCCTCCGCGGGGGTCCCGCCAGAGCTCTCGGTGCCCGTTGAAGCGGACGAGTACGCACCGATCTTCGCCGGGGGGTGCTTCAGGCCTGGGGCGCCCATGTCGCCGCCGCTCACGCCGATTGCCGTATCTAGCTCCTTCGTGCGCGCGGCGTTCGCAGACGCTCGTCTGTCGAGCGCGCTGCCGGCGAGCGCTCCGGCGGCGCCGCCGAGGATTGCGCCTGCCACCGCCCCGGGAGGACCGGCAAGAGCGCCGACGACGGCTCCCGCGATGGCACCCGAAACAGCTCCCTCAGCCTCGTGCACGAGCCGCTTGGAGAGCGTTGACCCGTGCTTGTTTCTTCCTGGAATCATGGAACACCCCCTCTGCATCAGGCGTGCTCGGCTTCCGGGCCGGGTGGCTCATGCCCGGGGCGCGGGAACTCGACGCGGCTCGCGTGATGCACGGCAGCTGCATCGTGACGACCTCCGACGCCCCCGGAAGCTGATCCGCATGGTGCATTCCAACGAACCCAGGATGAGCCGCGAGCAGGAGCTCGTGGACGAGGCCGGAGACGAGACGTTTCCTGCGAGCGACGCTCCCGCCTGGACGCCGACCCATGCAGGTGCTCCGAGCCGGCGCCGGCTCGCGAACGCGCCCGCTGACGACATTCACGGGTCGCTGCGAACGGACATCGAACGGCTGACGCGACGGCCGTCCGATCGCGAGGACGTCATCGTCCGCGGAATGCTCGACGCGGGCTGCTCGGTGATGCGCCATGTCGCCTGCGGTCTGTCGCCGTCGCGCACGGTGGCGTGCGCGATCCCGGGGACCGAGCGTTTGCCGTGCCTGCTCGTTGCGGCGCGCTACGACACCGAAGACGTGAGCGGCGTCGCTGCCCTGCTGGCGCTCGTGCGCGCGTTGCACGACGTCCGTACACGCCGGCCGGTGCACTTCGGCGCACTGTGCTCGCCGGAGGCGCTTGCGTCGTACGTCGATGGGCTTCGCGCCGAGTCGCTCCCGGTTCACGCGATGTTGATGCTGGCGTGCCTCGACATGAGCCGAGCACCGAGGCCGGGGCGCCTGCTGGTCATGGGAGACCTACGTTCCGCGAGGCTCGCGCGAGAAATACGCGACGCCATCCGGGCCACGTCGCGAACCCCCGCGCGCGCGGCGTGGCTACCCGAATGGGCGCGCCGGGACAGCGAGCGGGGCCCACCTTTGAGACGCAACCGGCGTCCCGTCGTGACGGTCACGGTAGACATCCGGTGGCGCGCGCCTGTCGTTCCGCTGGTCCCGGATGTCGACAACATGGTCGCGGCGATTCCCGGCTTGGTCGCTGCCGCAATGCGACTCCTGGGAGCGAGCTCGTGATGCTTCTTCCGCTTCTCACCCGGGATGTTCGGCCTCGACCGCTTCCGGGGATGGAGGCATCGCCCCGGCCGCGATGGGTAGCCTGACCACCCGCCGCCGCTCGCGCTCGTGCGGCGCCTCCCGCGGCGTCTGCCGCAGCGCATGCTCGATGCGCGGCAGCACGGTGTGCTCGGTGTACTCGATCAGGTGCTCACCCTGGACCGCGAACGTGATCGCCCGTCTGAGGGCGTGCGATCCTCGCGTGGCGGCGCGGGCGAGCAATCGCCAGAAGTGCTTCCGTCGAGCGCTCAGAATGCCGATTCGCGCGACCGCGCGTGCGGTGATCACGAGGTCATCGATGGTCACCCGTGAAATCGCGACGGGCTTGCCGATGCCGCTGCGCAGGCAACCAAGGGTAAGCGGCGGGCACGCCGCGTGCGTCAGGTCGGGGAGGAGCCTGATGTCCGCAGCCCACCGCAGCGAAGTGAGCG
>DASVWO010000285.1:0-5176 GCA_036393165.1 Polyangiaceae bacterium | reverse complement strand
GCTGCGAGACCGCGCGCCCATCACCCTGCTCGTGTGTTTCCTCGCGATGCTCGTGAGCTGGGTGCTGGCGATCCCCATCGGGGCGGTGTCGGCGTGGAGGCGGGGCAAGTCGTTCGACAACGCGTCCGGCGCGCTCCTCTTCGTCATGTACGCGATGCCCACGTTTGCGGCGGCCGAGGTGCTCCGGCGCATGACGCTCGGGACCTCGGCGAACGGGGCGCGCATCGCCCTCGCGGTCGTGGCGCTCGCCGTCGGTTCGTTCGCGACGCTCTCGCGCTGGCAGCGCGGCGCGATGCTCGAGGTGGTCGGGCGCGAGTACGTGCGCACGGCGAGGGCCAAGGGAATGCCGGCGTGGCGCATCGCGGTCGTGCACGCGCTGCGCAACGCCCTGATGCCCACGGTGACGCTCGCCGGACTGCACCTGCCGGTGCTCCTCGGGGGCGCCTTCGTCGTGGAGGAAGTGTTCGCGCTGCCGGGGGTGGGCTTCGAGACGCTGCGCGCGATCGAGGCGCACGACGCCGCGTGGCTCATGGCGGTCGTGCTCGTGTCCGCCGTGGCGGTGACCTTCGGGCTCGTGGCGAGCGACGTGGCCTACGGGCTGCTCGATCCGCGCGTGCGCGAGGTGCTCCGGCGACGTCAGCGAGGGACGCAGACGTGAGCGAAGATCGCTTCCCGCACGAGCCGAGCGTCGCGATCGACCTGTCGCGTCGCAAGGACTCGTCGTCGCCACGTCTGGTGCGCGAGTCGATGTACGAGGTGTCGCGCGTGGCGGCGCCGTACGTCACGATGGCGCGGCTGTCGCTCCGCCGCCTCGTGCGCGACCGGATTGCGCGCGCCGGAGCGCTCGTGCTCGCGTGCCTCGCGCTCGTCGCCGTGTTCGCCGACGTCCTGGCGAGCGATCTGCCGGTCGTCTGCAGCTGGCGCGGGACGACGTACGTGCTGCCCAACGTGACGCGACCGGCGGCGCTCGAGGGGTTCGACATCGATCGCATGCGCGCGGAGGAAGGGCCGGGCGACTGGATCGTGCCGCCGCTCGTGGCGCACGGTCCCCTCGAGACGGCCGGAGCCGACGAGCAGCTGCGGCCTCCGCTGACGCGCGGGCATCCCGCGGGCACCGACGCGCTGGGCCGCGACCTCTTCGCCCGCGTCGTTCATGGCGCCCGCACGGCGCTCACCCTGGGCCTGGGTGCGTCCCTCATCCTGGTGGCGATCGGTGTGCTGCTGGGGGCGGCGGCGGGGTCCGTGGGCGGCGCGTTCGATTCGCTGCTCACGCGTGCGGTCGAGGCGCTCACGGCGATTCCCACGCTCGTGCTGGTGCTGGTGGTCATCGCGACGGTTCCTCACCCCACGACGGCGACGCTCGTGTGGACCATCGCGCTCACGCGCTGGACGGAGCTCGCGCGCCTCGTGCGCGCCGAGGTGCTGACGTCCCTGGCGACCGACTACGTGACGGCCGCGCGCGCACTGGGGGCGGCGCCATTGCGCATCCTTTGGCGGCACGTGCTGCCGAACGCCATCGGGCCGGCCATCGTCGCCGCCGCCTTCGGGGTCGCCTCCCTGGTGCAGATGGAGGCCGCCGTCGACTTCCTGCACGTCGGGATGCCGGACACACTGGCCTCCTGGGGAGAGACGATGGGTGAAGCGCGCGGGCACGAGGGTGCCTGGTGGCTCGTCGTCTTCCCGGGGCTCGCGCTGCTTGCCACCCTCGTGGCTCTCAACCTCGTGGGAGACGGCGCGCGCGACGCGATCGATCCGCGGCAGGCGGCTCAGTGAGTGGGCGGCACCTGGGGCGGCTGCGAGTCGTCCTGGGTGCACGAGAGGGCGTCGAGCAGGAGGAACTCCCACAGCTCCGACTCCACCGGGTCCATCTGCGCGCCCGCGCACTCGGAGGGAAAGGCCGCCGCGGCGAGCGTCCCGGCAGACACGTGGAAGTCCGAGTACGCCACCTTCCCGCACGCCGCTGACCCCGCGTAGAAGGAGTACTCGTACACGTTCTCGAGCGCGCCGCCGTCGGCGCTCACCCCGCCCGATACCGGGCCGGTCATCCAGCTCTTCGACGGCGCGTTCGTCGAGAGGACGTCCTCGCGGGCGTTGGTCAGCGTCGAGATGAGCCCGAGCTGCGTCGAGGCGCCCACCTTCAGCGCCCACTGGGCGAAGGCGTTGCCCTTGGGGAAGCCGAGGTCGATGGCGATGTTCGTCGCGGCCACCGTCGTGAGCGCCTGCGTGTCCTCGGTGCCTGTGCTGCTCCACGCGGAGGTCCCGGTGGTCGGCCAGATCACGTAGTCCTCGTAATGCTCGAGCATCACGCGCCCGCCCTGCCCGGCGAAGGCGTTGATGTTGTCGATGGCGGCCTGCGCCTTGTCGGTGGGGGCAGCGCCCTGGCAGGCGTCGATCACGAGGTCGTACTGGTTGAGCGTCGGCTGCGAGTTCCAGAGCGACGTGGCGGGCTGCGTCCCGGTGCCCGGCGCGGTCGCGCCGTACGCGGTGCTGCCCTGGTAGAGGTGGATGCGCCCGTCCTGGGTGCTGTCGGTGAACTCGGCGGTGTCGACGCCCATGCCCTGCAGGGCGCATTCGACCGCGTCGAGCCCCGTCGAGATGGCGATGTGCGGGACGTAGCCCTCGCTCTTGTTCTTCGGGAGGCGCGTCAGCTCGCCGTCGACCGCGTCGTTGCCGCAGGCGGTGACCATCGGGATGCGCGCGTTCTCGCGGCGCCACTTGCCCACCTGCACGACGATGGGGATGTCGGCTCCGGCCGGCACACCTTTGAGCTCGAACGTGCCGTCCGGCTTCGAGAGGGTCACCGCGACGGGCTTGCCCGAGGGAGGCGAGCCGCACAGCTCGCACGAGGGGCCCTGGGGGATCGTGGCCAGCGCGTCGCTCGGGACGTAGACGATCGCGTTGTAGACGGGGTGCGCCTTCGCCGGGTCCCAGACGGTGCCGTGGATGCTCGTCGTGCAGCCGGACGCGTCCGTCGAGGCGTCGTGCCCTCCCGACGAGGAGTTGCCGCCGCCCGAGGAGCTTCCGGAGGAAGCACCGGACGAGGAGCCGCTGCTCCCGCCGCCCGACGATCCGCCGCTACCGCCGCTCGAAGACGATGACGAGGCACCCCCGTCGCCGCCGTTGCTCCCGAGGCTGTTGGGTGCTCCGCCGCACGCCTGAAAGGCGAAAGGAGAGACGGCTAGGGCGAAGACAAGGCTCAGGACACTGCCGCGGCGCATGACGACTCATACGCCGCGGTCAGGTCCGACCTGCCCTCAGGCGCGCCGACGCCGCTGCACGACCGCCGCGCCGACGAGGAAGAGGCCGAGCCACCCCATGTCGGACGACGATCCGCCGGTAGTTCCCACCGAGCATCCGCCGCTGCTGCCGCTGGCGCCGTTGCCGGCATCGCCACCGTCCTCGCCGCCACCCGCGTCGTCGCCGCCGCTTCCGCCGCTGCTTCCACCGCTGCTGCCGCCGCTCCCACTACCGCTCGCGCTACCGCTGCTGCTGCCGGTGCCGCTGCTGCTGCCGCTTCCGCCGCCGCTGCTGCTTCCGCTGCTACCGCCGCTGCTGCTGCCGCTTCCACTGCCGCTGCTGCTCCCGCTGCTGCTGCCGCTGCCGCCGTCAGGCTGCGCCGGCTCGCACTGCCCCGTGCTCGTGTTGCACATCGGGTCCGCGCCCGAGCAATCCGCGTTCGAGGTGCACCCGCGGCACGTGTGCGACGTCCCGTCGCAGATGGGCGTACTGCCCGAGCACTGCGAGTCGACGAGGCACTGCACGCACGTGTTGCCGGTCGGATCGCAGATCGGCGTGGGCGCCGCGCAATCGCTGTTCGTCCCGCACTCGACGCACTTGCCGCCGCTCGAGCACACCGGCGTCGGCGCCATGCAGTCGCCCGCCGTGCACGCGCGGCACGTGTTGGTGCCGGTGTCGCAGATCGGCGTGTTGCCGGAGCAGTTGCTGTCCGACGTGCAGGCGACGCACGTTCCGCTGGTCGTGTTGCACGCGGGCGTCGGCGCGACGCACGCCGAATGGTTCGTCGCCGAGCACTGACCGCACGCACCGCCGGGCTGGCACGCGCCGCCCGCGGAGTTGCCCGTGCACTGCGTGTCCGACGTGCAGCCGACACAGGTTCCTGCGCTGCAAACGGGCGTCGGGTTGCTGCAGTCGGTGTTCGTCGAGCACATCGGCGCGCCCGCGCCTTGCCACTCGCAGTCGGGTCCCCCGGAGCCGGCGTTGTTGTAGAGGCCTTGCACGGGATAGCTCGTGCCGTTGTACGTGACCGTCGGGAGCGTCGTCGGCCACGCGCACGCGTCGCCGATTTCGCTGCAGGTCGCGCTGCTGTCGAAGTTGTCCCATCCGCCGGGGCGCAAGAAGTCCGTCGAGCTCGGCGTTAGCGGCTCGAGGAAGATTTCGGCGTCGGTTATCGCCTCCGCAAGCTCGTGCGAGTGGATCGCGCCCACGGATTCGTCGAGGGTGTAAGTGAAGCCGGCCGTCTGGGTCGTGGGCACGCAGTTCGTGTTGCATGCCCCGGTCGTCATATCCGGATGCACGCCGTAGTAGATGTACTTACCGGTCGTGTACTCAACGCCCGCGTGGTAGCCGCAGAAGCTGCTGCACGACGTGATCGTCGACCCGTCGAACGTCAGGCTGATGCTCGTGACGCTCGGCGGAAAGTCGATCATATAGATGGTGTTCGAGTACCCGTTGGCGTCGAACTGGGGCGCGGGCAGCTTGCCCGCGTTGATCTGCGCGACGATCTCCGGGCCGATGACCGAATCGTCCAGTGATGCCCCCTGATTGGCGGCTGACGGCGTGATCTTGTAGAGGCCCCCGTACGTGCCGTAGCCAGCGAACGTCTGGTTCGAACCGGCGCTGCCGTCCTTTCCATTGAGGCCGGCGGTGCTGTACTGATCGAGCAACGATAGATAGTTGGCTTGGCCGCTGATGATCGCCGGCCACCATGTACCGAGGTACGTTTCGACGGACGACGCGACGGGCGAACCGGGATCGTTCCAGCTCACTTGCACGACGTCCGGCTTCGCGATGATCGGGCCGCCGTAATACTGGAGCGGAGAGGTGCAGCCGCCCGGCGGCGCATAGTTGGCGGTGGGCGGGTGGACCAGCGGAGCTTTCGTCGCCCCGGAGTGCGACGGCGGCCGCATGATCCCAGCGCGCGGCCCATGCACCGGCG
>DASVWO010000284.1:0-4158 GCA_036393165.1 Polyangiaceae bacterium | reverse complement strand
CGATGAACCTGGGGCTCGTCGCGTCGCGCCCGGAGGTCGCGCGCGAATGGGTGCCCTTCGTCGACGAGGTGCTGCAGGGCACGCCAGCGCGCGCCCTCGTGGTGGGGCTGGACCCGGATGGGCCCGATGCCCTGGAGGCGGAAGTGTCGGGCGTCTGTACGCCCGGTGGCGGGGAAGGCGCGCTGCTCTGTTCCGAGAGGGTCGCCCTCGTCGCACGCGGCGCCGTGGCGGCACGCTTGCCGAGCGTGGTCGGGGCCCTGATGGTCACCGACGTGCCGACGACGCTCGTGTGGCTGGGGCGGGTGCACGCCGACGATCCGGTGTTCGCTGCACTGGCGACCGACGCCACCCGCATCGTGCTCGACGCGTCACGGGGCTCGCTCGCCAGCCTCGCGGACGTCGTCTACTGGCTGCGCGCCAAGGCGCCCGCCGTGCGTCCCGGTGTGGCGGACCTCGCGTGGGTGAGGCTTGCCCCGTGGCAGGAGCTGTGCGCTCGTCTGTTCGACGAGCCGCGCCTGCGCCCGCTGACCGACCGCGTGACGGGACTGACGATCGTGCAGGACCGGAAGGAAGGCTCGGTGCTGGGGCCGCAAGGGACGCTGCTGCTGGGGTGGCTCGCGACGCGGCTCGGGTGGAAGGCGACGTCGCTGGCCGGCAAGCTGAGGCTCGTGCGGCGCGACGGAGGCCCGATCGCCGTCTCGCTGCGCACGGAGGAGGGAGGCGGCGCCGAGGGGGCATCGATCCGCGCGCTCAGCGTGGATGCGGGAAGCCCGGACCTATCGGTGCACGGGGAGATGGAGCGCGAGGGCAATGCCGCGTGCTGGCGGATGGAGATCCGGTGCGCGTCCGCCGAACCTCAGCGCATCGAGCAGCGCGTGCGGCTGCGCGACGACTCGAGCGCCGCGCTCCTGGACCGCACGCTGCACCGGCCGACGCGCGATGCGGCGCTCGAGGACGCCGCCACGTGGGTCGACGAGCTCCGCGGCGAGGAGTTGGCGTGTGCATGAAGCGCCGCTAACGTGGGGAGTCCGATGACGACCAAAGTCGTGCCCGGCCAGCTCGTCGCTTCGCGCGACCCCGCGCAGGTGGCGAAAGACGCCGCGGCGCGCATGGTCAAGGGGCTGCGCAATGCCATCGCGCGCAACGGGCGGGCGACGCTGGCGCTCTCGGGCGGCAACACGCCGCGCGACGCGTACGGGCATCTGGCGCGTGAGTCCGGGCTCGACTGGACGAAGGTGGAGATCTTCTGGGTCGACGAGCGCGCCGTGCCGCCGACGGACGACCGCAGCAACTACCGCTGGGCGAAGGCGACGCTGCTCGACCCGGCAGGCATCGCGCAGGCACGCGTGCACCGCATGCCGGCCGACGCGAAGGACCTCGAGGCGGCCGCGCGCGCGTACGACAAGGAGATCCGCGCGCACGTGGAGCTCGGCCCCGAGGGCATCCCGGCCTTCGACGTGATGGTCCTCGGAGTGGGCGACGACGGCCACACGGCGTCGCTCTTCCCCGGCGAACCGACGGTCGACGTCGTCGATCGCCTCGCCGCCGCGGTGCCGGCGAAGGGCTCGCGCGAGGCGCGGCTGACGGTCACCGTCCCCGTCATCGAGCACGCTCGCGCCGTGCTGATCCTCGCGGTCGGCGCGGTGAAGCGCCCGGCGCTCGAGCGCGTGTGGGCACTCCAGGGCAACGTGCACGAGACCCCCGCCCGCATCGTCCGCGGTTGCCGGGGCGCGGTCACCTGGATCATCGACAAGGCCGCCGGCGGCCTCACCGATTAGTCGGGAGTCGTAGCATCGCCCCATGGGCGGCGGGCGAAAACGACGAGCGACCGAAAATATCGCGGCGGCGATTTGTGGATTTCACGGTACTGATCACGTGAGAGGCTCGGAAGCCGGTCATGACCTTCGCGCCGCCGGCGCCGGCAAAGAGGCACCCCGGGACGACCGAAGGGACATTGCGAGGGCCTTGCGGGTACTTGCACGCGGCGAGTCGTAGAAGCCACGCGGCGGCCTGAAACCCCCGCTCGTCGGACTGGATCCCCGCCATGGCGGACTGGATCTCGATCACGGCCGACTCGACTCCCGGCTTTTTCACTCGGACGAGCGTCATCTCCGAGCCGACCAGCCACAGTTTCAGTCCGACGTGGTCAGTGGCCGACTGAAAAACCTGCGCATCCGACTCGACCAGCGACATTTCGAGTCCGACGTGTCGGAGTTTCAGTCCGACGAGCGGGAGTTTCAGTCCGACGTGTCACGGTTTCAGTCCGACGGGCTGCTGGTCGGACCGAAAGTGTCGGGTGGCGGACTCGCCGTGATGCAGGTTGGACTGAAGATGATGCTCGTCCGACTGAAACAGTCGGTGGGCCGACTGAAAGTGTGTCGCGTCCTGTCCGACGAGTGGGAGATCCAGTCGGCCATGTGGAGACTCCAGTCCAAAGTGTCGCGATCGCTACCGTCCACGTCTCTCTTTCGCTTGGAAGCCGCAGTTCTCTCACCGAGTCAGCGACTTGGCCGTCTCGACGAGCTTCTCGGGAGTCATTCCGAGCTGCTTCATGACCTCGCCGCCGGGCGCCGACATGCCGAAGCGGTCGATGCCGACGCTCGCACCGTCGAGGCCGACGTACCTGGCCCACGTGGAGGTCACCGTCGCCTCGATCGACACGCGGCGGCGGCACGACGGCGGAAGGACCTCGTCGCGGTAGGCCTTCGGCTGGCGATCGAAGCGCGCGAAGCACGGGATGCTGACGACGCGCGTGCCCGGACCGAGGGTCTCGGCGGCCTTCATCGCGTGCTGCAGCTCGCTTCCCGCCGAGAGCAGGATGAGATCGAGCGGCGCGCTCTCTTTCTTCGCGATGTACCCGCCCTTGAGCACGCCCTCGCGGCGCGTCCTGGCCGGGATCGACTCGAGGAGCTGTACCGCCTGCCGCGTCAACGCGAGCAGCGTGGGCCCGCTCGTGTGCTCGAGCGCGGCGACGTACGCGCCCGCGGTCTCCTCGGGGTCCGCCGGCCGGATCACGTCGAGGTTCGGGATGACACGCAGGCCCGGCACCGTCTCCACGGGCTCGTGCGTCGGCCCGTCCTCGCCGACCCCCACGCTGTCGTGCGTGAAGATGTAGATCACCGGCAGGTGGCTCAGCGCCGCGAGACGGATCGCCGCGCGGCAGTAGTCGGCGAAGACCAGGAACGTCGCGCCGCTCGGCCGGAAGATGCCGTGGGCAGCGATGCCGTTCATGATCGAGCACATGCCGTGCTCCCGGATGCCGAAGCGGATGTTGCGTCCACTGCGGTGGCCGGGGTTGAAGTCGTCCTCGCCGGGCTTGCCGATGTAGTTGAGCGTCGAGCCGTAGAGATCCGCGCTGCCGCCCACGAGCAGTGTGTCCTTCGCGGCGAGCGGCTGCAGCACGTCCTGCCCCGCCTTGCGCGTCGCGATCTTGGTGCCCGCGGGGAACTCGGGCACGGCCGCGAACAGGGCCGTCGTGTCCACGGCGCGGGCGCCCTTCCCGTCCGCGAACGCGGCCGCGCGCGAGCCCGCGAGCTCCTCGGCGAGCTTCGGGTTCTTTGCCTTCCACGCGTCGAACGTCTTGCACCAGGAGGCGTACCCCGCGTCGAGCTGCTTCGCGTGCGCGGCGAAGAAGGAGCGGACCTCGTCCGACACGAAGTACGGCTCGTGCGGCAGGCCGAGCGCCGCCCGGGCCGCCTCGACGAACTTCGCGCCGGCCTCGCCGTGCGCCTTCTGCGTGCCGGCGACCTCGGGGATGCCCTTGCCGATGAGGGTCTTGGCGATGATGAGCTGCGGCTTGCCGCTGCCGGCCTTCTTGGCGCGCTCGTAGGCGGCGGCGAAGGCCTCCATCTCGTGGCCGTCCACGGTCTGCACGTCGAAGCCGATGGCCTCGAACCGCTTGGCGGTGTCCTCGCTCTGCGTCTCCGTGGCCATCGCGTCGAGCGTGACGGCGTTCGAGTCGTAGATGAGGATGAGGTTGTCGAGCTTCTGGTGGCCGGCGAAACCGACGGCCTCCATCGCGACGCCCTCCTGCATGCAGCCGTCGCCGGCCAGGCACACGTTGTGGTGGTCGAAGATGGGGTGCTCGGCGGTGTTGAAGCGCGCCTCGGCCATCTTGGCGCCCACGGCCATGCCGACGGCGTTCGCGATGCCCTGGCC
>DASVWO010000283.1:0-15074 GCA_036393165.1 Polyangiaceae bacterium | reverse complement strand
GCGATCCCGAAGTCCGTCAGGCGAGCCACGCCGTCGGTACCCACGAGGATGTTGTGCGGCGTGAAGTCGCGGTGCACGACGCCGAGGAGCTCGCCGTTCTCGTCGCGCAGCTCGTGGGCCGCGTGCAGTCCCGCGAGCGCGTCGACGAGCACGCGCATCGCCATCTTCTTGGGAAGCGGCTTGCCCCCCTTGTTCAATCCGGAGAGCGTGTCGCCCTCGACGTACTCCATGACGAGATAGACACCGAGCGGATCGACCCCTGCGTCGATGACCGCCGCCACGTTGCGATGCCGGATGCGCACCGCGAGCTTCGCCTCCTCGAGCAGGTCCGCCGCGAACTCGGCGCTCTCGCGCAGGTGCGGATGGGTGAGCTTGAGCGCGACCTCCGCCTCGAAGCCCATGGGGCCGCGCACGCACGCCAGGTAGACGGTCGCCATCCCGCCGCTCGCGATCGGGAGCAGCAGGTCATAGCGCCCGATGCGCTCGGGAAAGCTCGGCGCCGAACGGGAGGAAGTGCTCGACACGGCGGGCTACTCCGGTGGCCTCAAGCGTATCATCACCGTCAAGGCCCGCAGCTCAGGACGGGGTACATCCCCGCCGTCATGAAATTGAGGACGATCCCGGGCGAACAACGCCAGCCCGCCACGGCGCTGCAGTCCCCATTGGCGAAGCAGGGTCCGGTGCAGTTGGTCGAGTTGCAGACCCCACTGCCGCACTGCGTGTCCATGCTGCAGGTCGCGCCGAAATTGCTGAGGCTCCCCAGAGGGAAGCACGCCGCGTACACGTCGCTGCCCTGGATGTCCCAGGAGCAAACGGAGTCGCTGCCGCACTCGGGCGAGGTCCTGCACGGCTGGGTGCAGTCGGACCCGATCGTCCCGCCGAAGTCGTAGCAAAGGCCGCCCTGACAATCGCTGTTGTTGCTGCACGGGTTGCCCAGCGACGTGTTGCCGGGGAGTGGCGCGCAGTGCGGCGCGAAGTGGGTGTCGATGCCCTGCTTGCCGGGAAAGGCGCCGAAGACGCACGATGCGTTGGGGCTCGTGCACGAGGAGGATGCGTACGAGCAGCACGTGTCGGCGCATGCACCGCTGACGCAAAGCCCCGAGTTGCACTGGGACCCGGTGCCGCACGAGGAACCGCCCTGCCGTGTCGGGGGAGCGTTGGGCTTCGAACGCCCCAGCCACGTGGGGTCCACACAGTACTGACCGCCTTCGCCCGACGCGAAGCACACGGTTCCCGAAGGGCAGTCGGAGGACGTGCAGCATTCCCGCGTGCAGAAGTTCCCCACGGCACCGTTGAGCGTGTTGCCAACCATGCTCGATGTCGCGCAGATGCCACTCCCGCAATCCATCGCGTTGGCGCACGCGCAGAGCACTCCGCCGTCGCAGCTCGCGGCGCCGCTGCTGCTGCCACTTCCGCTACCGCTGCTGCCGCCGCTGCCGCTACCGCTGTTGCTGCCGCTGCCGCTGGTGCTGCCGCTCGATCCTCCCGAGCCGCTGCTCGAGTCGGGATTGTGCCCGGTGACATCACGACCCGCTTCGACGCCGCCGTCGGATGGCTCGAGATCGGGCACCGAGTAGCAGGCGACGCTCGCGAGGGGCGCGATGATCGCAGCCACCGTGACGAGGGCGGGGATCGCCCGCATGCGTCTACTCTACCCGAGGCAGTCGCTCGCGCACCTTGCCGAGCACCGCCACGTCCGCGGGAGGAAACCGTGCCGGGTCGAGATCCGCCCGGCCTGCCCATTTGAATGCCGCGACGTCCACCGCGCGCGGCGCGGGCGATCCTGCGGTTCTATTGGCCTCGAAGAAAAGCAGGAGCACTGCCTTCCGGGCCTCCTCGTAGCGGTGGAACGTCACGTCCACGATCTCCCCGGCGGCGGTCTCGATGCCGAGCTCTTCACGGAGCTCGCGCACGAGCGCCTCGCGCGGATCTTCGCCCGCCTCCACCTTGCCCCCGGGGAACTCCCACGCGCCCTCGAGGTGCGTGCCGCTCTTGCGCTGCGTGAGCAGCACGCGCCCATCCTCGATCATCACGGCCGCGGCGACGACGACGGTGTTCATGGCACGACGTAGATAACGCGATTCAGAAGACGATCGTTGGACGCGCGAGGCGATTCCCGCGTCACGGGTACGCATCCGGGGACGTGGGAGAGACGCGACGCCGAGCAACGGCTCAGTGAAGCCGGAACGCGACGGGGGCAACCTCGGGCAGACCGGATGCTGCGTCGGTCGCGATCGTCGAACCGTCCGCGCTCACGTGCGCAGAGGCAACCACGCCCCACGTTCCCCACGGCGCAGGCGGCGTCGCCGTCGTCGTGTCGGTGCCGTCGAGGAGCACGTCCACTGCGGCGCCGGCAGGCCAGCTCGGAGCGTTCGGCACGGAGAGCTTCGCCGGCGGCGCGAGCTTCGTGTTGAGCGGCGCGAGACCCCACGCGAACGCGACGCGCGTCGGGCCCGGATCGAGCCCCGTCCCTGCGAACGCTGCCAGCGGGAAGGAGGCGGCCCGGAACACCTGCGACGTGGCGGTCGTGTGCTCGAGGTCGAAGGTCGGCGCGCCGCTCACCGCGAGCGTGACCCCACCCGACGCGTTGTTCCCCGTCGCGAGGACGCTGCCGCCCGCCGGCAACGGCGTGACCGTGATCGACACGTCGAACGAGGGCCCGGCGCCGAGAAGGAGCGACGCGAACGGGACCCACTTGGGGTCGTCGAAGATCTTGATCGCCGGCTTGGCCACGTCCAGGCAGATGGGCATGAGCAGTGATCCATCCGACGCCGTGCTCGTCGGCGCGCTGCACACGTTGGTGCCGCACACGAACACGGGAACCGAAGCAGCCGGCCCGCCGCTGCTCGTCACGACCTTCACGCGCACGGTGCTCACGCACTCCGTCCCGGTGCCGGAGGTCGCGGTGCAGGGCCCCTGCGCCGTGCAGGCCGGCGGTCCCGACTCCGCGCCCGCATCGACGGCCTGAGCCGGGGCGGAAGAAGACGAGCACGAGACGAGCGCCAGGAGCAGGGTCCGGCATGACGTCCCGCGTCGCACTGCACGATTCTAGCCTCTTTTTCGGCCCTCCCGGCGCGCCCCCTGCGGTATCGTCCCGCCGCGAGAGGGCCCCATGAATCAGGCATTTCCCAGCGACGACGGCAACTTCAAGCGCGGTGCATTCAAGCCGATCGCCATCGTCGTCGGTCTGCTCATCGTGGTCGGGGCGGTGGTCTTCATCGCCCTCTCCATCCACGGCGAGGCGGCCACGCTGACGAAGGAGCAGGTCAACAAGGAGATGGCCGACATCCAGCTCCTGCCGCGCGCGGAGCAGATCCCCCGCTGGCGCAAGTGGGCCGACACGGAGACCGAGCCGCGCCTGCAGCAGGAAGCCTTCGTGCACCTCGCCTGGTTCAAGGACACGCAGAGCATCCCGTCGATCATCAAGGGGCTCTCGGCCGTCGACCACGCCGTGCGCGGCACCGCCGCGATGGCCCTCGCCGGCTTCGGGTCGCCCGCGGCGGACCCCGGCAAGCCCGCGCTGGAGAAGGCCGTCGGCGAGGCCGGCAGCGGCGACAAGCCGCAGATCTGCTGGGCTCTGGTCGCCCTGAAGGACGCCTCGCAGTTCGACGCGATCATGGGCGAGTACCGCCTCGGGCACCTGGCGACGCTCCAGCGACTGGACGGATATCCCGCGTTCGACACGGCGGCGCTCTCCTCGCTCGTGCCGCTCGACAAGTGGGCCGGCATGGCCGGCGACGAGAGCGACAGCGTGCGCCAGCTCGTCGCGACCACGCTGTCGGCGAACGCCGATGCGAAGTGGACGCAGACGCTCATCAAGCTCGTGCAGGACAAGGTCGTCGAGGTCGCGCGCGAGGCGGCCGTCGGCCTCGGCAAGATCGGCAGCCCCGACGCGACGCAGCCGCTCGTCGACGCGCTCGGGCGCGCCAACAAGGAGTCGCGCGAGAAGTTCCTCCAGGCGCTGCGCGACGGCATCGGCGCCAAGGGCCTCGTGCTCGCCCTCAAGACGGTGCAGAAGACGACCCCCGAGAGCGAGAAGTTCCAGACGAAGCAGATCTTCGACATGATCCACGAGCTCGAGGATCCGCGCGGCGGCGACCCGCTCTACGCGTACATCCAGACCAACCCGCCTGCGCACTGGAAGTACGAGGCGGCGATGCGCATGGCCGAGATCGGCGACGTGCGCGCCGCCGAGGTGCTCGGCTGGCGCATGCAGCAGGACCCGCTCAAGCTCTACAACGACGTCGACTGGCCCGAGCTGCGCCGCGACGACAACGAGCGCGTCTACGCCGCGCGCATGCTGGCGGACCTCGCGGTGCTCCACCCCGAGAAGAAGGACTACCTCGCCAAGGTCGCAGAGCCGGGTGTCCTCTTCTGGCTCGATCCCGAGAACAAGCCGCAGCCGCACGCGAACGGCATGCGCTTCGAGGCGGCGCTCGGGTCGACCAGGGCCATCCCGCTCCTCGAGAAGTGGTCCGACCCGAAGCTGCCGCTCCCGAAGGAGGGCGCTCAGCCGCCGTTCCCCGAGGACTGGGCGACGGCGCAGAGCGCGCTCCGCTATCTCGGGTGGACCAAGGACCCGGGCCGCGGCTGGCAGATCCTCGAGAAGCAGCTGCACCGCCGCAACAAGAAGCTCGACGTCTCGTGGGACTCGCTCATGCAGGGCGGCCTCACGATCCTCGGCATGACGCTGCGCGCCCTCGGCGTGGGCGCCTCCGACGGGTTCGCTCAGTGGGGCGACCCGAGGGGCTACGACGACATGTGGAAGTACGCCGAGGACGTGATGGAGAACGAGCAGGGCCGCATGGAGGCTTGCTTCGCGCTCTCGTGGCTCGCGACCGATGCCCAGATGAAGGACATCGCGAAGAAGATCCACGACAACACGAAGACCGACAAGATGGGCAACTTCATGCGCACTTGTTACCTCGAGACGCTCATCCACCGGCCGGTGCCCGACGCGACCGCGGGGCTCATCGACATGCTGTCGCCCTCGCAGCCGGACATGGAGGTGCGCAACCAGGTGGCGCGCGCCATCGGCATGGGCGGCATCACGCGCAACATGGTCGACCCGATCTTCCAGAAGCTGAGCGACGTCGCGCTCAAGGCCGACGCGGCGCTCGCGCTCATGCTCGGTGCCGACGCCGACACCGCGTCGCGCGCCATCGCGACGTACAACGACCCGAGCCAGCCGGCGGAGGCAATCGAGGAGCTGAAGGACCTCTACAACAAGACCTTCGGCTACTGGAGCGACCGAAACTACGACAACGGCGACATCGCGCGATGGGTCGAGAACGCCGAGGCCATCTCGCACGTGAAGGTGCGCGATCAGCTTCAGGACTGGCCGCGCATCATCCTCGGGCGCAACCTCGTCGAGTCGGTCGAGATCGACAACGGGCCGCACTCGATGACGCGCGTCGTGCTCCGCAACAAGCTGCTGGCGGACGCGAAGGGGCAGAACCAGGTCAAGCGCGACCAGGCCATCGAGATCCTCAAGTTCACGAAGGAGAAGGGCGTGCTCATGGCGCTGAAGGACGAGCCGGCGCCGCTCGGCCCGATGGCGCGCCAGGCGTTCTTCGAGGTCATGTATCCGAAGGCCGACGTGGGTTCGGTGCCCGAGTCGCCGAAGGCGCAGAACGCCGGCAACGCGCCGCCCGGCTTCGGCGGTGCGGGCGTCATCCCCACCCCGCATTGAGTCGTTGAGACCGATCCTCCTCGCGGCTCTCCTCGTTTCGTGCGGGCCATCCTCGCCCGCACGATCTCCCGAAGCGAAGCTGAACGTCGCGAACGTCGCGGGACCTCCCGGCGTCGCGCTCGTGCAGGCGTGCACGCCGACGGGGCCGGAGCTCTGCTTCAACGCCGTCGACGACAACTGCAACGGCGTCATCGATGAGGGCTGCGGCGAGCAGACGGGCCTTCTGCAGTTCACGATCGCATGGTCCGCCGCCACGGCCGACGTGAACCTCGCGGTCACCACCCCGGCGCACGAGCGGGTGCCAAGCAAGGACAAGTCGGCGGCCCCCGGCTTCCACCTCGACCACGACTGCCCGGCCGAGGAAGGGTGCAACGGCCAGAACGAGGAGAACGTGTACTTCGACGGGGCCGACCCGCCGAAGGGCCACTACATCGTCGAGATCGCGCTGGTCGACCTGCACGGCGCCGACTCCCCCGTGAGGGTGCGATGCGGTGCGCGCCTCGGGACGCGCGTCGTGGGATTCGACGTGGACCTCTCGCCGGGGGAAGATGCCAAGAAGACGTTCGGCTTCGACCTGCAGTAGCTCCCCGTGCGCCCAATAGCCCTCCCCGCGATCCTGCTCCTCGGATCGACGCGCCTCGCCGGCAACTGGGGCGTCGCGTACCCGCCGGCCGACGCAAGCGCGCCTCATGCGCCCATCGTCTACCTGCACGGCATGTGGGCAACCCCGGAGGATTCGTGCCCGCTGCTCCAGCACGCAGCCACCGCGCGGGGCTTCCTCGTGTGCCCGCGCGGCAACTCCCCGTCGCCTCCCGAGGGGCGCATGTGGACCGGCACGTACGCGACGGTCGCCCCCTCGGTGCATGCGGCCCTCGCGACGGCCTCCGCCCTCTCGCCCGGTGAGCTCGATCGAAGCGCGAGTGGCACGCTCATCGGCTACTCCAACGGGGCTTACTTCGCGGCGGAGATCGCGATGCACGAGCCGGGACGCTGGTCGGGCCTCGTGCTCCTCTCGATGCGCCTCGATCTCGACGCCGACCGCCTCCGAGCAGCCGGAGTGCGGCATGTCGTCCTCGCGGCCGGGGACAAGGACGGCTCCCGCGACTCCATGCGCGCCCAGGCCGACCGCCTTGCAGCGGCGGGCCTTCCCACCCGATTCATGAGCCTCGGCGACGTGGGCCACGAGCTGCCAGTACCGCCAGGGATCGACGGAACGCTCGAAGACGCGCTCGCCTGGGTCGCACAGCGCTGAGGAAGCGGCGCTGGAATGCGCAGCGTCTACCCTTCAGCGCATCTCCTGTCGGGACCACGTCTGGCCCGGCGCGGGGCCGTCCGCCACGACGAAGTGCAGCCCGTCGAATCCCCACCAGAGGAGGAGGCTCGGCACGGCCGCCGATGCCGAAGGAGCGCTCGGATCGAACCGGCCCGTGAGCACGACCGGTGTCGTCAGCAGCTGCAACGTGGTGAACGCGCCGGTGCCGTGCGACGACACATCGAAGGCGACCACGCCGACCTGCCCGTCGACTCCCACGAACTGTTGGCCCACGTCGGCAGTGCCGTCGCCGTCGAAGTCGCCGAGGACGACGCCGCTCATGCTCCCGGTGCACGGGCCGGACAGGTGATTCCAAGGAGCGCGCGCACCCGACGAGTACGCCCAGCGCCCGCCGTCGATCGTGAACACGTCGGTGATGCCGTTGCCATCCAGGTCGCCGAACCGAAGGTCGGCGGCCACGTGCGACGAGCCGCCGACGGCGACGAAGTTCTGCCCGCCCGAGGCCAGGTACCAGGTGGCGCCGTCGGTGAGGAAAAGGTCGTCACCGGGCGACGTGTCGAAGCGGCCGACGCCGACGTTGCCGATGGGCACCGCGGCCGGCATGGTCGTCAGGGGCTGCCAGCCGGAGACGCCGCCCCAGGAAACGTCGAGCGTGCCGGGCGTGTGTACGGCAAGGACATCGGTGCGTCCGTCACCATCGAGATCGGCGAAGCGCAGCGCGCTCGCCGGCTCGGTGTTGCGGCGCAGCCAGCGCCACTCGGCCTTCGCGCCCGACGCGTAGAACCACCCGTTGCCGGTGCCTAGGAAGACGTCATCGACGCCGTCGCCGTCGAAGTCTCCCACCCCGAGATCGTTCGTGGGATTCGCGGACTCGAACGCGTTGTTGGCGGTGACCGTGAAGTTCTGCGGGTTGCTCGTCGTGTTTCCGTCGTAGTCGAGGAACAGCAGCGCGTCGTCCTGGTCCTGCAGAAAGATGTTTCCGTCCATCACGCCCGGACGGCAAGGCAGCCCGCGCAGGGCGAAGTTGTTCCGGTTGGTCCCGAGGAACGTGTTGTAGAGGATGTCGACATAGTCGCCGGCGTAGCCGCCGACGTAGTTCGTTCCGCCGCCGCTTCCGTGAACGTCGAAGTCCTGCTCGTGCTCGTCGGTGATCTTGTACGTCGGCGCGTCGCTCAGGACGAGGTTGTCCGTGGCGACGTACCCCGTGGCGAGCACGGGGTCGGCCGCGATCGAGTGCCTGTTGTAGTCGAATACGTTGCCCTCGATGAGCGGGAAGGCGCCATCCCCGGCACCCGCGCCGTAGCCCTCGTTGCTCGCCAGGTTGTGGTGGATGAAGTTGCGCGCAACGCGCACGGGCGTCGGTCGCGGCTGGGCAGGCAAGGACGGGCAGATGTTCCCGCCGCTCGAATAGGCGCCGCCGATCCCGACGCCCGTGTTCGTGGCGCCGGAGATCTCCACGTGATCGACCAGGATGCGGTGGGTGTCGGTGAGCTCGATCAGGGTGAGCACGTACGGGTCGGAGGTACTCGCGGGAGGTCCCTCCAGTCGCAGGCCCGTGATGCGCACGTCGTCCGCGGCCGCCGCGAGGACGGTCTGGGCCTCGTTGACGGAGTACTGCAACAGCGGCCCGTTGTCCGTCCACTTCCGCTGGCCTCGCAGCGTCGCTCCGGACTGGAGGTACACGGGCAAGCTGGTGCCGGCGCCGCAGTTGATGGGATCGAGGTAACCACGCAGGTCGTAAGGCTGGGTGCTGTCGGCGACCTGCACGACGGTGCCCCAGGTCGCGCCGCTGATCGCCTTGCCCAGCGCGCATCCGCTCTGGGCGGCGTTGCCGACCGGCGTGACCGAGACGAACCCGGAGTGCGGAGGGCGCGACGAGCCGTCCGCGGCGACGAAGCGCAGGTACTCGTTCTCGGAGAGCGTGCGCGTCGCGAGGACCATCGGCGTGCGCGCGCCGGTCACGTCCCCCTGCGGCTTGATGACGTACTGGCGCGCTATCGGCGGCGAAACAGCGATGCCGCCCGCTCCACCGCCCCCGACCAGTGTGAGCTGCTGGTTGAGCGGCTGCAGGCGGTGCCCTGCGATGAGGGCGTCTCCGTCGTAGGCGAACTCCTGCCCCTCGGAGCCGTCGCACGTCTGCAGCTCGAGGATCGCGCCCTCGGCGACGCCCCCGCGGGCTCCGACGCAGTAGCCGTTGAGGTGCAGCGTGACGTCGTGGGAGTTGCCGAACTCGCGCACGCCGACCTGCTGCGCGAGCGTGCCGTTGCACGGGTAGAGGTTCGCGGCGGTGCCGATCTGTCCGTAGATGAAGTCCACGCACATGCGGCCGAGGGGCTGCAGGAAGAACGCGGGATCCGTCGGCGGCGTGATCGGAGGAGGCGGCGGCCAGTAGACGTACATGCCTTCTGCCGTCGTCGCGGTGGACTCCCGGTCCGCGCCGTCCGCGCTGCACCCGCTCCCGAGAGCCAGGGCGCAGAGCGCGCCCATGGGGATCCGAAGCGCAGAAGCCTTCCAGTGAGTCATGACGGCGCAACCTCAGCAAGCGCCGCACCGGCGCTCGGAGCGGGCGCAAACGCGCGATGTCACTCGCAAGAGGAACGCCCTGCCACGCGCTACGCCGGTGGCAGCGCCACGTGGCGCCACACGCGCGGTTTGCGAGCGCGAATCGCTGCGCGAGGGGATGCGCTAGCATTCCCTCGTGCCGGAGGACGGCTCGAAAGCAGCGCGCTCGACGGTCACGTCGCACGAGGGCAGTCTACGCACCGTCACGCGGGGGACCGCGCCCGACCTTCCGCCGCGACTCGGGCACTTCCGCATCGAGGCGTGCATCGGACGCGGGGGGCTCGGCATCGTGTACCGCGCCCGAGACCAGAAGCTGCGGCGTCACGTCGCGCTCAAGGTCCTTGCGGAGACCTCCGAGAGTGCGACGGCGCGACTGCTCGAAGAGGCGCGCGCGGCCGCCTCCCTCATGCATCCGTCCATCGCGGCGATCCACGACGTCCAGCAGCATCGCGGCGTCACGTTCATCGTCATGGAGCTCGTCGAAGGCACGACGCTCCGCGAGGAGATCCAGCAGCGACGCATCCCCATCGACGCGGCGCTGCGCTACGCGCGCGAGATCGCCGCGGGCCTGGCGCGCGCCCACGACAGCGGAATCATTCATCGCGACCTCAAGCCCGAGAACGTGATGGTCACGCCCGACGGCGGCATCAAGATCCTCGACTTCGGTCTGGCGCGCGAGGCGCCGGAAGCTCCTCCGGACAGCAGCGATCTCACGCGAACAGGCATCGCGGGAACGCCCGGATACATGGCACCGGAGCAGGCGGTGGGACACCGGGTCGACGCGCGCGCCGACGTCTTCTCCTTCGGGGTCGTGCTGTGGGAGATGCTCTCGGGCCGACGGCCCACCGATCGCGACGGTCGGGTCGCGAGCACCGATCTGCTCGCGGAGGGAGTTCCCGGGGTGAGCCCGGAGCTCGCCCGCTTCGTCGAGCGATGCCTGAATCCGAGCCGCTCGGCCCGATTCACCGACGCTGCGATGCTGCTCGAGGAGTTCTCCTCGATCGAGCCGCCGGGCCGCCGCGTGTCGGCCGCACGCCGGCTGCCGTTTCCGATGCAACTGGTCGCATTCGGAGCGCTGGCCGCCGTGGTGCTCGGATTCGGCATGAGAGATGGAGGCCAACCTCCAGTCGCCTCCGCGTCCGACGCGCCCGCGCCTCCGCTCGCTCCTTCGGGTGCGGCGCCCGCGCTGACCCTCACCTCGGCGCCGGAGCCGCTGACGACCGTCGGCACGTGCTCCGACTTCCCCGTCTTCGCCGACGACGGCTCGATCGCCTACGCCCGCCACGAGGAGCACGGCGTGGCGCTCCACCGGCTCGATCCGGACTCGGGCGAAGACACGGAGCTCACCGATGCGGCCGGCATCAGCACGCGGCCGGCCGCGGGTGCTCCGGGCAGCATCGTCTACCTCTTTCAGGAGCGCGCCGAAGCAGAAGGGACCGAGGTGCGTGAGGTGTCGCTCCGCGGCGGGCCGCCGTCGACACTGGTCCGTGGCAGCGACCCGGCGTTCGTGGCTTCCACCGGGGCGCTCTTGTACCTGCAGGCCGACGGAAGGACCGTCCGCAGCCGCATGGCGGGCGAGAGCGACGTCCTTCTCTACGATTCTCCGTCCTCGACCATCTTCGACTCCCTGGTCGTCTCGCCGTCCGGACGATGGCTGGCCACCGGGCGAGCGACGGCGGTGCCGCGACCGGGCGCCTTCTTGTGCTTCGGGTCGGCGACCTCCGGCGATGCCGGGCTCGATTGCACGACGGCCGGCAGCATGACCTCGCGGCGGCCCGCGTTCGGCCCGCGTGACCGATCCCTCTACTTCGCGCGCGACGCGGCCATCGTGCGCTTCGACGTCGACAGTCACGCGGTCACGTCGGTCCCCGTGACGCCCGCGCCTACCACGCTGGCCATCGCCCCGGACGGGACGTCGGCCGTCTTCTCCTCGTGTCGCCGCGTCTTCGACGCCTTCCGGGTCGCAGCCGACGGAAGGCTCGACCCCTTGCCGATCGGCGCCGAGCAGGCCGGATTGCTGAACGTGGGTCCACGCGGAGAGCTCGCGTTCCCGGTCGCGCGCGCAGGACGATTCGCGCTGGGCGTCGTCGACGCGGGTGCGTCCGACGTGCGCGTCCTCACGGGCGCGGAGCAGTCGGTCGTCGAGATGGCCTTCTCGCCCGACGGGCGTCGCCTCGCTTTCCACGACGCGACGGAGGGAACCGGGGGCATCTTCGTCGTGGACGCCGACGGAGCGACGCAGCCCACGCGCCTCACCGCCGACGCGGACGACAATCTGCCGTCCTGGCTCGACGCGGAGCGCGTGCTCTACATGCGCGCGGAGAAAGGGCTGCCCTTCGGACGCATCTATGTCGTCTCCGCTGCGGGGGGGGAGCCCCGGCCGCTGGGTCGTTTGCCAGGCGTGGCACTCGGCGCCGTTCCTTCGCGGCGAACTGTGCTGCTCGGTGTCCGGAGCCCCAGGGGAGATCGCATCGTCGAAGCGACGCTCGACGGCAAGATGCACGACGTGGCTCTGCGCGGGACGCCTCCCGAGCTGCACTGGGACGTCGCAACGGCCGCGTCTCCGTCGGGGCGGTACGTCACCTGGTTCGACGGCGGCGAGGCCTGGAAAGCCGATCTGGAAGCCGGCACCGCGAGCCCGGTCCCGTTCACGTGGCCGAGCGGGGAAGCCGACTCGATCCAGCCCGATGATCAAGGCCGTGTGGTGGTCGCGTTCCGTCGCTCGGCGGGACAGCTCTACCGGGTCCGCGGGACCTTCCCCTGACGTCGCGCCACGCGCCAGCCGTGGCGGGTTGTATGATCCGAGCGGATGCCGGGCCCGGCTCGCACCGTCGGCCGCTATGCGATTCACGGCCAGATCGCCGCGGGAGGAATCGCCACGGTGCATCTCGGACGGCAGCAAGGCGCCGCCGGGTTCGCACGCACCGTCGCGATCAAGCGTCTGCATCCGCAGTTCGCCGGCGAGCCCGAGTTCGTCTCGATGTTCCTCGACGAGGCGCGCCTGGCCGCGCGCCTGCGGCACCCCAACGTGGTACCGACGCTCGACATCGTCGCCACGGACGAGGACCTGTTCCTGGTCATGGAGTACGTGCACGGCGCGACGCTCGCACGCCTGTTGCGCAACACGAAGCTGGCTGGAGAGCGCGTGCACCCCGCCGTCGCCGCCGCGGTCATGTCCGGCGTGCTGCGGGGACTCCACGCGGCGCACGAGGCGCGCGACGAGCGCGGACGGCCGCTCGACATCGTGCACCGCGACGTGTCGCCGCAAAACGTGATGGTCGACGCCGACGGGATGGCGCGCGTGCTCGACTTCGGGATCGCCAAGGCCGTCGGCCGCCTGCACACGACGCGCAAGGGGGAGCTCAAGGGCAAGTTCGGGTACATGGCGCCCGAGCAGATCACGGGAGGCGACGTCTCGCGCCGCAGCGACGTGTACGCCGCCGCGGTCGTGTTCTGGGAGCTGCTCGCGGGCCGGCGGTTGTTCCACGACGCGGACGAGACCGGGGTCATGCGCCAGGTGATGACGGCGCAGGTCGTTCCCCCGGGCGCCGTCGTGCCGGAGATCCCGCCGGAGCTCGACGCGATCGTGATGCGCGGCCTGTCGCGCGAGCCGCAAGAGCGCTTCGCGACGGCGGCCGAGATGGCCGACGCGATCGAGTCGGGCATCCCGCTGGCGATCGCGCCCACCGTGGCGGCGTGGGTCGAGCGCATCGCGGCGCAGGAGCTGGCGGCGCAGGCTGCGCTGGTAGCGGACGTCGAGAGCGCCTCCGCGACGATGGCGCGCGCGGCCCCTGCTCCCGCGGTCCCGGCCGCGCCAGCGGCCGACGCTTTGCGCACCGGCCACGTGCTCGCGGGCAAGTACCGCATCGACCGTGTCCTCGGGTCGGGAGCGATGGGCAAGGTGCTGGCCGCGACGCACCTGCAGCTCGACACCAAGGTGGCGCTCAAGGTGATGCTGCCCGAAGCGACCGCGTCGACGCCAGAGGCGGCCGCGCGCTTCCTGCGCGAGGCGCGCGCGGCGGCGAAGCTCAAGAGCGAGCACGTGGCCAAGGTGCACGACGTCGGGTCGCTCGACGACGGCACGCCGTACATGGTCATGGAGCTGCTCGAGGGGCGTGACCTCGGCGCCCTCGTCGCCGAGCGTCGCGGGACGTTCTCGGTCGAGGAGGCGGCGGAGTACGTGCTTCAAGCGTGCGAGGCCATCGCCGAGGCGCATGCCCTGGGCATCGTGCACCGTGACCTGAAGCCGGCGAACCTGTTCGTCACCCGCCGGCCCGAGGGCCTCCCGTGCGTGAAGGTGCTCGACTTCGGGATCTCGAAGGCCAACGCGCTCGGCGATCCGGCCTCGCTCGCGACGAGCGCGACGGCGCTGCTCGGGTCGCCACACTACATGTCGCCCGAGCAGCTCAAGTCCGCGCGCGACGTCGACGCGCGGGCGGACGTGTGGTCGCTCGGGGTCATCCTCTACCAGCTCGCGTCGGGGCAGCTGCCCTTCCGCGCCGAGTCGCTCGGGCAGCTCATGGCGAAGGTGCTCACCGAGGAGCCACCGCCGCTCGCCACCATCCGGAGCGACCTGCCTCCCGACTTCGTGCGCCTCGTCGCGAGCTGCCTGCAGAAGGACGCGGCGCGCCGTTGCTCGAGCGTCGCCACGGTCGCAGCGGTGCTTGCGGGCTTCGCGCCCGCGCGCTCGCGTCACATCGCGGATCGCGTGGCGATGCTGCTCGACGGGGACACGACGACCGACGCGGTCACCACGGTTCGTGTCGAGCCGCCGGAGGGGCCGTCGACTCCCGAATTCGGCACCGTCGGAGGCACGGTGGTCACGCGCCTCGCGCGTCGCAGACCGGGCGTGACGCTCGCCCTCGCGGGCGGCGGGGCGCTCCTTCTCGTGACGCTCGGCATCGGCGTGCTCCTCGTCAGTCGCTCCCGGACCACGCACGTGACGGAGTCGCCGGCGGCGAGCGCCACGGCGGCCGCCATCCCGACATCGGTGCCGGAGCAGGATGCAACCTCGATCGAGCCGCCTGCTCCGAGCGCTCCGGAGGCAACGACCGAGTCTGCGCCGATCGCGTCGGCATCGGCCTCCGCGGCTCCTTCCGCTGCGCACGGGCACAGGCCGCACGGAGGAGGCAAAGGTGGCACCTCGTCGCCCGCGGGGGCCTCCTCCGCGGGCCCGCGGTACAATCCACTCGATCACCTTTGAGGCGCTTGATCTTCCTGCTCGCCGCGGGACTCGCCCCGCTCTGGACCGGCGGCGCTCGCGCCGACGATCGCGCGGCGGCGCAGTTGCTCTTCGATCAGGGCAAGGAGCTCATGGCGGCGGGCAAGACGGCGGACGCTTGCCCGAAGTTCGAGGCTTCGGCGCAGCTGTCGCACACGCCGGGCGTGCGCCTGAATCTCGTCGATTGCTGGGCAGCGATCGGACGCACGGCGAGCGCGTGGGCGATGGCCGCCGAGGCGATCGACCTCGCCGAACGCCAGGGAGACCAGGTGGCGGCCACCGCGGCTCGCCAGCGTCACGAGGCGCTGCAGAAGCAGCTCACGTAC
>DASVWO010000282.1:0-4183 GCA_036393165.1 Polyangiaceae bacterium | reverse complement strand
GCCGAGGACGTAGGCGCGGACGAGCGGCTCGGCGGCTGCGATGAAGCGGTCGTAGAGAGAGGCGTGAACGTAGACGCGTTCGACGGCGCAGCAGCTCTGGCCTGCGTTGTAGATGGCGCCGTCGACGACGTTCTCGACGGTCTTGGCCAGGTCGCAGTCGGGCGCCACGTACGCCGGGTCGTTCCCTCCGAGCTCGAGGCACGTGTGCAGGAATCGCTTGGCTCCCGCCTCGACGATCCGGTGCCCGCCGAAGATGGACCCCGTGAACACGACGTGGTCGACGCGCTCGTCGCCGACGATGCGCTCGCTCGTCGGGTGGTCGCAGTCGAGCGCCTGCACGAGGTGCGGCGGCCCGCCCGCGTCGACGAACGCGCGGGCGAAGTGCTCCCCGCACAGGGGCGACCGCGGGCTGTGCTTCACGACCACGGCGTTGCCGGCCAGCACGGCCGGCACGACGGCGTTGATCGCCGTGAGCAGCGGGTAGTTCCACGCCGGCAGGTCGAACACCACGCCGAGCGGCTCGCGCACGATGCGCCGCTCGAAGCCCGCCATGGGCGGCAGCACCACGTCGGCGAGCTCCTTCTCGGCGATCGAGATGATGTGGCGCGCCCGGGCGACGCACGTCTTCACCTCGCCGGACGCCTGGGACAGTGGCTTGCCCATCATGCGCGTGACGTCCTCGGCGATCGCCGGCGCGCTCTTCTCCATCGCCGCCATGGCGCGCTCGCACACGGCCATGCGGTCGCCCAGCTTGCTCGTGCGCCAGGCGCGCTCGGCCTCGCGGGCGCGGTCGAGCGTCGCGCTCACCGTCGCCTCGTCGGCGAGCTGCACGCGGCAGGCGGGCTCGCCGGTGTACGGGTTGTCCACCACGAGGACGCGGGAGTCGCTGCTGGTCATGGGCGACGGAGCATAACGCGCCGGGCGCGACGCGCGACGGTCACGGCGCGAGCGCGTCGTGCAGGTACTTGCCGGTCGCCGTCTTCGCGCGGGTGAGCTTGCGCGGCTCGCCCTCGAAGACGACGCGACCGCCGTGCTCGCCAGCCTCCGGGCCGAGCTCCACGACCCAGTCGGCGCACGCGATCACGTCGGGGTGGTGCTCGATGACGACGAGCGTGTCGCCGCGCTCGACGAGACGCTCGAGGACGCCGAGCAAGCGCTTCACGTCCGACAGGTGCAGGCCGGTGGTCGGCTCGTCCAGCACGTAGACGGTGGGCTCGTGCGCGGAGCCGGCGGTCAGCTCGGCCGCGAGCTTGAGCCGCTGCGCCTCGCCGCCCGACAGCGTGTTGGAGCCCTGGCCGATCTGGACGTAGCCGACGCCCAGGTCGGTGAGCGTCGACAGCGGGCGACAGATCTTCGGATGGTTCACGAAGAGCTGGGCCGCGTCCTGCGCCGGCAGGTGGAGCACGTCGCCGATCGAGAGCCCCGCGTAGCGCACCTCGAGCGTCGAGGGCTCGAAGCGGGAGCCGCCGCACGCCTCGCACGGGGCGACGACGTCCGGCAGGAAGGGCATCTCCGCCACGATGGTGCCCTGTCCCTCGCAGGCCGGGCAGCGGCCGCCCGCGGCGGCGCTGTTGAACGAGAAGCGCGCCGGCCCGTAGCCGCGTGTCTTCGCCTCGGGAAGCGACGCGAAGAGCTTGCGCACGTCGTCCCAGACGCCGAGGAAGGTGGCCGGCACGCTCCGCGGCGTGCGACCGATGGGCGACTGATCCACGGCGAGCGCGCGCCGGACCGCCTTCGTTCCCTTGATGGCGCCGTGCGCGCCCGGCTCGGGCGTGACGAGCTTCAGGGCGCGCCGCAGGGCCGGGTAGAAGACGT
The DNA here is from genome assembly GCA_036393165.1 of Polyangiaceae bacterium. Taxonomy (GTDB): domain Bacteria; phylum Myxococcota_A; class Polyangia; order Polyangiales; family Polyangiaceae; genus Palsa-1150. The sequence continues at coordinate 2,368 of DASVWO010000282.1, read as the reverse complement.
GGCGCACCAGCGTCGACTTGCCCGAGCCGCTCACGCCGGCGACGACGCACATGCGTCCGACGGGCACGCGGAAGGTCACGTCGCGCAGGTTGTTGGCGCGCGCGCCGGAGAGCTCGATCCACGCGTCGGCCATGGGCCGCTTCGGTCGCTCGACGCGCGCGCCGTCCTGCAGCGCGCGAGCCGTGGGCGACTTCGGGTCGTTCAGGACGACGGATGCCGGTCCCTCCGCCACGACGTGTCCGCCGTGGCGCCCGCCGCTCGGGCCGAGGTCGATCACGTGGTCGGCGGCCCGGATGGTCTCGGCGTCGTGCTCCACGACGAGCACCGTGGACCCCATGTCGGCGAGAGAGCGCAGGTTCGAGAGGAGCCGCTTGGTGTCGCGCGGGTGCAGGCCGATGGTCGGCTCGTCGAGCACGTAGAGCGCGCCCGTGAGGCCGCTCCCGAGCTGAGCGCTCAGGCGCAGCCGCTGCATCTCTCCGCCCGAGAGCGTCGACGCCGGGCGATCCAGCGCCAGATAGCCGAGCCCCACCTGCTCGACGAACGCGAGCCTCCGGACGAGCTCCGCGTGCGGCGCTTTCGCGATCGTCGCGTCGTCCCCCTCGAAGCTCCACGCGCGAGCCTGCGCGAGCGCGCTCGTCACGGATCGCGCCGTCGTCTGCGCGTACGTCTCGCCGTGCAGACGCACCCCGCGCGGCACCGCGCTGAGGCGCGACCCTTCGCACGTCGTGCACGTGTCGTAGGGTCCCTCGTACTCGAGCGCCTCGGGGCCGCCCTCGACGCCGGTGCCCTCGCAGTCCTCGCAGCGCCCCTGCTTCGTGTTGAAGGAGAACCACCGCGGGTCGAGCTCCGGCACGCCGGTCCCGCACGCGGGGCACGCGCGCGCCGTCGAGAGGATGCGCTCGTGGCCGTTCGCCTTGGCCGACGGCTGTCCGTCCGAGACGCGCAGCGAGCCGGCCCCCCACGCCAGTGCGCGATCGAAGGTGGCCCGGTCGAGCCCCGAGAGCTTGCCGTAGTAGACGATGAGATCGATCGTGTGCTCGCGCGTCTTGGCGAGCTTCGGCGGGGGCTCGATGCCGACGATGGCGCCGTCGACGCGGGCCGCCTTCACGCCGGCGCGCGACGCGGCCGTGAACAGGTCGAGGTACGTCCCCTTGCGAGCGCGCACGGCCGGCGCGTACACGGTCCGCGTGCCGCCGTCGCGCACGAGCCGCTCGTAGAGCGCATCGGCGGTCATGGGGGCCACCACGGTGTCGCACTTGGGGCAGTGCAGCTCGCCGACCTTGGCGTAGAGCAGACGCAGGTAGTGCGCGACCTCGGTCACCGTCGCCACCGTGGAGTTCGCGCCGCCGCGTGACGTGCGCTGCTCGAGGGCGATCGAGGGCGGCACTCCGGTCACGGCGTCCACGTCCGGCCGCGGCAGCGTGGGCAGGAACTGACGCGCGTAGGGCGTGAGCGTCTCCATGAACCGCCGCTGACCCTCGGCGAACACGACGTCGAACGCGAGCGACGACTTGCCTGACCCGCTCGGCCCCGTCACGACGCACACCTGCCCGTGCGGGATCGCGCACGACACCTCCTTGAGGTTGTGCTCGCGCGCGTGCGACACCGAGACGGAGAGTGTTTGAACAGGAAGATCAGAAGATCGGGAAGGTTTGTGGCCTTGCCCCTTCTGATCTTCCGATCTTGCCGTGAATTCTCTCAGCGCGTGTCCGGTGCGGGTGTCCGCTGTCTCGAGCTCCTCGGGCGTCCCTTCCGCGACGAGGTGCCCGCCGTGCGGTCCGCCGCCGGGGCCGAGATCGATCACCCAGTCGCACGCCCGGATCACGTCCAGATCGTGCTCGACGACCACCACGCTCGCGCCCTCGTCCACCAGCTTGTGCAGCGCGGCGACGACGTAGGCCGCGTCCTGCGCGTGCAGCCCCGCGCTCGGCTCGTCCACGACGAAGAGCGTGCCCTTCGTCTCCTCAGAGAGCGCGCGCGCCAGCTTGAGCCGCTGCGCCTCGCCGCCCGACAGCGTCGAGAGCGGCTGCCCCAGCGTCAGGTACCCGAGCCCCACCTGCGCCACCGGATCGAGCGCCCGGCGCAGCACGTAGTCGCGGTCGTCCTCCGGATCGAACAGCGCGAGCACCTCGTCGATCGTCATCTCGAGCACGTCGGAGATCGACTTGCCGCGGTGCTTGATCGCCAGGACCTCGGGCTTGAACCGGCGTCCCTGGCACACCGGGCAGAGAAGCTGCACGTCGGCGAGAAACTGCATCTCGACCGTCTCGTACCCCTCGCCCGCGCAGTCCTCGCAGCGCCCCGCCGGGACATTGAAGGAGAAGTGCGCCGCCGTGAGCCCGCGCCGCATCGCCTCGGCCTCGGCGGC
>DASVWO010000281.1:0-8030 GCA_036393165.1 Polyangiaceae bacterium | reverse complement strand
GTGATCCTGCTCGCCCCCCTGCTCGTGGGCGCGCTGCTGGTCTCGGCGCCACTCGTGTCCAACAAGGGCGAGCGCGCCGCACGCCGCCGCCCCTGGGCGATTGGCATGGTCGTGCTGACGGTGCTGATGATCGGTTCGCTCTGGATCGTCGGCGCGCGGTCGTCGTGGTCCCCGAACTTCGACGCGCCTCCGCTCTCCGCCGACATCGTCGGCGCCACGTCCGGCCCGGTCGCCGAGGGCGCGAAGCTCTTCCACGACAAGGGATGCCTCAACTGCCACCTCGTCGAGGGCCAGGGCGGGCGCCGCGGACCGAACCTCACGCACATCGGCGACCTGCTCACGCGCGATCAGCTCGTGATCCGCATCTCGAACGGGGGGCACAACATGCCCGCCTTCGCAGGCACCCTCAAGCCGCGGGAGCTCGACCTGCTCGTCGAGTTCCTCGTGTCGAGAAAAGCCCCGCCGCCCCGGTGAGTCGTGCCTCAGCCTTCGAGCTGGCGCACCCGCTCGCGAAGGACGTCGGCATCGATGGGCTTGTGGAGAACGTGACAGCAGCCGGGCAGGCCGCCGACTTCGTCGTATCCCGTGAGCACGAGGACCGGCACGTCCGCGAGCTGCGGACGATGCGCCATCGCCTCGAGGACATCCCATCCGCTGAGGCGAGGCATCATGAGATCGAGCAGCACGAGGGACGGAGCAGGCGAATGCCCGAGGAGACCGAGCGCGGTCTCACCGTCACCCGCCGTCGCGACGTCGTGCCCGTCGGCGCGAAGCACCGCCTCGACGACGATCCGGACGGCTTCGTCGTCGTCCACGACGAGCACGCGGCTCATCCGGCCCTCCGGTCAGATCGAACTGTCTTGTGAGCAGCCACGCCCTACGAGTCAGCATGACCCGTGCCATTACGCCTCAACGCTCACCCACCCAGCTACGGATGGCGTCACGATCCGCGTCCGAGAGTGGATGACCCTGCGGCGGCATCGTGCGCGTGACGACGACGCGGTCGCGGATGGCGGCACGTTCGGACTCCCAGGCTTCGGCCGTCGACAGATCGGTACCGGACGAGCCGCTGGGCTGGTGGCAGGCGGCGCAGACGCGGGCGAATATCGGCGCCAGCGTCGTGGTCCACGTCGTCGCGAGCGCAGGCTCCGCCTCGACGCGAGCGTAGCGATCGAGCTTGCCCTGGGAGAGGACCCACACGTCCCCGGTGGAGGTGGGCGACAGGTGCGCGTCCTGGGGCACCTTCGCGCCACGCGTCTCCGCCACGTGATCGCCTTCGACCATCCCCAGCTCGGGGCCATCGGCGAACCAGACGTGCGCGCCGGAAGCGGCGAGCCCGTGCAAGGTCTCGCCCTCGGCGTCGTAGACGAGCGCGAGCTCCCCATCGGGCTTGGTCGCGTACAGGGCGCGGCGCGTGGACGCGTAGATGCGACCGTCGCCGGCCACGGCGACGGCGGCGACACCGGGGAGACCGTAGGTCCGCGTCGACGAAAGGGTCGGATCGAACGCGACGAGCAGGTCGGACCCGATCGCGGCGCCGCGCCCACCTCCCCCGGCGATGTCCATCAGAGGAGGGAGCGCGTCGTACCGTGCAACCGCGTGCCCGTCGGCGATGGCGAGGCCTCCGTCGAGGAGGAACCCCGCGCGCGTGGCGTCGAGCATCGAGGCGGCTCGGAACGCACGACCATCGAGACCATAGCGGCCGGACACGTCCTCGAATGCGCTGGAGCCGCGCAGGTAGTGCAAGTGGCCGCGGCGGTCGATGCCGACGATCCAGCGCGCGGATCCATCGGCTCCGGCGATCGTGCTCGCGCTCGCCCAGTCCGTCACCGAGTGGTCGACCGCGACGACGGCTCCCGATCCGAGCACGGTGGCTCCGGCGTCGCCGAAGACCGCGACGATGCTGCCGGTGTCGGCCACCGCGGCGACGTGCCCGACCTGCGCCTGCGAAGGATTCCAGGGAACCGCGCGCACCGTCAGCGGCGTCACGGCTCCCGCGGCGCGCGTGTGCGGAGCGGCTCCGCAGCCCGCCAGCGCCGCAGCCGACGCGGCGAGCGAGAGGAAGAGCGCCGGTCTCACGAGCGAAGGAGCTCCGGCACGGGCTCCCCGTCGCGCATGTACTTGCGCGGGTCCACCCCGAAGGCTGAGAGGAAGGTCGCGAGCAGATCGGGCGGCGCAATGGCGCGCTCGCCGTCGACGAACTTGCGCGCCGGGAGCGGCAGGAGCTGATCGGGATCCGTCTTGCCGAAGGCGAAGTTGGCCTTGAACCGCGGCGAGACGACGAGCGCCGAGTTGTTCGGATAGTGGTCGCGACCCATCCCGAGGTTGATCTGCGGAGTCCTGCAAAAGTCGCTGACGACGAGGATGTGCGCATGATCCGAGAGCTTCGCCCCCGTCTTGGTGGGGTGCGGCGTCGCGTCGAGCGCCTTGATCGTCTCGGCGACGAGGCCGAACGTCTCCTGCTGGAGCTGCGCCTGACCGCGGTAGTTGTTGCCGTGCGTGTCGAACCCTCCGACCGCGAAGCTCACGCAGCGCACGACGTTGCGCTTCATGGCCTCGACGGCGAACGCCGCGTTGACCGCCGGGCCGCCGGTGAAGCGCGCCTTGTAGTCGAACTCGGGATGCGCCTTGCGCAGGCCGTTGGCGCTGAACACGTCCTGGAGGCTGCTGCCGAGCATCCGCCGCAGGGCGGCGTACTGCAGATCCATGCCGTCGAGGACGTCCGGATACGTGGACCGCTTCGCCAGGTCGCGTGCCTCCTCGGAGAGCATCGCGGTGACGCGATCGCGCTCGGCGTCGCCGTCGTAGAGCTGCGCCCGCGCGAGGGTCCGGCTGATGGACCCGACGTCGTCGATCGCCAGCGGGACGACGCGGCGGTCGAGATTCTCGCCGACGTACGCCGAGGGGAAGCGCACGCTGACCGTGGGAAAGAGCTGATCGCGCCCCAGCTCGTTCGAGATCATCGTGTCGATGCTCGCATTGGCGACGCGGGTCCCTCCCTGCGGGTGGCGGCCGGTCGTGGAGAAGATCTGCCCGTCGGGATGCGCCACGGTGTTCATCTCGAGTCCGTTGACGACCGTGATGCGGTCGACCATGTCCGCGAGATCACCGATGCCCGGGCCGAACACGAGATTCGACCCCTTCGGGCGCACCAGCTCGAACGTCTTGAAGCCCGTGTCTCCCAGCGGCGCGTCCACCCAGCGCTTCAGCGGCCCCGTGTCGGTGTTCTCGGTGGACGCCGGATGCACGATGCCTCGCAGCTCGTTGCGCGGATCGGCCCAGAGCGTCACGTCCCATCCTCCGAGCGCGATGATGAAGACGAAGAAGTCCGGCGAGCTCGCGGCGACGACGTCGGCCATCGACTCGATCGTCGGCAAGCCGGCGACCGCCGCGACGGCACCGGCCGACAGGACCTTGAGGAACGAGCGACGCGAGGTCTTCATGGTGATCCTGCTGCTCAATAGAGGTGAAACTCCGGATGGCGCACGAGGCCGTAACAGACGGCGGCCCAGCCGGCTTCCTCCGGCGTGAAGCGAGACTTCGGATCGGCCTTGGCATGGCTGGCGACGATGTCGCGATAGAGCTGGTAGAAGCGCGCACCGCGCTGCGACGGCGCGAGGGCGGCCGGGTAACCGAGGAAGGTGCGATGGAGCACGTCGAAGCGCGTGGCGAACCCCTGCGCATCGATCTCTCCGCGGGGGACATCGAACGCGAAGACGACGCGTTCCGCCACCGCGGGAGGACCGCCGCCCTTGGGCCCCTTCAGATCGTGCTCGACGGCGCGGTCGCACAGCGCCACGCCGAGCCGCTCGAAGGTGGCGACCATCAGCGCGTTCGTCTGCGTCTGGCGCGGAATGTCGAGGCGGTAGTCTGGAAAGCCGAGCGCCGACACGTAGTCGTCCCACGAGTCGAACAGGGCGGCGCCGTCGCCCCCGCGCGCCCGCTTCTGCACGTCGAGCGGAGCGAGCCCTCCGAAGAGCTGCAAGTACGTGCGCATGTAGACCTCGGGAGGAACCAGGCGCAGGTCCTCCTTGGGTGCAGTGTCCTCGGCGACCACCGCCGACGGCCGGATCGGCTGCTTGGGCCCCGGATAGACGACCTCCGGAGGATGCGAGCAGGCCACGAGCGCGAGCGCCGCACCGGCGACGACGGAGAGGCCCCCCCTCACTGCGAGCCTCCGCGCCAGGTGCCCGAAGCCAGGTTGTTGGACTTCCCGTAGGCGTCGGACAGGACGATCGCCTTCACGAGGGACCGCATCTTGAACCCCGAGCGCACGAAGGAGCTCGTGAGCTCGTCGAGGAGAGCCTGGTCGTCGGCGTTCGTCGGCCGCCCGAGGAACGAGGACGTCACGCGTTGGACCGCGCATGCTGCGAACTCCGGCATCGCTACGATGTCGCGCGCGGCGCCGGCCGGCGTCTCGTCGGCGTGCTCTGGCGATCCGTACGCGCTGCGCAGCGTGGCCGACTTCGCGTCGGCGAACGCGGCGTCGTAGAGGGCGTTGCAGCCGCCGTTCAGCCGGCCGTTCTTGTCGAGCTTGCACGTCGTGCTGTGCACCGGAAAGAGCGACTCGGGCAGGAACACGAAGCTGGAGGGCTCGACGCGCGCGAAGTACGCCGCCAGCGGTTCGAGCGTGGCGTGGCACGTCTTGCAGCCGGGGCGCACCATGAGGTTCGGTTCCGTCGACGCCGTGAGCTGCTGGTTGTCGGCGACGAACGACTTGCAGAGGAAGTCGTTGTAGAGAGCCGCCCCGCGCGCCCGCGCCGACGCGTACTTCTCGAGGAACATCGGCATCGTGAGGATGCCCGCGGCGTGCGGCCCGCGATCGGTCACCAGCTTCCACGTGCTCACGTCCTGCGGCTCGAGATCCTCGGGCACCGCGCGCGGCTCGAAGAGGGGCTCGCTCTCCTGCAGCATGCCGAATCCCGTCTCGGGCCCGCAGCAGTTGCTGCGCTGGATCGACCCGTAGAACTGCGCGAGCGGGCCGTTCACGAAGCTCTGCTTGCCCGTGAGGATCTCGCGGAAGTCACGATCACTCGCGAAGAGATCGTCGAGGAAGTGCACCGCCTCACGCGACCACCAGTACGGGAACCAACGCTCCTGCCGCTGACGCGCGTCGTCGAGCGGATAGCCCGGGCCGAGGGGCATGTGGTTCGGGAAGTAGAAGGCGTTCCCGCCGTTGTTCCCGTCCCCGGGGATGCAGCGCTCGAGGCCCACGCCGCAACCGCAGTCGGGGGCGTTGTCGAGGCCCAGCTTGGTGGCGCAGACCACCTCCTCTCCCTGGTGCTGCGTCGCATACCTGCTGTCGACCGGCGGGGGACGCGTTCTCCCGCCGGGGAGCTTCGCGTCCTTGGGCGGTGGCTTCGTGCGGCCGCTCGCGTAGACATGGCCAGCGTCGCGCGCGCTCGCCTCCTCGCGACACACGCGCACCTCGGTCACCGGCTTGCCGTCCTCGGTGACGAGGGACTCGACGGGCCGGTACTGCGGATCGGCGTTCTTCCACGCGTCGGTCCCGTAGAGCTGCTTCGGCTCGCGCGTCTTGTAGTCGCGATAGAGCCACCACGGCCGCACCGCGACGGTGAACTGATCGAGCGTCTTCTTCGTGACCTTCTTGGGCGTGCCCTTGTCCGGCTGCCGGGCGCGGATGACGACGCCGGTCTCGTCGGGGCTGAGACAGAACTCGCCGTCGGTCTCGGGCCGCTCGCGCCGCTGGTTCTCGCGGTAATAGACCCACACGTTCTTGCCGTCCGGGCCGAGCACCTCGTGCCGGAGCAGCTCGGAGGTCGCGTTCCGGAAGTTCAGGTTCGGCTCCAGGCGCAGCACGTCCATGTAGATGCGCGTCATGCGCTCCGTGTACGCGGGCCCGGTCAGCGCCCGGTCCACCCATCGCGCGAAGTCGAAGTCGCTCCGCTCGAACCCGGCGATCTCGTCGCGCGTCGGCATCCTTCCGAGCAGGTCGATCGCGGCGATGCGGAAGTGGCGGTAGTCCTCCAGCGTGCGACGCGCGGGCGGAGGCGCTTCTGCTCGTGCGCCGTCGCCCATCCACGCCGAGACGCTCGCGACCGCCAGCGAGAGCAGCATCAGGATGGGCATCCTTCGGAGGCGCACGCGGGATGGACGAAACGCTAACCCGAAAGCTTCACCCGCCTCCACCGTGACTGCCGCCCCAGCCACCGTGGAACGTCCACCCGCCGCCGTACACGCCGCCCGGGCGCGCATGAATGCCGCCGAATCCTCCGTGGGCGCGGATGTAGAAGCCCGGTTCGTCGATGATGGTGACGCGCGGCTGCACCACGAGCACCTCGTCGTCGAAGACCGTCCACCACCCCTGCGGGGGTAGCGGCCGTTCGAGCACGTCGAGATCGACCATCGAGATGCGGATGCCCGCGCTCTGCCAGTCCATGAAACTCGGGTGCAGGTCGTCTTCTTCCAGGGTGGTGTCGTCGAGGCTCTGCACGACGTACACGACGCGGACGATCCCCTGCGCCCGCAGCGTCGCCGCGTCGGGAAGATCGCTCGAGGTCAGGATGTATCGATTGTCGTAGGTGTCGTCGCCGGGGCTGTCGAAGCGGTACGCGAGCCGCCACGAATCGAGCAGGAACACGGGGACCGTGCCCTGGGCGTTCGGGTCGACGTAGGGCGCCATGGCCGCCATCGCGGAGAGCGTTTCCTCCGCGGGTACGAGCTCGTCGTCGGCGGGCCAGTTGTTGAAGGTCGGAACGAGGGACACGCGGCCGTCGGTCGCACGCGAGAGCGTCACGCCGAACGCCACCGAAGCGGCACCGCGCATGTCCACCACGAAGAGCGTTCCCGGGGGAAGCCCCTCCTGGGCGACGCGCACGGCGGCAGCCCGGGCGCGCTGCACGTCGTCCAGCGAATCGACGTCCGGGAGCTCGACCCGGCCGCCGGGCATCGCGTCGATGGCGCTCACCAGCGTGTACTTCGCATACGGAGACCACGGGTCGCCGGGCGGGAGCTGCCAGTTGCGCATCACGTCGTCGCGCGACGGGAGCGTCGTCTCGCGCACGTCGGGCTCCTGCGCCCAGTACGCGACGTCGACGGAGGGCGTCCACGGCCGCGAGACGCAGCCGGTCGCGAACGCGGCGATCGGAGACAGTGCGAGCGCGCGGCGGATCATGGGCTCCTCCCCTCCTCGGTCGAGACGAACACCGGGACGCAGAGCGCGTCGTGCGAGACGTGGCTGCGCGGGGTGATGCGCGCGAAGTAGCCCGCGAATCGCCCGTCGAGCACGTAGGCGCCGAGCGTGACGAACCGATCGCCCCACGGCGTCGGCAGCGGGCGCTGGCGGACGAAGCGCTGGGCGATCCACCGCTCTCCCTTCGCGGCGCACGCCCGCGCGTGATCCACTACCGGTCCCCACTCGTCGTCGCGGAACAGATCGCCGACGAAGACCTGGTCGCCGACGCGTCCCATCGACCGCTTCACGACCCACGCCGCGCGCGCGCCCACGATCGCGTCGCGATCCGTCTCGGTCAGCTCGTGCGTATCCGGGATCGCTTCCGAGGTGCCGCCGTGTGCCCATGCCCGCGCGAACGCGAGCTTCGACTGCGCGAAGATGTGACCCGGGCTCGTGAGCGTGCGTACGCGCCCGGCCTCGATGGCCCGTGCGATGTCGCCGACGTTGCGCTGGCCGCTCATCCACTCGGTGGGGAAGTAGCGGTAGAGCGCACGCACGGGCCGGCCGTGGATGCAGAGATCGCCCCGGCGAAAGTGCGGCGCGGTCGGAGGTGCCAGGATCGCCTGGGTCCCCGCGCGCTCCAGCTCCCGCGCGACGAGCGCGCAGACCTGCAGGTCCTCCGCGTACCCGGTCGCGTGCAGGATGCCGACGGCTCCGCCGTCCGCGAGCTCTCGCAAGCGGGCCACGAGGCGCGGCACGACGTGCGTCGGATCGTGCGCCGATGAGAAGCCGGCCGCGCGGGCGAGCCGAGGGAGGCCGAGAGCCTCGTTGTGGCCTCCGGGACAGTCGGCGTTGATCTCGCATGCTTTCCAGCCGCCGTCGGTATCCAGGAGAA
>DASVWO010000280.1:0-31489 GCA_036393165.1 Polyangiaceae bacterium | reverse complement strand
GAGCGCGATGAGCGGGTCGTCGCGCCGCGCGTCGCTCACGAGCTTCCGGTGCAGCGCCGGGGCGCGCCGCTTCACCTTGAGGCCGCCGGGAAGGATCCCCTCGCGCTCGCAGCCGCGCGCGACGCACGCGCGCATCGCCGTCCAGATGGCGAGGAGCTTCGTGCGCACGTGCGCGTCGTCGCCGCCGGCGAGCGCGCGCTCGTTCTCCATCATGAGCGTGCCGATGCAGAGCCCGCGCGTCGCGCAGAGGGAGAGCAGCTCGGCTCCCGTGGTGAACGGGTGCGGCACGCGCGTCTCGTGCGTCGGCATCGCCGGCGCGTCGGCGGACGTGGCCTCGCCGACGACGAACCCACCGCCCACCGAGTAGTACGTGCGCTGCGCGATCTCGGCGCCGCCGGCGTCGAACGCCGAGAAGCGCATGCCGTTGGGGTGCTTCGGGAGCTGCTGCAGCCGGTGGAAGACGATGTGCTCCGCGGGGCTGAACGCCACCGGCTTCTTGCCGAGGAGCGAGAGCGATGCACCGGAGGTGATGGCCTCGACGCGCGGGCGCACGGCATCGGGCTCGACCGTCTCGGGCTCGGCCCCCTCGAGGCCCAGCATCACCGCGCCGTCGCTGCCGTGGCCCTTGCCCGTGGCGCCGAGCGATCCGTAGAGCTCCACCTTCACCTGCGCCGCGTCGTCGAGCCTTCCCTCGCGCTCGAGGGCCAGCACGAACCGACGGGCCGCCCGCATCGGCCCCACCGTGTGGGAGCTGGACGGACCAATGCCTATCGTGAAGAGGTCGAAGACCGAGAGCGACATGGACTTGCGAGTCCAGGGTGTAGCATCGGATGGGTGGGGGACGCGCAGGAGCCCAAGCTCAAGAAGTACTACGTGACGGCTGCGCGCGATTCGGCCCTCTGGGCGTGGGGCCCCCGCGGCGTCGAGCAGATCGCGAGCCTGATGCCCGAGCGCGAGCGCGCCGAGATCTTCGCCGAGGTCCTGCCCCCCTGGGTGTCCGAGCACTCCCTGATCGCGATGGGCATCGGCATCTGGACCGGGCCCGCGAAGCAGTCCCGCCACGAGTACTTCAAGTTCCTGCACCACACGACGGACATCAGCTTCGGACGCGTCCGCAAGGTGCTCATGGCGACGGCGACGCCCGAGAAGATCATCTCGATGGCCGACGAGCTGTGGAAGAGCGACCACACGCACGGCTCGTGGGAGACGCACGTCGCGCCCAACCGCGCGCGCATGGTGCTGGTCGGCCATCCTTACTGTGATTCGCCGCACGGACGCACCTCGCTCGCGGAGCAGATCCGCTACATCGTGCAGCTCACCCGGGCGCGCGAGGTGACGGCGTCGTACGGACTCGTGACGCCCGGCGCGATGGAGATCACGCTGCGCTGGAAGTGATCCAAGATAGGGGCATGCGGGCCCTCACTCCATCCGGTGCGTTCGTCGCCTCGCTCGTCGCGGCATGGCTGCTGCCATCGGTGCACGTCGCGCGCGCCGCGGACGTCAACGCGGATCCGAGCAACTACACGACGGCGCTGGCGACGCTGAAGCCGGGCGACACGCTGCACCTCGCCGCCGGGAAGTACGCGCCCATGGGCTCCACACCGCTGCCGCTTTCGAATCTCAATGGAACGTCATCGCAGTGGATCACCGTCACCGGTCCCCCGGCCGACCCGCCGACGGCCGTTTTCCAGGCTTCGCCCGACGGGTGCTGCAACGTCGTCGAGATCACCAACTCCAGTTATCTGGCGATCGAGAACCTCTACATCGACGGCATGCACGTCGCGGGCGCGTTCGGGATCAGCGCCAAGGGGGAAACGTCGAACGTCGTCCACGACGTTCGCGTCGAGAGCTGCACCCTCGTCGACATGGATAACGACGGAGACCCGGCCGACCTCGGACAGCAGGACGACGGCATCTCGACCAAGGTGCCGACCTGGGGCTGGATCATCCGCCACAACAAGATCCTGGGCGCGGGCACGGGCATGTACCTGGGCAACAGCACCGGCACCGATCCCTTCATCGACGGGGTGATCGACGACAACCTCGTCGACAAGCCGACCGGCTACTGCATCGAGATCAAGCAGCAGAACCCGTGGCCCTCGGTGCCAGGCATTCCGACGCAGCCCACCACCACGGTCCTTTCGAACAACGTGTTCATCAAGGCCGACCACGCAGCGACGACGTCAGGACCGAGGCCGCAGGTGCTCGTCGATGGCTTTCCCACGACCGGACCCGGCGCGCAGAATCACTACGAGCTCTACGGCAATCTCTTCGTCCACGACGACGAGGATTACCTGGTGCAGGCGACCGGACGCGTGCACGTCCACGACAACATCTTCGTCGACGACGCGATGTACGGGGCGGTCAACTTCACCGATCACGACGGGTACACGGTCATCGACGCCATCGCGTACAACAACACCGTCTACGGCGTCGGCACCGGCATCGCGTTCTCGAACGCGCCATCGGGCATCGGGTTCGCCGTGGGCAACGCCGTGTTCGCGACCACGGCGTTCTCCGGGATGGTGGCGACTCAGACGAGCAACGTGACCGACACGGTCGCCAACGCGGGCCAGTACGTGAACAAGCCGAGCGTCACCTTGGGCTCGATGGACTTCTATCCGAAGACCGGCAGCCCCCTTCGGGGCGCCAAGATGGACCTGTCGAGCGTATCGACCGACGTGGGCTACGACCTCGACTTCAACGGGACGAAGAAGGACTTCACGTACCGGGGCGCCTACAGCGGCGAGGGAACCAATCCCGGATGGCCGCTCGGAGACGGCACGAAGGACGGCGGGCCTCCCCCCGACGGGGGCGCCGCCGATGGCGGAGGGGGAGACAGCGGGTCGAGCAGCGGAGGGAGCGGCGGCGGTGGCGGCTCGGGATCGTCGAGCAGCGGGTCGGGTGGCGGCGGCGACGGCGGGGCCAATCAGGAAGGGCCCGCAGGAACGGGCTCGTCGAAGGGATGCGGATGCGCGCAAGCCGGCGCCGCCGACACGGGCGCGTGGGGCGCGATCTTCGGGATGGCCATCGCGCTCGCGATCACGCGGCGCCGGAGGTGAACGTTGCGACGAAGTCGCGGTGCAGCGCGAGGCTCGCGTCGACGGCGAGCTGCCGCGGGCGATAACCGGTCGCGATCGACTTCACCGAGATGACGTGGTCGACGGCGGCGAAGTCGATGCGCCACTCCTTGAGCGCGAGGCGATAGCCGTCGCCGTGCCGGCGAATCCGCCGGTAGGCGTGCGGGTGTGGGCCCAGCGCCAGGGCGGCCTCGATGCGTGAGCGCAGCTCGACGCCATGGGACTCGAGCCACGCGAGCTGCGCGAGCGCCTCGGTCTCGAAGGATATCCGCCACTCCGGCGCGGGGTCGCGCGGCTCGAGCCACCCGCTCCGCGCATCGGGGCGCGCGTCGGCATACGGGACGTACGGCTTGAGGTCGAGCACCGGCGTACCATCGAGCAGATCGAACTCGCGCACGTGGACGACCAGGCCCTCGATGCGCTCGATGCCCACGCAACTCAGGCCGATGGGGTTCGGGCGATGGGGCGAGCGCGTCGCGAAGACGCCGTGCTTCTCGCTGCTCCGCGGTGGCTGCACCTTCGGCCGCCAGCCGCGCCCCTGCGCCACGTTCTCGTGGAAGACGAAGAGGACCCACGCGTAATCCCACGCGTCGAGGCCCTCGAGGGCGTCCTCGAAGCCGTGGCCCGGAAGCAACTCGATGCGCCCCGCCGCCCCGCCCGGTGCCTGCCGGGGCGCCTCCATGCGCTCCGTGAAGGGGGAACGCGCAAAGCCGATGGGCTCGAAGGGGTACTGCATCCGCGCGGAGCATAGGCTAATCCTTCGGCTCCCGATGGCCTCGACCCTACCCTTGCTGCTCGAGATCGGCGCCGAGGAGCTCCCGTCGTCGTTCGTGGACGCCGCCCTGGCGGCTCTGCCGAAGATCGCCGCGGAGGAGCTGGCCAAGGCGCGCCTCTCACACGGCGCCGTGCGCGCCCTCGGCACGCCGCGACGCCTCGCGCTGCTGGTGCACGACGTGGCGACGCGCCAGCTCGATCTCGACGAGGAAGTCATCGGCCCGCCCGAGACCGCGGCGTTCAAGGACGGCAAGCCGACCAAGGCCGCCGAAGCCTTCGCTGCGAAGCTGGGAGTGACCGTCGAGTCGCTCGCTATCGTCGAGAAGCAGGCGGGGCCGAAGCAGAAGGCCGGCCGGTACGTCGTCGGCCGCCGCGTCGAGAAGGGGCGCGCCGCCATGGAGCTGCTGGGCGACGTGCTCGCCCGCGTGTGCGCGGCCATCCCGTTCCGCAAGTCGATGCGCTGGGCAGACCTCGACGCGACGTTCGGTCGCCCGGTGCAGTGGATCGTCGCGTTGCTCGGCGAGGAAATCGTCCCGGTCGACTTCGCCGGCGTGCGCAGCGGGCGCGCGTCCCGCGGCCACCGCTTCCTGGCACCCGCGTCGTTCGACGTGCGCGCCCCCGGCTCGTACGTCGATCAGCTCCGCGAGCGCCACGTGCTCGTCGATCGCGAGGACCGGACGCGCGTCATGATGGAACGCGTGGACGCCGCGGCCCGCGCCGCAGGAGGCACGCACGACCGCGCCGCGATCCTCGTCGACGAGAACGCTTCGCTGGTGGAGGAGCCCCACGTCGTCACGGGATCGTTCGACGAGGCCTTCCTCACCCTGCCGGCGGCCGTGATCCGCGCCGTCGCACGCGGGCACCAGCGGTACTTCTGCGTCGAGAAGTCGACGAGCGAGGACGAGCTCTTGCCGAGCTACCTCGCCGTCGTCAACACCGCGAACCGGCCCGACCTCATCACCAAGGGCACCGACCGCGTCATGCGGGCGCGCCTCGCCGACGCACGCTTCTTCTGGGAGGAGGACCAGAAGCAGCCGCTCGACGCGCGGTACGACAAGCTGGGCGGCATCGTCTTCCACCACCGTCTCGGGACGGTGAAGGAGAAGGTCGAGCGCATCGAGCGGCTGTCGGCGCTGCTCGCCGACCTGATGTCGCTCGACGGCGTCCGCAAGGCGGAGGTGACCCGCGCCGCGCGTCTCTGCAAGTGCGACCTCGTGACCCTCATGGTCGGCGAGTTCCCCGAGCTTCAGGGCCACATGGGGCGCGCCTACGCGCTGGCGCAGGGCGAGGCGCGCGAGGTGGCCGACGCCGTGCGCGATCACTACAAGCCCGTGGGCGCGCAGGACGACGTGGCGCCGGGCGACGTCTCGGCGGTCGTCTCGCTCGCCGACCGGCTCGACACGCTCGCCGGCTGCTTCGCCGTGGGGCTCGCGCCGACGGGCGCCGCGGATCCCTTCGCACTGCGGCGCGCCTGCATCGGCACGCTGCGGACGCTCCTCGATCGCGGGTACGCCGAGCTCTCCTTCTCGGATCTGGTGGGCCTCGCCTACGACGGGCTCGCGGGGAAGAAGCTCGACCTCACGCGCATCGAGACCGTCGCGAAGCTCGAGGAGTTCGCGACCGAGCGCCTGCGCGGCCTGCTGGCGAGCGCGACCAGCACACAGGTGGCCGACGCGGTGCTCGCGGGCGCAGGCGAGGCGGCCCTCCGGAACGTGGTCGCGGTGCTCGCCCGTGCCAAGGCGCTTCAGGCCGTGGTCGACGCGAAGGAGCCGTGGCTCGACAAGGCGAAGATCGTCTCCAAGCGCCTGGCCGGCATCAGCCGCGAGGCGCAGCCCGTCCTGCACGGAGCGGCGGACTTCGGTGGCAGCGCGAAGAAGGACGACGCGGTCATCCAGCGCCTGGTGCACGACCTCGACGCGACCACGGGCGCGCTCACGAGCGAGCAGGCGGTGCGCGCGGCCCTCGTGAAGATGGGCAGCGTCGCCACGGAGCTCGATCGCATCTTCGTCGAGACGCTCGTGAACGATCCGAACGACGCGCACACGCGGGTACGGCTCGAGACGCTCGCGCACGGAGCGCAGTCGATGCTGCGCATTGCCGACTTCTCGAAGCTCGCCTGAGGGCCTCACGGAGCGCATGCCGACGCTCGTCACGATCCCGTACAGCCACTTCTGCGAGAAAGCGCGCTGGGCGCTCGATTGGGCGCGCGTTTCGTACGAGGAGCAGGGACACGTCCCGGGGATGCACCTGCGTGCCGTCGCGCGCGCCAAGGGGAAGACGGGCAGCGTCCCGGTGCTCATGCTCGACGGAGAGGGGGTCCTCGACGACTCGCCGCTCATCGTGCGCTGGGCGGACTCTCGCGCCACGAGCGATCGCAAGCTGTTCCCGAGCGGGGGCCGGGAGCTCGAAGAGGCGCTCGCGCTCGAGCGCCATCTCGACGTGGACTTCGCGCCGCACACGCGCCGCTGGGTCTACTTTCACATCCTGCCCGACCGCGCGCAGACGCTCCGGCTCTTCGGCATCGCGACGCCTCGCGGAGAGCTCACGCTCGCGCGCCTGGGTTATCCGCTCCTGAGGCGGATCATGCGCACGCGGATGAGCATCGACGAGGAGAACTCGGCCAAGTCGCTCGATCGCATCCGGGCGGTCTTCGACGAGATTGACGCGCGCCTGGCCGACGGCCGGCCGTATCTCATGGGCGACCGCTTCGGCGCCGCGGACATCGCGTTCGCCGCCTTCGCCGCACCGCTCCTGCACCCGCCCGAGCATCCCTACCAGCAGGTGCCCCTCGAGCGCCTGCCCCCGGCGCTGGCGGACGAGATGCGCGAGCTTCGCGAACGCCCGGCCGGGGCCTTCGCCCTGTGGACCTACCGCGAGCGCCGGCGGGTCACCAATTGACCGGAACCGCGCGCGGCATCATCTTTGGTGCACCGTGCTGCGTCATTTCCTCCTCGGCAAGGTGCACCGCGCCACCGTCACGCGCGCAGACCTCGACTACGTGGGGTCGATCACCATCGACCGGACGCTGATGGAGGCCGCCGGTTTTCTCGAGAATGAAAAGATCGACATCTACGACATCACGAACGGCTCCCGCATCGCGACGTACGTCATCCCGGGGGAGCGCGGATCCGGGGAAATCGGCATCAACGGCGCCGCGGCGCACCTCGTGAAGCCTGGGGACCTGGTCATCCTCGCCGCCTACGGCTGGCTCGACGCCGCCGAGGCCGCGACGCACATGCCGAGAATCGTACACGTGGACGGTCGGAACCGAATCGTGACGCTCGTCAACGAAGAGCGAAACCCGGCTGCACCTGAGGCGGTAGCGGAGTAGGCTCGCCCGCGTGGGTCGGGTCGCCAAGGGGCTCCTCGCGGTCGCTGTTTGGGCGTCGCTCACGGTTGCGGCGTGCGGAAGCCGGACGGGCCTCCTCGGGCCGACGCCGGAGCAGGACGCGTCGGTCGAGGACTCGCCGGTCGACGTGATCGAGGCGGCCGAGGAAACCGAGACGATCATGCCCCAGTGCACCCCGCGCACGTGCGTGGAGATGGGGTGGACCTGCGGAGTGAACGGCGACGGATGCGGGCAGCGCATCGACTGCGGCACGTGCCCCGAGCCGCAGATCTGCGGCGCCGGCGGCTTCAGCAAGTGCGGCGGCGGCTTCGGCCTCGGGCCCGATGGTGGGCCTCTCTGCACGCCCGAGACGTGCCAGTCGCTCAACATCGACTGCGGGCCGGCGGGCGACGGGTGCGGCGGCGTCCTCTTCTGTGGCGCGTGCCAGGCGCCGCTCATCTGCGGCGGCTCGGGAACCCCGGGCCGGTGCGGGTCGTCGTGCTTCGGGCTCTGCCAGCAACAGGTGCAGTGCGAGTCGGGCACGACGACCGTGAGCGGCACCGTGATCGCCGGCACGCTCCCGCAGTTCGGCACGCCGGACCCCATCTACGACGCCGTCGTCTACGTCCCGAACTCGAAGGTGCAGCCGTTCGTCCCGGGCGTCGCCTGCAACCAGTGCGGGCAGGAGATATCCGGCACCCCGCTGGTCGAGACCAAGACGGGGCCGGACGGCACGTTCGTCCTGCAGAACGTGCCGGTGGGCGCGAACATCCCGCTCGTCATCCAGCTCGGGCGGTGGCGCCGGCAGGTGACCATCCCGAACGTCGCCGCGTGCACCAACACGCCGCTGCCGCCGGACCTGACGCGCATGCCGCGCAACAAGAGCGAGGGCGACATCCCGCTCACGGCCATCGCGACGGGCCTCGCGGACGCCATCGAGTGCGTGCTCATGAAGATGGGCGTCGACCAGAGCGAGTTCACGGTGCCGTCGGCCAGCGGTCGCGTGCACATGTACCTGTCGAACGGAGCGACGGTCGGCCCGACGACGCCGCCGGCCTCGGCGCTCTGGGACGACCCCACGGAGCTGGCCAAGTACGACATCGTGCTGCTCCCGTGCGAGGGGATGCCCATCGGCAAGTCGACGACCGAGCAGCAGAACCTCATCGCCTTCGCCTCGGCGGGCGGGCGCATCTTCACCACCCACTACGGCTACACCTGGCTCTATGACGACCCGCCGTTCCAGGGCACGGCAAACTGGAACCCGAACTTCGGCGCCGCGGATGCGCAGGCGGCCCTCCTCGACACGTCGTTCCAGAAGGGGCAGGACTTCGCGGCGTGGCTGGGGAACGTCGGCGCCCTCTCCGGGCCGGGGCAGATCACGCTGTTCGCGACGCGCCACGACCTCGACTCGGTGAACCCGCCCTCGGAGCAGTTCATCTACGCGACGGGGCCCCAGCAGACGTTGCACTACGACTTCTACGCGCCGGTCGGCCAGCCGCTGACGCAGCAGTGCGGACGCGTGACGTACAGCGACTTTCACGTGAACGACCAGCAGCTCTCGTCGAACGTCCCCTTCCCCTCCGAGTGCGACATGCTGCCGATGACGGCGCAGGAGAAGGCGCTCGAGTTCACGCTGTTCGACCTCGCGTCGTGCGTGCCGGCGCCGCCGCCTCCCTGTCAGCCGCTGTCGTGTGCGCAGCAGGGGTTCAACTGCGGTCCGCAGGGCGACGGATGCGGTGGTGAGATCATGTGCGGTTCGTGCATGGCGCCTGACACGTGCGGCGGTGGAGGGGTGCCCGGGCGATGCGGCTATCCCGACGCGGGCATGTGCGTCCCCAAGACGTGCGCTCAGCTCGGATACAACTGCGGGAAGAACGGCGACGGCTGCGGCCACGAGATCGACTGCGGCACGTGCACCCCGCCCGCGATCTGCGGCGGCGGCGGCCAGCCGAGCGTCTGCGGGACGTGATGGGCCCCTGCCCGGCCATCGTCCCCTGCCCCGTCGTCTGCCCGTCGCCGCCCTCGGCTCCCGACTACATCATGTCGGCGGTCGTCGAGCTCTGCGTGGCCGTCCTTCTCGTCGACGCCGCGTTCAGCGGGCACAAGCGAGGCGCGTGGCGGTGGGTGTCCACCCTGCTCGGCGGGATCATCTTCGGCTGGAGCCTCGAGTGGGCCAACACGAACCATGGCGGTGCAGGGGCGGCGTACTGCTACCCGCCCGCTCCGTTCCCGTTCAACCTCGGCGGTGTTCCGCTCTGGGTCCCCATCGGCTGGGGAGGAATCATCTACGCGGCCACGTGGACCGCGAAGCATCTCCAGCTCAACGTCGTCGCGCGCGCCGCCGCCGCGGCGTTCCTCGTCGCGAGCATCGATTTCAGCCTCGATCCCGTGGCGAAGCTCCTCGGCTTCTGGGTCTGGGAATGCGACAACGTGAACTTCTTCGGCGTGCCGTACGACAACTTCGACGGCTGGTACCTCATCGTCTTCGTCTACGCGCTCACCGCGAGCCTCCTCCTGGGTTGCACGCGCCATCTCTGGGACAAGAAGAAGGCGGGCGCCTCCTACCAACCGTGGCTCGGCGTCCTCGTGCAGCTCGCCGCTCCGGTCGCATGCGCGATCGTCGCGATTCTCGTGCTGC
Organism: Polyangiaceae bacterium; assembly: GCA_036393165.1. Taxonomy (GTDB): domain Bacteria; phylum Myxococcota_A; class Polyangia; order Polyangiales; family Polyangiaceae; genus Palsa-1150. The sequence goes on along the minus strand of DASVWO010000280.1, from coordinate 21,669 downwards.
TCCTGGCCAAGTCGGCGGTGCCGGCGATCACGAAGCTCATCACGACCGTGCTCGTGGCGCTCTTTCACCACCCGCCGGATCCGAGCGCCCCGTCCGCCGTGCTCTTCGTGCTGCTGACGGCGGCCGGAGCGGGGACGCTGCTCTTCTCGAAGCCGCGCCCGCGGGACCCGGTGGCACCGAACTGGCCGATCATCGCCGTCCCCGTCGTCATCCACGTGGCGAGCTACTGGCTCTTCCTCCAGTACGCCGGCATGGCGGCCGAGCCGTCCCTCGTCGCCACGATCCCGCTGCAGCTCCTCGCCGGGATCTTCGTCTACACCCTGCCGTGGCGACGGCGGCGGCTGCTAGCCGTCCCCTAGAGCGCATCCGGCAACCGTGTGAGCCGGCAAGTGATGGAGATTGCGCCTCTTCGAAAAGCGCGTGCATCCCGGAGATCGATGCTCCCCTCCTCCGGGCGAATGGGTCATCGACCCTCATCGTCGCACCCCTGGGGCGACCGAGTGGGTCATCGCAGCCGCTGACCGCGTCACTCTTCTCACCGAATGAGCCATCGAAGCCGTTGGTCGAGTCACTCTTTCCACCAAGTGAGTCATCGAGGCCGCTCGTCGCATCGACGGGCTCGATGGTCGCGTCATCGAAGGCGACGACTGAGTCAATCGGGCCCCTGAACGCGTCATCGATCGCCAAGAGCGCGCCGTTCGTCCCCCTGAGCGCGTCATCGATGGCGACGATTGCGTCAGTCTTGCCTCTGATTGCACCATCGATCGCGATCGATGCATCACTCGGGACGAAGAGAGCGCCATCGAGAGCGACGAATGCACCACTCGTGGGGATCGAGTCGGCGACAACGGGCGTCGTTGCGTCATTCAGTCGGATCACTGCGTCAATCACGCGGATCGAAGCCTCGACGCGGCAGACGAGTGACGCATTCAGCGTGATCGATGCCACGACGGTGGGAACGATTGACGCATTCGTCGGGAACGAAGCGTCACTCACCGCTCACGATGGTGCGACGACGCGAATGACCGCCTCGCTCGGTCTGACGAAAGGTACGACCGGCACGGCCGATGAGGCGCTTGGAGAGAAAGACGCCTCGACCACGGAGCAACCGCCCTCGACGACGGCTCTCGATGGTGCCACGCACGCAACGACCGCCCACCTCCCGCGGTGTTTTCGCAGACTCGGCGACTGCTCTCCCTTCAATGGGTCATCGGATGTGCTCTAGGGGCCGACCGCCTCGAGGAACGCAAACGTGCCGATGGTGATGGGCGCGCCGCTCGTGCCCGACTGGGGCGCCGCCGGCTGAGAGCAAGTGCCCGTGCCGCTCAGGATGCGCGCGTACTGCGGACCGCCGTCGACGCCTTTGCCCGGCGATGAGACGCACTCGCTGCCGGCGATGACGATGCTGCATCCACCTTGCGGCGTCACCCACTGCAGCATGCCGCCACCCGAGGACGACTCGTCGATCTCGACGTGCGCCGGGAAGGTGCCGGTCATGTCGAGCGGGAGGCCATTGTCGAAGAAGACGGTCGCGCCCACCGTGGTGCCCTGGCCGATGGCGGTCGACCAGTCGATCTCGCCGACGCCCGTTCCGCTGGTGCTGCCGCTGCTGCCACAGATGACGGCGACCTCGGGCACGTTGATGGTGCCCGACAGGCCGCCCGACACGGGCATCGACAGCTCGCAATGGCCAAAGACGTCCCCGGCACCGGCGTCGACGGGCTGGCTGCACGAGACCACGCCCGTGAAGCCCGGGATCATGCGGACACCCCCATCCAGCCCTTCGCCTCCGCTCCCCCCGCCCGACGACGACGACGACGACGAGCCGTGCGTTCCCTGCGGAGTCGACGACGACGAACCGCAGGCGAGCCCGCTGCTCGCGACGCACAGCCCCAGCGCTGCGCCCAGCAGAACCCCTTCGTGCATCCCTCCATGCTAGAGCCTTCCTCGGCATGGCAAAGAGCGTCTTCTTCTTCGGCGACGGCAAGGCCGAGGGCGATCCGAAGCGACGTGATCTCCTGGGCGGCAAGGGGGCGGGCCTCGCCGAGATGACCTCGCTGGGCCTCCCGGTGCCTCCGGGGTTCACGATCTCGACGGAGGTGTGCAACGGGTTCAGCCGCACCAAGCGCATCCCGGACGAAGCACGGGCGGAGATCGAGGCCGCCCTCGGGCGACTCGAGAAGGCCATGGGGGCGCGGCTCGGCGATGCACAGACGCCGCTTCTCGTGAGCGTCCGGTCGGGCGCGCGCGCGTCCATGCCCGGGATGATGGACACCATCCTCAATCTCGGTCTCAACGACGCGGTCGCCGAGGGGCTCGCCGCCCGCACCAGCCCGAGGTTCGCTTACGACGCGTACCGGCGGTTCATCGCGATGCACGCGAGCATCGCGCTCGGCGTGTCGAAGGATCCCTTCGACCGCGCGCTCGACGAGGCGCGCGCTCGCGTCGCGGAGGCCAAGGGCATCGACCGCAGCCGGCTCAACGCCGAGGAGCTGAAGCGCCGGGTGCCGGACGCAGACATCCCTGCCGAGGAGCTCAAGGCGCTCGTCCCCGCGTTCAAGGCCATCGTGAGGAAGGAAACGGGGCGCGACTTCCCGGGCGAAGCGCGAGAGCAGCTCTGGCAGGCCATCGAGGCGGTCTTCGCGTCGTGGAACAACCACCGTGCGCAGGTGTACCGCCGCATGCACGACATTCCCGACGACTGGGGCACCGCCTGCAACGTGCAGGCGATGGTCTTCGGCAACCTCGGAGACACCAGCGCCACCGGCGTCGCCTTCACGCGCGATCCGTCGACCGGCGAGAAGAAGCTGTACGGCGAGTGGCTCCCGAACGCCCAGGGCGAGGACGTGGTGGCCGGCATCCGCACGCCGTTCCCCATCCGCTCGCAGGGCAAGGTCGTCGGCAAGACGGACGACTCGCTCGAGGCGCGGATGGCGGACGCGTACCGCGAGCTCTCGCGCATCGCCGAGACGCTCGAGAAGCACTTCCGCGACATGCAGGACCTGGAGTTCACCATCCAGGAGGGCCGCCTCTACATGCTGCAGTGCCGCAACGCGAAGCGCACGGCACGCGCCGCGGTGCGTGTCGCCGTCGACATGGTGCACGAGGGGCTCGTGTCGAAGGACGAGGCGGTCCTTCGCGTCGACGCCGGCGGTGTCGACCAGCTCCTGCATCCCACGCTCGACCCGAAGGCGCCCAAGAAGGTGCTGGCGCGCGGGCTGACGGCGAGCCCCGGCGCGGCGAGCGGTCACATCGTCTTCAGCGCCGACGAGGCGGAGCGGCGGGCGGGCCAGGGCAAGCCGGTGATTCTCGTGCGCGTCGAGACTTCACCCGAGGACATCCACGGCATGAAGGCGGCGCGCGGCATCGTCACGGCGCGCGGAGGGATGACCTCGCACGCCGCGGTCGTCGCGAGAGGCATGGGCAAACCCTGCGTCGCGGGCGTGAGCGCGCTCGCGGTGAACTACCAGACGCAGACCATGACGATCACCGTCTACGACGACGCGGGGCGCTCGACCGAGACCGTGACCCTCAAGAAGGGCGACGTCATCACCATCGACGGCGGCACGGGCCACGTCTACGAGGGCGCCGTCCCCACCGTGAGCGCCGCGCTCTCGGGCGAGTTCGGGGAGCTCATGGGGTGGGCCGACGCGGTACGCACCATGCGCGTCCGCGCGAACGCCGACACACCGCTCGACGCGCGCACCGCGCGCGCCTTCGGCGCCGAGGGCATCGGCCTGTGCCGCACCGAGCACATGTTCTTCGACGAAGAGCGCATCCAGGCGATGCGCGAGATGATCCTCGCGGACGACCGGCAAGGCCGCGCCGCCGCCCTCCAGAAGCTGCTGCCGTTCCAGCGCGAGGACTTCATCGGCATCTTCCGCGAGATGCGCGGGCTGCCGGTCACGATCCGCCTGCTCGATCCTCCGCTGCACGAGTTCCTGCCGACCGAGCCCAAGCAGCTCGCCGAGCTCTCGAAGTCGATGGGCGTCCCCGTCGAGAAGCTCGTGCAGCGCACCAAGGACCTGCACGAGTTCAACCCGATGCTCGGGCACCGCGGGTGCCGGCTCGCCATCACCTATCCCGAGATCTACGCGATGCAGGTCTGGGCGATCCTCGAGGCCGCCGCCGCGATCGCGGCCGAAGGGATCGAGGTGCACCCGGAGATCATGATCCCGCTGGCCATCACGCGCGCGGAGCTGGAGCGCACCCGGATCATCGTCGACGAGGTGCTGGCGGAGCTGCAGGCCGGCGGCAAGAAGGTGCCCTTCTCGTTCGGCACGATGATCGAGCTCCCGCGCGCCGCCATCCTGGCCGGCGAGCTGGCTCACGTCGCCGAGTTCTTCTCGTTCGGCACGAACGATCTCACCCAGGCCACCATGGGCCTCTCGCGCGACGACGCGGGCAAGTTCCTCCCGGCGTACGTCGACACCGGCATCCTCCCCAAGGATCCCTTCGTGTCGATCGACCAGGAGGGCGTAGGGGCGCTCGTGAAGCTGGCGGCCGAGCGCGGCAGAACCGTGCGCGCGAAGATCAAGCTGGGCATCTGCGGCGAGCACGGGGGCGACCCGGCGAGCATCGCGTTCTTCCACGGCGTGGGGCTCGACTACGTGAGCTGCAGCCCCTTCCGCGTGCCCATCGCCCGCCTCGCGGCGGCGCAGGCGTCGCTCCGGGCCGGCGGGCAGAACGGCGAACACGGCTCGGCGTGACGCGCTAGCATGGGGGACGTGCGCTTCGCTTTCGCCGTCGCATTCGGCGTCATGATCGCGGTCGTCGCCTGCAGCGGCGACGACAACAGCAGTGGAAACGGGTCGACGTCGCCGTTGCCCCCGAACGGGTGCCCCGCCGAGCCGTGCAAGGCCGGCACGATCTGCCTTCAGCAGCCGGAGCCCTCGTGCAACGGCAGCTGGTACTGCTGGAGCACCGACCAGAAGTGGCACTGCGCTCCCGAGGACGCCGGCGGTCCGGGCGGCCCTCCGCCCGACGGGGCGTTCATGGAAGAGGCGGGCGGCGGCCCGATGGATGCGTCGATGCCGAGCGACGCGACCGGGAACTGAGCTTCAAGCGGCGAGGGCTTCGCGGGCGGCGGCGATGGTCGCGTCGACGTCGGCGTCCGAGTGCGCGCCCGAGAGGAACGCGGCCTCGAACTGCGCCGGGGGCCAGTAGATGCCACGCGCCAGCATCGCGCCGTGCCACCGGCCGAAGGCCGCCGTGTCGCACGCCTTCGCGTCCGCCCACGAGCGCACGGGGCCCCTCGTGAAGAAGAGCGTGATCATCGACCCGACGCGCTGCACGCACGCCGCGGTGCCTCGCGCGGCGATCGCTTCGTTCAAGCCCGCTTCGAGGCGTGCCCCGAGCGACTCGAGCCGCGCGTAGAGCGCGTCGTCGAGCCGTTCGAGCGTCGCGAGCGCGGCGCTCACCGCGACCGGATTCCCGCTGAGCGTGCCGGCCTGGTACACGGGACCGAGCGGCGCCACCTTCTCCATGATCGCCCGCTTGCCGCCGTACGCCGCGAGCGGCATGCCGCCGCCGGCGATCTTGCCGAGACACGTCATGTCCGGCGCGAGCCCCGCGCGCTCCTGCATGCCGCCGCGCGCGACGCGACACCCGGTCATCACCTCGTCGAAGATCGAGACGGACCCGTGCGCGTGGCACTCGGTGACGAGGGCCTCGAGATACCCCGGCTCGGGCGGGACGACGCCCATGTTGCCGACGACCGGCTCGACGATGACCGCGGCGATCTCCTTGCCGCGCGCCGCGAAGAGCGAGCGGAGGGCGCTCACGTCGTTGAACGGCAGCGTCGCCGTGCTCGCGACGGAGCCCGCCGGCACGCCCGCCGAATCGGGGACGCCGAAGGTGGCCGCGCCGCTGCCCGCCTTGACCAGCAGGAAGTCGGCGTGCCCGTGGTAGCAGCCCTCGAACTTCACGACGACGTCCCGTCCGGTGAATCCGCGCGCGGCGCGCAGGGCGCTCATCGTCGCCTCGGTTCCGCTCGAGACGGCGCGCACCATCTCCATCGACGGATAGAGCGCGCACACCTTCTCGGCGTAGCGGACCTCGAGCTCCGTCGGCGCGCCGTAGCTCGTGCCGCGCGTCGCCGCGTCGCGCACGGCCTCGACCACCGCGGGGTGCGCGTGCCCCAGGATCATCGGCCCCCACGAGCCGACGTAGTCCACGTAGCGACGATCGTCGGCGCCGTACAGGTAAGCCCCCTCGGCACGCGAGACGAACACGGGGCTCCCGCCGACGGCGCGAAACGCACGCACGGGACTGTTCACGCCGCCGGGGATGACGCGCGAGGCGCGCTCGAAGAGGGCTCGCGAGGTGTCGTCGCTCATCGGTGGCCACCATAGCCGATGAGCCACACGCCGAGCGCGAGCAACCCGAACACCGCGAGGAAAAGCAGCACGAGGAGCGCCCACGGCGTGCGCCCGCGCGACTCGGCCGGCGGCGGCTGTCCGCTGCGGAGGAAGATGGCCGACGGCGGCGGCTTCGAGAACTGAGGCAGCGGCGAGAGCGGCGGGATGGGCCCCAGCACGGGCGCCGCCGGCGGCGGAGGCGTCATCGCGTGCATCGGCGCCCCCGACGTGGCCGCTGGCGGCGCCGGCGTGTGCACGGGCGCTGGACCTGGCGTCGCCGCGAGCGCCTCGGCCCCGCTCCGGGGAGTGCGCGACATGCGCAGCGTGCTCGCGTGCCCTCCGCGCATGGCGGAGCTCAGCTGATCCGCGCGGAGCGTGCTCGTGAGACCCGAGGACGGCGTACCGCCCGGGAGCGATGAGCGGGCACCTGGAATGGCCGGCGAAACGGGCGGGCTGCTGGCGGGACGCACGACCTCGACGACCGGCGATTGCCCCGTCGTCATGCGCTCGGGCATGCGCACGGTGGCGGGGACGTCGGCCTCGGGAGCGCGCACGTGGTGCGCATGCGGCGCCACGCCCGAGAACTCGTCGGCACGGATGGCGTGCTTGAGCATTCCCCACAGCTCGCCTGCGTCGCGTGGGCGCTCGTCCGGCGTGACAGCGAGCGCGCGCGACAGGAGCTTCTCGACCTCGTTGCCGACGGCGACGCCGAGCGCGCGCGGGGTGGGCCGGTTCGCGTCGAGCGCCTTCATGGCGAACTCGCCGAGGTGCTCGCCTTCCATCACGGTGCGGTCGGTGAGCGCCTCGAGCAGCACGAGCGACAGCGCGTACACGTCCGTCCACGGACCGACGGCGCCGACGCGCTCGTCGAACTGCTCCGGTGCGCCGTACGCCGGCGCGAACATGCGCACGTTGCCGAGAGTGCGCGTGCTCGGTCCCATGGCGAGCGTCGAGTCGGCGAGGATCTTGGCGACGCCGAAATCGAGCACCTTCAGCTTCGTGCCGGAGGCCGTGCGCGCGAGGAAGAGGTTCCCCGGGTTCAGGTCGCGATGCACCACGCCCTGTGCGTGAGCGAAGGCGACGGCGTCGACCGCCGAGTCGAGCAGCTTGACGACCTCGGCGAGCGACCGGCCGTGCAGCCCCCTGGAGCGCCTGTCGGTGAACTCCTCGGCGAGCGACCGCCCCTCGAGCCACTCGAGCACGGTGTACGGAACGAGGGCGCTCGTCGTCGGCGCGAACGTGGTGCCGCTCGCGATGCTGCGCACGATGTGGAGATTGCCCTGCGACAGCTTGTAGTGGAGGCGGCTCTCGTCGCGGAACCGCTTCACGAACGACTCGACGAGCGCCGAGCCGAGCGCCGTCGGCAGCTTGAGGCACTTGATGGCGATCGGCTCGCTCAGACCGACGTGCGTCCCCTTGTAGACGATGCTGAAGCCACCCTCGCCGACGAAGTGGTCGATGCGGAACTGCCCGTCGAGCACCTGCCCGGCCATGCCGAAGGGGTCCGCGGGATGCACGGGGTGACGATACCAGAGGCCCGGCCGGGATCAGGGTCCGCCGTAGAAGGCGAACCGACCGCTCGCGACCAGCCCGTGCTGCTCGAAGGGCTGCGACCAGATGGCGTCGAACTCCAGGGCCGGCCCGATGGCGAAGTGCCCGCCGAGGACGTGGCCGAACGCCCACTCGTGAAAGACGCCGATGCCGCCGAAGGACTGGGTGCCGTTCGCCTCGGGCAGGTTCGGGTCGACCGAAGTGAGGTTCCCCGTCCCGACGCCGAGGTTCGCGAAGACGGCAAGATTGTGCAAGGGCGGTACGAGCGTCACGAGGGGGAACGCCTCGATGCGGAACCCGATGCCGTTGCCGGTGGAGCGCCAGTCCGTGTTGCGCAGGCTCGCGTGCCCGAACCAGAAACCGAAGGAGATGTAGTCACTGAACGCCCCCAGCACCCAGAGCTGCTGGTAGGTCCCGCCCATCAGACCGCTGGCCGAGTAGTACGCGGGATCGCCGATCTGCTGCGAGTTGTTGGGGTAGCCGCTCGCGCCGCCGATGCCCCCGCCGAAGGAGGTTCCGACGACCAGACCGCTGCGGTACTCGTGCGCCGACGGGAGCTTCGTGACGGTGGGCCCGTCGTTTCCGGTCGCGACGGCCGCCGCGGCGCCCTGCGTTTGCGCTGCGAATATCAGCGGAGCGAGCAGCACAGCCTTGGACCCCTGTGTAGCACACGCCGCCGGTGGTAGAACCCCACGCATGGCCGCTGCCTTCGACCCCGCGCTCGCCGAGTCCGATCCCGAGGTTGCCCGTCTCGTCGCCGAGGAGAACCGCCTCGAGCACGACAAGATTCGCCTCATCGCGAGCGAGAACTACGCGTCGCGCGCCGTCATGGAGGCGACCGGCTCGGTGCTGACGAACAAGTACTCGGAGGGCTACGCGCACAAGCGCTACTACGAGGGGCAGCAGGTCATCGACCAGGTCGAGGAGCTGGCCATCGCGCGGCTCAAGTCGCTCTTCGGCGCCGAGCACGTGAACGTGCAGCCGTACTCGGGCAGCCCGGCGAACCTCGCGGTCTACTTCGCCTTCTGCTCGCCGGGCGACACCATCATGGGGCTCGCGCTCCCGGCGGGCGGGCACCTCACGCACGGGCACACGGTGTCGATCACGGGCAAGTACTTCAAGAGCGTGCAGTACGGCGTGCGCAAGGACGACCACCGCATCGACATGGACCAGGTGCGGCAGCTCGCGCGCGAGCACAAGCCGAAGCTCCTCTGGTGCGGCACGACCGCGTATCCGCGCATCCTCGACTTCGCGGCGTTCCGGGCCATCGCTGACGAGGTGGGGGCGCTCCTCGTCGCGGACATCGCGCACATCTCGGGGCTCGTCTGCACCGGCGTGCACCCCTCCCCCATCGGCATCGCCGACGTCGTGACGTCCACGACGCACAAGACGTTCCGCGGCCCGCGCGGCGGCATGATCTTCTGCAAGAAGGAGCACGCCGCCGCCATCGACCGCGCCGTGTTCCCGGGGCTGCAGGGCGGACCGCACAACCACGTGACGGCCGGCATCGCCGTCGCGGCGCGCGAGGCGGCGCGACCGGAGTTCAAGACCTACGCGCAGTCGATCGTCGACAACGCGCGCGCCCTCGGCGCCGGCCTCGCCGAGCGCGGCTTCGGCGTCGTCACCGGCGGGACGGACAACCACCTCTTGCTCGTGGACGTGACGAGCAAGGGCGTGACCGGCAAGCAGCTCGCGCAGGCGCTCGACCGCGCCGGCATCGTCCTCAACTACAACGCGGTGCCGTTCGACCCGCGCAAGCCCTTCGACCCGTCGGGCGTGCGCATCGGCACGCCCGCCGTCACGAGCCGCGGCATGGGCAAGGACGTCATGCTCGGCATCGCCGACTGGATCGACCGCGTCACCAAGGCGCCCGGCGACGAGGCGCTCCTCGCGAAGGTCGCCGCCGAGGTGAAGGATCTCTGCGCGAAGTACCCGGCGCCGGGCATCCGCGCTTAGCGGACGGTCACGTCAGGGCAACGCGGCACAGGCCGGGTTGCCCGGGCAGCACACGCTTCCGCCGTTGACGACGAAGCACACCTGCGCGTTCTGGCTCGGCCAGTAGTACGCCCAGAAGAAGCACATCTCGTCGTTCGCGCTCTCGCCGAAGCTCACCGAGCTGTTCGTCGTGTTGTCGTAATCGCACTGGAACTTGTAGCCGCCGCCCGAGGGAACGCGGACGGGCGGCGTGAAGGTGGTGACCGGGGGATCGCTCCAGCTCGTGCTCGTGTAGATGAGGGAGCCCGGATCGCTCGAGCTCGTGGCGGACCAGATCTGCACCTTGGTGCCGAGGTGGTGCTCGTGGCCGGTGATTGCCCAGAAGTTCGACGCGTTGTAGTTGCTCGGCATCTGGAAGTACTGCACGCCCGTCGACCACGTGCTGTTCGCGGGAATGTTGATGCTCGGGTCCCCGATGAAGAGGAACGAGGCGTCGTACTTGTACTGGGAGTCCGGGATCGTCGTGAGCGTCGACGTCGTGACGAGGGTCACGGGCTTGGTGTTGGCGTTGATGTAGTGCATCTCGAGCCGGACCATCTGGTTCGGGTCGAGCGTGAAGGCGACGTTCTGCGGCAGGGTCAGCGTGTCGTCCGGCCTCTGCGAGATGATCAGTGGGTTGCCGTTGGCGGGATTGAGGGTGCCCTGGAACGGCTGGCAGGCGAACGGCGTCGGCTGCGCGGCCTGGGGCGCCACCTTGTAGAGGATCATGTGGTGCGACGCCGTGCCGAGCAGGTCGTGGATCTGGCCCACGTGAATCTGCGCCGCGTTGCCGAGGCTCACGACGATGCACTGCGTGTTCTCTTCGCCCGCGTTCACCGTGATCGGTCCGAATTGCACGGTGTACGACTGCGCGCCGCCCCCGGCGTCCATCATCGAGACGTCGCCGTCCGGAGGAGCGGCATCGGCAGGAGGCAAGCCGCCGCTGCTGCTGCTGCTGCTGCCGCCACTGCTGCCTCCGCTGCTGCCGCCGCTTCCGCCGCTGCTGCCGCCGCTCGAACTGCTGGAGCCTTCGCCGTTGGACGACGATCCCGAGGAGCCGCACGCCGCGATGAGCACCGCGCTCACGAGCGCGGCGATAGCAAGAGAAGTGCGCATCGACCGAACCTCCGCGGGCACTGAGCTTATGCGGATAGACGGGCCTTGCACGTCACAACCGAGGATCGACGCAGCACCTACACGCACGCACCCTACGTGCGAGCACTATCTCTATCGGGCCAGAGCGACGGCGTGCAGGGCGCGGAGGGCCGCGCGCACCGCGGCGCGCGCGTACGGGTCCTTCCTGTCCTCGGCCTGCGTGATGGTGGCGCCCGGGCCGATGAGGGCGAGGCCCACGGGCTTGCCATGCTCGATGGAAAGATTCACCAGGGCCGTGTGCACGACGTGCCCCATGACCTCGCCGTGCTGCGTGTCGCCGCGCTCGATGTACCCGAGGACGACGACGGCATCGACGTCGCGCCGGGCGAGGAGCTGGGAAGCGACGAGGGGTGTCTCGTAGCTTCCGTGGACGCGAATCGGGTCACGGAACAGGGACGCACCCTGCTTGCGCAATTCGTCTGCGGCCGCCGCGATCATGGCCTCGACGATGCTGGCGTTGAAGTCCGCCGCGACGATGGCGACGCGGGGGGCGCGCTTCTTCTTCTTGGGCATCGGCGCGAGACTAGCCGTTTTCTACGTGGGACCGGCATCGCGCCCGATGCTCCCCGTGCACGTGGGGTTCGGTCCCTCCGTGCACTTGCCGCCGAGCTTCTTGCAGTAGGCGCAGATGGACGCCGGTGACGCGCAGTCGAACGGGGTCGAAACGGAGACGTACGTGGTGCACGAGGTGCTGGTCGAGTCGCCGTAGCAGGCGACGATCTGGATGGGGAAGTCCTCGGTGCCCGTCTTGTACGTCGCGGCGCGGGTGATGACGTCGGTCAGCTGGTACTCGTACTGCGAGTAGAAGGTGACCACCGTCGGGCACGTGATGACCATGTCCGGGTAGTACGTCTCGCCCGCGCAGGAGAGGTTCACGTCGCACTGGGGCCCGGCGGTGTACGTGAAGACATCGAGCGGCGTGGCCGGGCTCATGCTCTGGCCGCCGTCGCTGGCGGGCACCGTCACCTGCACGTGGACGTGCTGGTCGTAGCCCTGGTGCCCGGCGTAGGGGCTCACGGCGGTGCACTGGGTGCTGCTCGCGCAGGAAGCCTTCGCGGGAAAGCCTGCGAAGGCCACGGCCGACTGGCCCGGCGCGAAGCCGTAGCCGTCGATGGTGACCTGGGTGCCTCCGGAGTTCGGCCCGGAGTCGGGCGTGACCCGCGTCACGAACGGGCCGCCGTCCCCGTAGTCCGGGGCCGCGTCGCCTGCGTCGGCCGCATCGGTGTCGAGGATCGGCAAGAGCTTGCCGCCACACGCCGACGCGGCGATCGCCCCCGAGGCGAAGAGAGAGACGACCCCCGTCGCTAGCCACCCGCGCGCTTGGTTCATGGCCCCCTGGCTCGTGCGCCTCAGTCTGCCCGCATCCGAGGCAGGGGTCCACGACTTCACTTCGGCATGCGAAGCAGCTCGCCGGAGCCCGGCTGGGGAGTGCCGTGGAGGTCGGTCACGATTCCGCTGCTGATCCAGAAGACATAATTGCCGGCGACGGTGATGTCCTCGACGTTGATCTGCGACGACGCGATGAGCGTGCGTCCGCTGCCATCGGTGGCGACGCGCCCGATCGTGCCGTCGATGCCCGTCCCCGTCCCGTAGTCTGCCCAGTAGAGGAGTCTCGTCGTCGGATCGAGCACGAGGCCGAGGGGGTCCCGCAGGTTCGACACGATGAACGCGCCGCCCTTCGTGGCGTCCTTGCTCATCGCGGATACGCCCCCGAGCTGCCCGTAGTAGACCGTCGTCGAGTCGACGACGACCGGCCATCCGCCGCCGTAGTTCCAGGACGCCATCTGGATCGCGTCGCCGCCCCCGATGGGCAGCTTGTAGACGTCCCCGCTGCCGTCGGTGAAATAGAGGAACGCGCTGTCGGCGGTGATGAGCTCTCCTTCCGTCGCGAGGCCTCCGCCGTCGAACAGCAGCGCGGAGGCGCTTCCGCCCGCCTTGGGCACGCTGTGCACGGTGTCGTCGTAGTAGTCGGCCCAGTAGACGCGGGTCGAATCGACGGCGATGCCGTAGGGCACTTCCGCGTCCGAGAGCTTCGTCGGCGACCCGTTGCACCCGGTCACGGGACACGACCAGATGGCGCCCGGGATGTCCTCGAAGGACGCGGTGCCGAAGTAGATGTGGGTGCCATCGACGGTGATGCCTCGCGGAAACGTGAGCGCGGAGGCGTAGATCGTCGGCCCCGATCCGCAGCCGGAGATGGGACAGCCCTTGACGGCCCCGTTGACGCCCGACTGCTCCTCGCCGTACTCGGTCCAGTAGACGTTCTTGTCGTCACTCGCGACCTCGAAGGGAAAGTCGAGGCCCGTGGCGAGGACGCAGGGAGCGCCGCCGCAACTGACGGGAGGCATCGCGCCGGCGTCGGAACGCGAAGCAGAGTCGCTGCTGCTGCCGCCCGCTCCGTCCCCCTGACTCGCGGGGCCGCCATCGTCGGAGCTCGAGCCGTCATCGCCGGTGCCGGCGTCGAGCGGCTGCCGACCGTCGACGGCGAGGATGCCTCCGCAGGCGGCGGCGCCGGGAACGAGCGCGCTGGCGACGACGAGCCACGCGCGGAGCCTGCGACGTTCGCGAGGCATGCAGTCATCAGTGTAGACGCTCTAGGTAAATGCGGCCGCCAACCGATGAGCTGGGACAACTTGCCCCGCTTCCAGTCAGTCCGTGATCGTGATCAATCCGTGATCGTGACCGGACGCTAGCGGAACGTGGCGAGCTGGATGACCCACCCGCTCGTCTGCGTGAGAGGAGCATTGCCGGTGTAGGTGCCGACGGTCGTGACGATGCGGTCTTCGTCGATGTCGCCGAGGGTCGTGATCCCGCGCGACGTGAACGAAGCGCCCGCGCCGCTGTAGTTGAACGTGCTCATGCCGGCCGCGAAGTCCAGCTCCGGCGCGAACAGGGTCGTCGCGCTGCTCGTCGTCGCGGGGCCGGCGCTGTTGCCCTGGCCCGAGGACGTCTGGTCGAGAGTCGATACGCCCGAGTACTCGAGGGCGCGGATGTCGACGACGTTGGCCGAAGGCGAGAAAGCCACCGTGATCGTGTTGCTCCCCGCGGCGATCTGCGGTGCGAAGTAGATCGATTGCGAGATGTCCGGTGTGTACCGCGTGGGGCCGACCGCGAGGTGGTAGGAGCTCCCGGCGCTGTCGCTGACGGAGCTCACGTTCGCCACGGCGTCGTTCCACCCCACGACGACCACGAGGAGATCACCGGCGACCTGCGGCTTGGGCATGGGGATGGCGACGCTCGCGCTCGATCCGGCAGGTTCGGCGACGGCGACCTGCACGAAGGCAATCGGGGCGAGGATCGGTCCGTCCGCCGCGTCCGGCGGCGGTGCGTCGGTCTGCGAGGAGTCGGTCCCATCCACGGGCGCGTCCACCGCGATCACGTCCGGGAGGACATCGACGACGGCGTCGTTCGGCGCGATCGCATCCGCCGCGTCCGGCTCGTTCGGGCCGTCGTCCCCGGGCGAGCCCTCGGCGGCATCGAGAGGAGTCACATCTGTCGCCGCATCGGCCGCGCCGCTCGACGTCAGACCGTCGAGCGACATGAGCGAGCAGCCGGTTGCCCAGGCTGCAAGCGCCGACGCGAGGAAGATGCCGCGACCCGTCCCGCCGTCCACGTGGATCCCCGAGCGATCAGAATACCACCGAGGTCGGGGCCACGAATCTCACTCGGCGCAGGGGCGGCAGGAGTACAGGCAGCAGGACGGCGTGGGGATGGGATCATCGTGCATCCGAGCGTGGGACCACGCATGCTTGATGCAGACTTGGAGCAACCCATGGCCAGGCGTGTCTCGGGGATCATTCGTCGCGTGGTGCTGATGCATCTCTCGGCCGCGGCGCCGCTGCTGATCGGTTGTGGAGACGGGGGGCGCACGGTGCCGTCGGCAGACTCGGGAGCGCCTCACGATTCGGGCATCTGCAACGAAGCGGTGGATGCCGGCGCGCCGTGCACAATCATCTCGTGCCTCCCGCCGACGACCAGCGGCGTGATCCGTGACTCTTGCGCGACCGCGCAGTACGCCATCTACGGAACGGCGGAGCAATGTGACGGCGACGGAGGAGCCGTCCCCGCCTCGACATGCCGGGCGATCTGTCCGACGCTCACCGACGATGCCGGAGTAACCCTTCCCTTTTATTCGTGCTTCTTCTCGGGGCGAAACGTCGACTGCGAATACGGCGATAACTTCTGCTACGTCACGGGTCGAAGGCCGCGGGGCCTGCGGCGGTGCGCGCCCGATCGCGCCGCGGGTCGGGTCGCGCGATACCTCGCGCGCATGGCGCACCTCGAAGCCGCATCGGTGCCGGCGTTCTCGAGGCTCGCGCGCGAGCTCGCGGAGCACGGCGCTCCGCGGCGCTTGCTGAGGGCTGCCGTGCGCGCGGGGGAGGACGAGAAGCGGCACGCGCGTGTCGTCACCGATCTTGCGGAGCGCGCCGGAGCAACGGTGAGGCGTCCGCAGGTGCGTAGGGGTCGAGCTCGTTCGCTGGAGGCGATGGCGATCGAGAACGCCGTCGAGGGGTGCGTCCGCGAGACGTTCGGAGCGGCGGTTGCGGTCGCGCAGTCGCTCACGGCCTCGGATCCGCGGGTGCGCGCGGCGTTGCGCCGGATTGCGATCGACGAGACGCGGCACGCGGAGCTTTCGTGGCGGGTGGCGCGGTGGGTCGACGGGCGCCTGGATCCCGCGGCTCGCCGTCGTGTCGCGAGCGCCCGCCTGCGCGCTGCGAGCGCGTTGCTGGCGAGCGCTGGCGCCCCGGTGCACCCCGAGCTCGTTCAGCAGCTGGGGATCCCGCCTGCGCCGGTCGCCGTCGCGATGGCGCAGCAGCTCGCGCGGGCCCTCTGGGCTCCCCCGTCTTTTTCGGTCGAGTGAGAGGCACCACCCGGACTGGTCCCATCTCCGTCTCGGGAGGGGGCCTCGGCGTCGGGCGGCGCCCGGGCGCGTCGTAGGAAGAAGCCCAGGATGAAATCAGGATTGCTCGTTTGCGCTGTGCTGGCGGCGTGCGGCGGAAGCCAGGCGTCGGCCGAGGGGTCGGGAGCGGACGCGGGGAGCGACGGGTCGGGCGGATCCTCATCTTCGTCTTCGTCGGGTTCGTCTTCGTCGAGCAGCGGCGGAGGCACGACGACCGACTCGGGGACGAGCACGCATGACGCCGGGGGCACCACGGGGAACGACGCAGGCGGGACGCCGCACGACGCGGGGATGGGCGGGATCGACGTGGGAGCCGGGAGTGGCGCGAAGTACGCGTCCGATGGGCCCGTGCCGTACACGGTGCAGCACATGACGCTGTCGAACGCCGGTCGCTCGTGGGGGGAGTCGGTCTACGTGCCGACCAGCTCCGGCCTGCACCCGGTCGTCACCGTCAACGCCGGAACGCAGCAGGTGAACGCGGCCTACGCCATCTACGGCAAGCGCCTGGCAAGCTACGGGATCATCGCCCTCACGCAGGACGACGAAGGCGCCCTGGCGCCGACGCCGAACGTCGTCGACGACGTCACCTACGTCATCACCACGTGGGTCCCCGCGAACCTCGCGTCGAGCGCCGACATGACGCGCGTGGGACTCTCCGGGCATTCGCGCGGGGGCAAGGCGACGCTGCTCGCGGCGGAGAACGCGCTCAAGGGCAAGGTGAAGGCGTGGTTCGGGCTCGACCCGGTGGACGTCGACTTCCTCGGCACGCCCGGCGCGCTGCCGAACATCGGGACGATCGGCATCCCCCTGGGATTCGCCGGGGCCACCGTGTCGAGCAACTGCTCGCCGGCGAACGCGAACTACGAGGTCTACTACGGGGCGGCGGCGCCCCCGGACGTGGCGGTCACCGTGGAAGGCGCCGGGCACTTCGACTTCCTGGACCAGTCGCAGGCCGTCGCCGAGTCGTATTGCACGCCGGAGGGAACGGTCGACGGCACGCTGGCCCTCGACACGGCGGCCCACTACCTGATGGCGTTCTTCGCGCGCGAGCTGCTCGGCGACTCGTCGGTCGGACCCGCGTTCGACGGCGTCGGGGCGCAGGCCGACATCGCCGCCGGAGTCATCGCCGTCGAATCGAAGTAGGTCCGAGCGAAATCCCTGAAACGGCCGAGCGCGAGCCCCGTATGCCCGATGGTGAGGGGCCTTGGGCACTGGGCAGCGGCAGTGGGGCTTCTTCTGAGCGGTTGCACGACCGCCCAGAAGACCGTCACTCCGGCCGAGAGCCACGCGCAAGGCGACGCCGGCGCGGCGGCCTCCGATGCTGCACTGCCATCCGCGGACGATTCAGGCGACGCGCTCGGGCCCTTGCAGGATGCGACGGAGCAGGCGGACGCTCCGCCCGACGACGGAGCCATCGATGACGCGAGTGAATCCGCCACCGACGACGGTCCGTCGCTCGACGCGCATGACGCTTCGGCATCGGATGCGGCGGCCGAGGCCACCAGTTCGTGCGGACATGATTGCCAAGGAGGCGCCTGCGTGATGGGCGTCTGTCAGCCCGTCGTGCTCGCGTCGATGAGCTGCGGCGGGCCTGGACAGAACATCACCCTCGACTCGAACAACGTGTACTGGTCCTGGGGAGCTTGCGGCGGAGCCCGCCCCAAGGACTTCGCGCTCAGCGATTGCATTGCGGCAGGGACCTGCGTGTTCAGCACGCCCAAGGCGGGCGGGACCACGACTCCGCTCGCCGTGGGCCTGGCCCCCCTCGCGATCAACGCGACGAGCGTCTTCTACGACACCAGCTCTGCGGTCATGGCCGTGCCGCTCACGGGTGGGACGGCAACGACGATCGCCTCACCCGGATGCCTGTCCGTCGCCGCGGATTCCGCGAACGTGTACTGGACGACCCCCACCTCTCTGTTTCCCGCCGTGCTCAGCGCCCCGGTCACCGGCGGGACCCCGACCACTCTGGCAACCGGTCAGGCGCCGCGGGCGATCGCGATCGATGCGAACCATGTGTACTTCACCGATGCGACCGCAGGGACGATCAACGCCGTCCCGATCGGCGCCGGTCCCGTGACCGTGCTCGCGAGCGGCCAGACATTTGCGGTCGCCATGGTCATCGACTCCACCGGCATCTACTGGACCACCGCCTCGACCAGCGCCGGATCGGTCATGAGCATGCCTCTGGGCGGAGGCGCACCGACCACGCTCGCTGCGGGAGCGGGGTACGGCGGCCCGATCGCAGTCGACTCGGCGAACGTGTACTTCTCCGGGAGCGCAGGCCTCATGAGCGTGCCCCTTCACGGCGGTACGCCGACCACGCTCGCGGGCAGCCAGGGTGCGAATGCGCTCGCGGTCGACTCGACGTCGATCTACTGGACCGCGGCGCAGGCGGGTGGCATGTCGCTCCTGAAACTGGCGAAGCCCCAGTGACTTCTCGGGCCGGCGTGGGGATGGCTCAGCGGGACCGCTTTCGCCGCCAGCGACCCGCCATGGCAAGGCCGACCACGCCGAAGCCGATGAGGAGCGGCGTGTCGTCGGGCCGGCCCGTCGTCGCGAGGTCGCAAACGCAGCTCGCTGCTTTGCTCGGCGACTCGCAAACGCCGTCCTGGCCGCAGGTGAAACCGCTGCAACAGTCGCCGGCGATCAAGCACGCTTCGCCCTCCGCACGGCATCCTCCGGAGCAGGTTCCATCGATGCATTGATCCGAGCAGCACTCGGCGTCGCTGTTGCAGCCGGCGCCGTCGCTGGCGCAAGCGCCTCCCTCGCCCACGACGCACACTTCGTTCAGGCAGTCGAATCCCGTGCAGCAATCGGCCGCCGTGCTGCAGCTCCCGCCGGTCGTGCCGCACTTCGAGCAGTGGCCGCCCCTGCACGCGAAACCGCCGGTGCAGCAGTCGGTGTCCTGGCTGCACGACGTACCTTCCTCGGCGCAGCAACTCGCTCCGAGATTCGTCCCCTCGCACTTGTATCCGCTGCAGCAGTTGTCCGACTGCGACTGGCAACTCTGGTCGAGTCCGAGGCACGCCGCGTCGCCCGCGTCGTTGCCACCGACGTCGCTGCCTCCCGTGTCCGGCGCCGCCTCGGACGTCGCATCCGGCATGGACGCATCTGGCATCGACCCATCTGGCATGGTCGCATCCGGCATCGACCCATCCGGCATCGACGCATCCGGCACGGACCCGTCGGCGCTCGCGTCGTCCCCGCCGTCGACGCCCGCATCCGTCCCCGTGTCGGTGACGATGATCGAGTAGTCGTTCGTGACGACGGCGCACTTGGTGATCGCGGTGGAGTCGCTCGGGTTGTAGTTGGGCCAGTCGGCGACGCCGAGCTGGAAGCTGTAGGTCCCCGGTGTCGTCGGCGTCCCCTGGATGAGCAGGTTGGCCGCCGCGCCGCTGATCCCGTTTCCGGCGAAGCTCAGGCCGGGTGGCAGGGAGCCCGTCATGGACCACGCGTACCCGTGGCTCCCGCCCGATCCGTCGATGCTCGCGCTGTAGCCGGTCCCCACGACGCCGGCGGCGAGCGGACCCGACGCCGGGAGAACCGCCATCGTGCTCGAGCAGACGAAGAGGGGGTAGGTGGCGCTGACCCCGGTGCAGCCCCCGGGGTAGTCCGCGACGCCGACGGCGATGTCGAACGGGCCGCCCGCCATCGTGGGGGTGCCGATGAGCAGGTTGGTCGCGGTGCCCGGGCCGCCGGTCTGCAGGTACATCCCGTTGGTCGGGCTCTGCTGCGACGGGCCCGTCCAGTCGTACCCGCCCGCGGTGCCGCCGCTTGCGGTCAGGCTCCAGCCGGCGCCGACGTTGTACGGCGTGCCGACGAGCCCCCACGGGTTCATCTCGGTGTTGTTCGGGGGGCTCAGCGAGACGTTCGTCGTGCACGTCGCGCCGGATTCCGACGTGACCAGCAGGCTGCTTCCGCCCACGGCGACCATGAGCGACAGACGCCCGATGCCCCGATGAATGAGCATGATTCGCCCTCTCCTCCCGACTGCCATTACACGGGAGCGCGCAGATTCGCGCAACTGCGCTCTGGGCGGGTGTCACACGCTCAGGATCTCGTCAGCTCGCACGCTCGACGCCGCCTCATCTCGCTCCCTCTCCGACACGCGACGCAAAGCCTCGTTCTTCTGCCGAATGTCCTCTCGAAGTTGGCGCGCCTCCTCGGACGCAGCGCGCTCGAGCTCGGCGATTCTTCGAACGATCTCGTCCCGCGAGCAGCGCGCGTCTTCGGCGACCGTTCGGGCTGCCTCGGCGAGACGTACCGCTTCGCCAGCCAGCCTGCGCAGCTTCTCGGCCGTGACACGGCGACTCTCCGCAACGCCGCGCCGGCGCGCGGCTACCTGGCGTTCCCCTTCGGCCGCCTGGCGACCTGCTTCGGCCTGACTCCGCTTACGCTGCGTGTTTCGTCGAGCTGGCCGACTCTCTTGGGATCTCCGAGCAGAAGCCACCGAACGTGATAGCTCGCCCCACGCTCGCGCGCCCACCGCGGTTGCGATTCTTTCCCTCGTCGGATCAAGCCGCGGCGAGGACGCCCCGCAGGAACGTCCCGAGACCATCGAGCACGCCGGGCGGGATCTCGTGGCCGCCGTGGAACGGCATCCACTTCACGGGGAGTCCCGCGTCGTTCAGCGTGCCGCGCAGCAGCTCGCTCGTCGCGAAGGGGAGCAGCGGATCGGCCCGCCCGTGGCTCGCGAAGACCGGCAGGCCCTTGCGGCGGGGCATGAGCGGCGCCCACTCGTCGGCCGCCAGGAGTGTCCCCGACAGCAGCACGAGCCCCGCGAGGGGGCGCTCGGTCCGCAGCGCGACGTCGCACGACAGCATCGCCCCCTGCGAGAAGCCGCCGAGCACGAGGCGCGACGGATGGAGGCGCTCGCCGGCCGCATCGAGCATGGCGATGACCGCGTCGCGCGCCTGGGCCAGCCCCGGCGGGACCTCGTGCGTCAGGTCCTCGCCCCGTTCGCGCCGCGCGATGCGCTGCTCGATGTCGATCATCCACCACGCGCGGCCGCCTCCGTAACCCGGGACGGCGATGGGCGCTTCGGGGAAGACGAAGCGCACGGCGCGCGGCACGTCGAGCACGCGCACGAGGGGCACGAGATCATCCCCGGGCGCACCGAAGCCGTGCAGCAGGACGACTACGGGGCCGTCGCCGCCGCCCTCGCGGTCCTCGCCTCCCGTGATTCGAACCTTCAGTCCACCCAGGGTTTCGGTACGCACGCCGACATAGTAGCGATGCGTGGCCGATGGGTCGCGAGTGGCACAAGCTGACACCTGCGGCGCGCCTGGATTCGCGCGACTCCGCGCGGGCACGGGGCTCGCAGTCGCCTCGATGCATGAGACTCGCCATCCCGATGTTCTTCCTTCTCGCCGCGTGTGGGGGACAAGCCCAGGGCACGTCCCCCGACGGCGGACCCGTGGATGGAGCTGCATCGAAGGACACCGGCGGCGGCGACGCGGACGCAGGCGTCGACGTCGTCTGCGAGTGCTCGGGGTCGAACGTCATGACGGGCAGCGGCGTGAAGGTCGTGCCCGGCAATGGTATCGGCGCGTGCGGACAGCCGTCGTGCGAGGACGAATGCGGTCACGAGTGGACGGCGGCCTGCGACAGCTCGGGCGGGTGGACGTGTCGAACCTTTCCGCCACCGCCGTCGTGCCCCGACGCGGGCCAGGATGGAGGTACGGATGCCGCCGATGCCGCAGACCCGTGCGGGGTGCCGCTATGCAC
>DASVWO010000279.1:0-3483 GCA_036393165.1 Polyangiaceae bacterium | reverse complement strand
GGGACCGTGCGATACGCATCGTCTACACCCCGCTGCACGGCGTGGGGGACGCGCTCGTACGCGCCGCGATGATCGACGCCGGGTTCCCGAACGTGACGAGCGTGCCGGAGCAGCAGAAGCCGGACGGCGCGTTCCCCACGGTCGCCTTCCCGAATCCCGAGGAGAAGGGCGCGATGGATCTCTCCTTCGCCCTCGCGCGGAAGACGGGAGCCCACCTCGTCCTGGCCAACGATCCGGATGCCGACCGGCTCGCCGTCGCGGTGCCAGAGGGCGACGGATGGCTGCAGCTCACCGGGAACCACGTCGGCGTGCTCCTCGGGCACTACCTGCTCACCGAGAAGCCGGCCGCCGGCCCGCGCGCCGTCATCGCCTCGATCGTCTCGTCGCCGCTCCTCGGCCGCATCGCGGCGACGCTGGGCGTTCGCTACGAGGAGACGCTCACGGGCTTCAAGTGGATCGCGAACCGCGCGATGGAGCTCGAGCGCGAGGGATTCGAGTTCGTCTTCGGCTACGAGGAGGCCCTCGGCTACTGCGTGGGAAGCGCGGTGCGCGACAAGGACGGGATCTCCGCGGCCGTGCTCGCCGCCGAGATGACCGCCGTGCTCCGCGCCCGCGGGCGGTCGCTGCAGCAGGAGCTCGAGGCCATCGCCCGGCGCTGGGGCGTCTTCACGAGCACGCAGGTGAACGTGACGCACAAGGGCGCGGCCGGCCTCGCCACCATCCGCCAGATGATGGAGCGCCTCCGGGCGGCTCCCCCCGGCAAGATCGCCGGCGACGACGTCCTCGCGATGTCCGACTACGAGGCCCGGACCCGCAAGGACCTGCGCACCGGGGCCACCAGCCCCCTGACCCTGCCCAGGAGTAACGTCCTCACGTTCGAGCTGGCCTCCGGCAGCCGCGTCATCGCCCGGCCGAGCGGGACCGAGCCGAAGGCGAAGTTCTACTTCGACGTGCGGGAAGAGGTGGCCCCCGGCGAGCCGGTGGCCGCCGCCCTCGGCCGAGCCCAGGCGGCGATGAAGCGGATTGCCGACGCCTTCACGGCAGTCGCAACCCCGGCAGCCTCGGCATCCCCCTCCTGACCCCTCCTTGACAAAAGGTGGGTCTCCCGTCATCTTCCGCGCCCCGCATCCGGCAGGCTCTTCTCAACCGGTCGCGCTGGACCCCCAGCACGCCGGCCCGCCCGGAGCGGTAGCGAGGTGGCAGTCATGCCGAAGATGAAGACGAACAAGGCCGCGGCCAAGCGGTTCCGCGTGAGCGGCAAAGGCCGCGTGCGTCGCCCCAAGGGGGGCGGCAACCACGGGATGCAGGAGAAGTCGCGCAAGCGCCTCCGCCGCCTCCGCCAGAACGACATGGTCGACAAGACCATGGAGAAGCACGTCAAGCGGCTGCTGCCCTACTCCTGAGGACTGACCCATGCCCCGCGCAAAAAGAGGATTCAAGGCGCGCCGCCGCCGCAACCGCATCCTGAAGCTCGCTCAGGGTTACCACAGCGCAAGGTCGCGACTCTTCGCGTACGCGAAGGAAGTCGTGATGAAGTCGTGGGTCTACTCGTACGCCCACCGCAAGCTCCGCAAGCGCGATTTCCGCCGCCTCTGGATCGCCCGCATCAATGCGGCTGCGCGCCAGAACGGCACGACGTACTCGCGCCTGATGCACTCGCTCAAGAAGGCCAACGTCGCGCTCGATCGCAAGATCCTCGCGGACCTCGCCGTCGCCGACCCGAAGGCCTTCGGCGACATCGTCGGCAACGTCAAGTAGGCCCAAGTCGTCGCCCGGGGGGGTGGATGAGCGCAACGCTGGGCGGGAGAGTCGCGCTCGTCACGGGTGCGAGTCGAGGGATTGGACGGAGCATCGCGCTCGGGCTCGCCGGAGCCGGCGCGCGAGTCGCCGTCAACCATCGAACGGCCAAGGAGGATGCGCTCGGCGTCGTGCGCGAGGTCGAGGCGCTCGGGCAGCAGGCCATCGCCATCGAGGCCGACGTCGCGAACCCGGACGAGGTCGAAGTTCTCGTCGCTTCGGTGGTGCGCGAGCTGGGCCCGGTGGACATCCTCGTCCACAACGCAGGGATCGCGCGTCCGTTGCCGCTCGAGGCCCTTCGGCTCGCGACGTGGGACGCGACGTTCGCGGTGAACCTCCGGGCGGCGTTCGCGCTGTCGTCCGCCGTCATTCCGGGAATGCGCGCGCGACGGTGGGGCCGGCTGCTCTACGTCTCGTCGAGCGCGGCGCGCGTCGGCGGGATCGTCGGTCCGCACTACGCGGCGTCGAAGGCGGGGCTCGAAGGCCTGACGCACAGCTACGCATCCCTTCTCGCCAGGGAGGGGATCACCGCCAACGCAATCGCCCCGGCCTTGATCGAGACCGAGATGCTCGCCGGCAATCCGAAGGCCGTGGCCGACCGCCTCCCCGTGGGACGTCTCGGGACGCCCGAGGAGGTCGCGGAGATGGTCGTCGCCGTCGCGTCGAACGCGTTCATCACGGGCCAGACCATCCAGGTCAACGGCGGGATCTACATGACTTGACCGTGCGGAATCTGACGGGCGCGCAGCAAGCACTGGCGATCCGGGTGGCACACCCGGTGACACACGCGATTCGTTCCGAGCGCCCTAATCCCCGCATGGCCAGACTCTCAGCGTCGCGGCACGCACGTTGCTCAGGGCGCAGTCGAAAGCGATGCGTCTCCCCACCAGGCTTGCCTTCACCGCCTTCCACGTCGCCGTCGCCGGAACGCTGGCCTGCAGCGCGAAGACCGACGGCGGGTCGGACCCCCCGGCCGATGCAGCGCCCGACGTACGATTGGACGCCGCGGTCGATGTTGCGGCCGACGTGGCCGACTCCTCGACGCACGACGTGGCGACGCGAGACGTCACGCCGGTGGACGCGAACATCGTCGACGCATCCACCGACGTCTCCGACGGCGGCGACCAGTGCGATTCGCCCAACTACTACTGCGGCCCTGCCACGCAGGACGCAGACTGCCCCGGCTACGTGTGCGATCTGTCGGAGTGCTCCTTCGAAGCCGGATGCGAACCGTTCGTCTGATAGGATCCAGGTTGGCCCGGTCGGGCCAAGAGGACCCGTGAACGAGCGATGGATCCGCCACGGTGCGGCCCTGGTCGTCAGCCACGCCGACGCGGTGACAATCGTCGGCTCCGACGGCGTCGCCAGGCGCTTCGAGGGCGAATCGGCCGATCTGGTTCGCGTCGCGCTCGAGTTCTGGTCGGTCGCCCACACCGAGCAGGAGCTGGTGGACCATCTGCGCACCCTCGCCGGCGCGTGCGAGCCGGGGCTCGTCGCCGAGACCGCCGAGTGTCTTCGGGCGGCGGGCGCCATCCGAGCCGCCGAGGCTTCGCCGGCGCGCCGGCCCGCCGTGAACGCGCGAGCGACCCGAGGGCGCATCGTCCTCGGCGTCAGCGGCGCCATCGCGGCGATCGATGCGCCCGCGCTCGTGCGCATGCTCCAGGCCCGTCGGTTCGACGTGCGGAT
>DASVWO010000278.1:0-2048 GCA_036393165.1 Polyangiaceae bacterium | reverse complement strand
CGAAGGGGACGACGCACGAGTTCTGGAAGAGCGTGCACGCAGGGGCGGTCAAGGCGTCGCGGGAGCTCGGGGTCGAGGTGGTGTGGAAAGGGCCGCTTCGCGAGGACGACCTGAGCGACCAGATCGACATCGTTCAGTCCTTCGTGGCGCAGGGCGTGGCCGGCATCGCGCTCGCGCCCCTCAGCGACAAGGGGCTCGTGGGCACCGTGAAGGCGGCGACGGACTCGCGCGTGCCGGTCGTCGTCTTCGACTCGGACCTCGCCGGAGGCAACTACGCCAGCTTCGTCGCGACCGACAACGTGGCCGCGGGAAGGACCGCGGGTGAGGCGCTCGCCAAGGCCGTGGGCAAGGGCAACGTGGTGCTCCTGCGCTACCAGGAGGGCTCGGCAAGCACGGCGAACCGCGAGAAGGGCTTCCTCGAGGCCGTCGCCGCGCACCCGGAGCTCAAGGTGGTGAGCGACTCGCAGTACGGCGGGGCCACGACCGAGACGGCCGAGAAGGCGAGCGAGAACCTGCTCGCTTCCCTCGGCGCCGCCGGCGGCGGGGTGCAGGGCGTGTTCGCGCCCAACGAGTCGACCACCTTCGGCATGCTGCGCGCGCTCCGTCAGGCGGGGCTCGCAGGCAAGGTGCACTTCGTCGGCTTCGACGCGTCCGACAAGCTGGTGGACGCCGTGCGCGCGGGAGACATCGACGGGCTCGTCGTGCAGCGCCCCTTCGAGATGGGCTACCTCGCCATCAAGACGCTCGTCGGTCACATCCGCGGGCAGGCGGTCGAGAAGCGCATCGACACGGGGTCCACGCTCGTGACGAAGACCAACGTCGATACGCCCGACGTCCAGGCGCTCGTGAAGCCGGACCTCAAGACGTGGCTCGGGCAGTGATGTCTACGCCACGACGCGATCGCCGCCGGCCTGCTTCGCGCGGTACGCGTTCTCGTCGGCCCGCCGCAGCAGCGCCGCCACCGTGTCCGAAGGCTCCGCGACGGCGATGCCGATGCTCGCCGTGACCGGCCGCACCCCGTCGAACCGCGCCGCGGCGTCTCGCACGCTCTGGGCCACGCGCTCGGCGACCGCCCGCCCCTGCTCGCTGTCGGTGTCGGGCAGGATGACGACGAACTCGTCGCCGCCGTAGCGTCCCGCCACGTCCGTCGTGCGCGTGGTCGCGCCGATCGACGTCGCGATCTCCTTGAGCAGCACGTCGCCGCGCAGGTGCCCCTGCGAGTCGTTGACCTTCTTGAAGCCGTCGAGGTCCACCATGACGAGCGCCAGCGGACGGCCGCGCCGCACGCGGGCGAGCTCCGCCTCGAGCCGGGCGAAGAGATGCCGCCGGTTGTAGAGGTTCGTCAGCGGGTCGAGCTGGCTGAGCTCCTCGAGGCGCAGGTTCGCCGTCACGAGCTGCGCCTCGCGCCGCTCGACGGCCTTCACGAGCGCCGAGACGATCGCGGTGCCCGCCGGGACGAACAGGGTGACGAAGAGCGTCGCCATGAGCGCCTGGTCGATCGACGGCGGGCCGGCCGCGGCGACCTGCGGCGCGTCGGGCGCGAACGGGATCCAGCGCGCCCACTCGGCCCAGACCACGGCGTCGAACGCGACCAGCCCGAGGAGCGAGAGCGCGAAGGCCACCGTCGCGTCGACCACCAGCGCATTGGCGACGCCGGCGAAGAGGTAGAGCGACGCCATGGGCGTCACGACGCTGCCCAGGTTGTGCACCGTGAAGGTGAGCACGCTCACGTCGACGAGCCCCGACCACAGCGCGCGCGCCCGCCGGCCGCCGATGCCCTTCTTGATGAGCACCTGCTGCACCACCGCGAGCATGAGGTAGACGACCCAGATCCAGGTGTGGCGCCGCGATGCCGGATAGAACGTGGGCAGGAGCGCCAGCGCCATCAACCCCACGCCGAACCGCGACAGTGCGGCCCGGAACCTCAGATCGTCGCGCGTCATTCCCCGCCGGCGCCCAGAGTACGATAAACCGTCGCCCGTGAGGCCCTCTCGCGTCGTCATCCGTGGGCTGCGCAAGGCGTTCGGCGCCACGGCCGCGCTCGCGGG
>DASVWO010000277.1:0-6081 GCA_036393165.1 Polyangiaceae bacterium | reverse complement strand
CGCGGGGCTGCTGGCGATGCGGGTGCCGCCCCGCGAGCTGCCGCCGCGGCCGGACAACCCGCTGGCGCACGCCGCCGAGGGCATCCGCTACGTCGCGCGGACACCGGCGGCGCGCGCCATCATCCTGCTGCTCTTCGTCGTGGCGATGACGGGGATGCCCTACGCGGTGCTCATGCCGATCTTCGCGGCGGAAGTGCTCCACGGTGGGGCGAGGGCGCTCGGCACGCTCATGGGCGCGACCGGGGGCGGGGCGCTCGCGGGGGCGCTGCTGCTCGCGTCGCGCAGCGGGACCCGAGGGCTCGGTCGATGGGTGCACGTCGCGGCCACCGTGTTCGGCGTGGCGCTCGTCGCATTCGCGGCGTCGCGCGCGATGTGGCTCTCGCTGGCGCTACTCCTGCCCGTCGGCGCGGGGCTGCTCGTGCAGAACGCGTCGTCGAACACGCTGATCCAGACGATGGTGCCCGACCACCTGCGCGGCCGCGTGATGGCGGTCTACGCGATGGTCTTCATGGGCGGCGCGCCGGTGGGCGCGCTGCTCGCGGGCGCGTTCGCGCAGCGTGTGGGAGCGCCGTGGACGGTCGCGGGCGGCGGCATCATCTGCATCGCCGCCGCCCAGGTGTTCGGCTGGCGCCTGCCCTCGCTGCGGCGCAGGGCGCAGGCCGCGGTGCCCGCGCCCGAGTAGCACCCGCTACTTCGCCTGCGTGTGGCACTCCATGCAGCCGAAGCCCGCCTTGGTCTTCGGGTCGTACGGCTGCTCGCCGACGAGCTGCGCCATGGTGGGCAGCACCTGGTCCTTCATGAACGCCATGACCTTCCCCTTCACGGGGTCCTTGGCGATCTTCTGGAAGCCCGCGGGCGTCGCCGGGAGCTTGGGCAGGTCGGGGTTGGGCATCTTGAAGCTGCCGTCCGCGGCGCCGCCGCCGTGGCACGTCTTGCAGTTCATGTTGGCGTAGCGGTCCGCGTTGAACGTCGCGAAGAGGTCGTGCATCTTCGGCATGACCGCGGCCTTCATGTACGCGAGCTTCTGCTCGTGGCTCCACTTGTCCCAGTCACCCGGTCCCGGAGCCGCGGGGGGACCGGCCGTCGCGGGGGCGGCGCTCGCGGAGGGCGCGGCGCTCGCCGCGGGGGCGCCGGTCTCGGTCGGCGCGGCGGTGGGTGCTGCGCTCGCCGCCTCGGTGGCCGAGGGCGTGGGCGCGGCGGGGGGCGGGGTCGCCTCGCCTCCACCGCCGCAGGCGGCGACGAGGGCGAAGGCTCCGAGGGTGCAAGCGAGGAGGGTCGTCTTCATGGCCCCGGTGAGATGCCATAGGAGACGCGGCAGTTGCAAGAACG
The DNA here is from genome assembly GCA_036393165.1 of Polyangiaceae bacterium. Classification (GTDB taxonomy): domain Bacteria; phylum Myxococcota_A; class Polyangia; order Polyangiales; family Polyangiaceae; genus Palsa-1150. The sequence goes on along the minus strand of DASVWO010000277.1, from coordinate 4,752 downwards.
CTTCACGCGGCGCGTGCGAGCGGAGCGTCGTCGATCCAGCGCGCGAGATCTGCAAGAGCCCGCTCCGCCATCGCGGCGTATCGCTCTCGCTTGCGCAGGCGGCGGTCGGCGACCGGGGGCAGCCAGGCCCACGTGACGTTCGACGGCTGGTACGGCCCGATGTCCCGGGAAAGATGGGTCAATACACCGCCGAGCGCCGTCGTCGCGGGCGGGGGCGACGGCGCGTGCCCGAGCAGCGACTGCGCGAGCATCACCGAGCACACGAAGCCCGCCGCGCAGCTCTCGACGTAGCCCTCGACGCCGGTGATCTGTCCGGCCAGGAACACACCGTTGCGCGCTCGCAACTGCATCCGCCCGTCGAGCGCGCGCGGCGCATCGACGAACGTGTTCCGGTGCACGCTGCCGAAGCGATAGAACTCGGCCTGCTCGAGGCCGGGGATCGTGCGGAACACGCGCGCCTGCTCGGGCCACGTCATGCGCGTCTGGAAGCCGACCATGTTGTACGCGGTCGCCGCCCCGTCCTCCGGGCGGAGCTGCACGACGGCGAAGGGGCGCCGCCCGGTGCGCGGATCCTCGAGGCCCACGGGCTTCATCGGGCCGAAGGCGAGCGTCATCTCGCCGCGCGACGCCATGACCTCGATGGGCAGGCACCCCTCGAAGTAGCGCACGTCCTCGAACCCGTGGGGCTCCACCTTCTGCGCGCCGGTCACGGCGGCCACGAACGCGCGGTACTGCGCCTCGTCGAGCGGGCAGTTGACGTACGCGGCGTCGTCGCCCGTCTCGGTCCCCTTGCCGTAGCGCGACTGCTTGAACACGCGGTCCCAGTCGATCGAGTCGGCGGCGAGGATGGGCGCGATTGCGTCGTAGTACGCGAGGTGCTCGCGGCCGACGAGGCGCGCGAGATCCGCGGCGAGCGCGTCGCCCGTCAGCGGGCCCGTGGCGAGGATCGCCGGCCCCTCGGGGACGGCGTCGACGACGCGCGGCTCGATGCGCACGCGCGGGTGCGCCCGCAGGCGCTCGGTGATGTGCGCCGAGAAGCGCTCGCGATCGACGGCGAGGGCGCCGCCGGCGGGCACGCGGGTGGCGTCCGCCGCCGCGAGGACGAGCGAGCCGGCGCGGCGTAGCTCCTCCTTGAGCAGCCCAACGGCGTTCGCGTGCACGTCGGCGCCGCGGAAGGAGTTGGAGCACACGAGCTCGCAGAATGCGTCGCTCGTCTGCGCCGGCGTGCGCGCGAGGGGCTTCTGCTCGAGGAGCAGCACGTCCACCCCGCGCTCGGCGAGCTGCCACGCCGCCTCGCACCCCGCGAGGCCGGCGCCGACGATCGTGACGGGCGTGACAGGAGCCATCGCGCCCACACTCTAGCGGCCCTTCGGGCTGTCGGCCCGCCTTTGGCGGAGCCTCGGGCTAGCATGTGCCTCGATGCCCCTCGACGTCGCCCTCGCCTCCTGCGTCACCCTGCCCGAGCCGGACGCCGACATGGCCCCGCTCCTGGAGGCGCTCCGCGGCGCGGGGATGACGGCCGAAGCGCTCGGCTGGGACGATCCGGCGGCAACCTTCGCGGCGGCGCGCCTCGTGCTGCTGCGCTCGACGTGGAATTACTCTCTGCGGCCGGGCGCGTTCCTCGAGTGGGTCGAGCGCACGGCGGCGGCGACGCGCTTCTTCAACCCCGCCGCGACCGTCCGCTGGAACGCGCACAAGAGCTACCTCCTCGATCTGCACGCGCGCGGCGTGCCCGTGGTGCCCACGACACTGCTGCGGCGCGGGGACGCGACGGCGCTGCGCGACGTGATGCGGACGCACGGCGCGGCGCGGGTCGTGGTGAAGCCCGCGGTATCGGGAGGCTCGCGCGAGACGATGCGCGTCGACGCGGCGACGCTGGACGCGGGCGAGGCGCACCTGCGAGCGCTCGTGGCTCGCGAGGACGTGCTGGTGCAGCCGTACCTCGACTCGGTCGAGGGCCACGGCGAGCGGGCGCTCGTGTGGATCGACGGGGAGCTGACGCACGCAGTGCGCAAGTCGCCGCGGTTCATCGGCGACGAGGAGTCCGTGTCGGCCGCCGTCCCCATCGCCGACGACGAGGCGGCCGTGGCGCAGGCGGCCCTCGCGGTCGCGCCGACTCCCCTCCTCTATGCACGCATCGACGTCGCGCGCGACGAGCACGGGGCCCCCCGCGTCATGGAGCTCGAGCTCATCGAGCCGTCGCTCTTCTTCGCCCAGGGCCGGGCCGCGCTGGCGCGGCTGGTCGCGGCCCTGCGTCGGCAGCTCGGCCCCTGACGTGCTACGGCTGGAGCGCGGGCCATGCTGACCACGCTCCTTGGGCTGCTCTGGGGACTCGCGCAGGGCATGCGCCATGCGCTCGAGCCGGACCACCTCGCGGCGGTGTCGACGCTCGTGGCCGAGCGGCGCACGGCCCGGTCGGCGGCGTCGTACGCCGTGGCCTGGGGGCTGGGGCACGCGATGGTGCTCCTGGCGTTCGGGGGCGCGCTGCTCGTCGTTCAGGCGCACCTGCCCGCTCGCGTCGCCGCGGCGTTCGAGCTCGCGGTGGCCGTCATGCTCGTCGTCCTCGGGGTCCGCGCGCTGCGGCAGGCGGTCGTCCACGGCGGAGGCGAGCCGGTGGAGCACGTGCACCACCATGGGGCGCACTCCCACGCGGGCCCGGCTGACCACGTGCACGTCCGCGGCTTCACCCTCGCTCGCCGGCCGCTCCTCGTCGGATGCATCCACGGCCTCGCGGGCAGCGGTGCGCTCGCCGCGCTCGTGATGCCGCAGATGAAGTCGGTGGCCCTCGGCCTCCTCTACATGACGGTGTACGGCGGCGGAGCGGCGCTCGGGATGGCGATGCTCGCGGGCGTCGTCGGCCTGCCGCTCGCGCGCATCGTCCGCACGCGTCGTGGCGTCCCGGTGCTCCTCGGCACGACGGGCGCCCTGTCGCTGCTGCTCGGCATCGTCTGGGGCGTCGCCGCCGCGATCGCGCTCGCGTGACGGTCGCCAGACCGCCGCTCCAGGCGCGCGCCTTCGTCGCCGGCAATCACATGACCGGCTGAAGCCGGCGAAGGCCCCGGTGACGCTAGGGCGCCTCGTCCGCCGGCGACTCGCAGACGACGGGCGCGCCTCTCGTCGGAGCCACAGTCAGCGTCGCCGCGGCCGCGGCGGGAGCCACGGCGGGACGGCGCACGCGGTTGGCACCGAACGCGCCGGCGCCGGCTCCGACGAGCAACGCGACGACGACGCAGGCGGCAACCGTCGCCCGACGGCCTCGAGCCCCCGGCACCGCGGGAGTCGCGCGCGGGGGGATCGTCGAAGCCGCGCGCGACACCTGCGTCGCGCGGCGCGCCGCATCCCGCAACAGCGAGAGGTCCGCCAGCATCTCCTCGGCGAGCTCGTATCGATTGTCGGGCGCCATCGCGAGCGCACGCCGCACGAGCTCCTGGAACCCCATGGCCACCCGGTCGGATCGTCCCGTCTCGAGCGGCGGCGCCGGCGAGGCCAGCTTGCGCTGGAGAAGCTCGACTCCGTGCAGCGATCCGAAGACGTTCTCTCCCGCCACGGCCCGGAACAGGATGGCGCCGACGGCGTAGAGGTCCGCCGACTCGGTCACGTTGCGCGAGTTGAGGATCTGCTCCGGCGGCATGTACTCGAACGTCCCGACGGCCCGATCGGCGGTGGTGATCTCCGTCAGCGCGTCGTCGTCGCTCAACTCGCCCTCGCGGAGCAGTCGGCTGACGCCCAGATCGATGAACACGGGGCGGCTGCACTCGCCCCCGGTGCGCCGCATCAGGATGTTCGAGGGCTTCACGTCACGGTGGACGATGTGCGCCCGGTGCAGCTCGCGCAGGCCGGTCACCAGATCGATGGCGAGCTCGATGGCCTCCTCCACCGTGAACCGGCGCGACGCGAGCATCGCCGAAAGCGGGACGCCGTCGACGTACTCCGTCACGAGCACCGGGCCGACGCGCCGGTCGACGAAGAAGTCGTGCACGCGCACCAGGTGCTCGCTCTGCACCCGCGAGAGCAGGTGCGCCTCGCGCGAGAAACGCGCGACGATCTCGTGATCCGCGATGATCTCCCGGCGCAGCGTCTTCAGCGCGACCCGCATGCGGAGCTCGCCGTGCACGGCCTGCCAGACCTCGCCCATGGCGCCCGAAGCGAGCAGCCGCTCGACGCGATAGCGCGTACCCAGCGTCGTTCCGGGCAAGACCGCGTGAAGACGCGTCCTCGTCCCGCTCGGCGTCGAGGCGCTGACGCTCCGCCCTCCGGTCGTCCCGGGAGCCACCGAGATCCTTCGTCGGGCCTTCTGCGACACGCACCCTCCAATGTGGTCAGCGGGGACGGCCATGGCTGAGCAAGAGCAGGGCCGCAGTGCCTTCGGGCACCCCCGTGCTGCGCAGAGTCCGGGAGACTTCGTGGCACTTTGTCACGGACCGCGCCGCAAATGCGTCGCGACTACGCGCGCTCGACGGCCACGACGCCCTTCACCTTGGTGAGGGCCTTCATCACTTTCTTGAGTTGCTCCAGGTCGGCGCACACGAAGGAGAAGAGGTTCACCGCACGCCCGTCGTCGCCGGCGCGGCAGTTGGCCTCGCTGATGTTGATCCCCTGCGCCATGAACGTCTGCCCGACGTTCGCGAGGATGCCCGGCTGGTTCGCCGTCACGACGCGCAGCTGCACGCTGCGGTTGATGCGCGCCTTGCTGTCCCAGGTGATCTCGACGCGGCGCTCGGGATCCGTGTCGAACGCCTTCGGGCACCCGCG
>DASVWO010000276.1:0-4456 GCA_036393165.1 Polyangiaceae bacterium | reverse complement strand
AGACCGAGGTCGAGACGCGCATCCACCAGTTCTTCTTCCGCGAGCGCTACGACCTGGAGACGAGCGTGGCCGACCTGCGCCGCCGCCTCGCGCACGTGCTCGAGATCGACGAGATGGTCGGCACGCTCATGCAGGGCCTCGAGCGCTCGCGCCGCGTGACGACGGCGGCGCTCTACCTGCGCGACCAGGAGGGCGACGGCTACGACCTCGCCGGGGCCGTCGGCGCTGCCGTGCCCAAGCGCATCGAGACCGTGGGCGCGACCGCGCTGCTCGACCGCCTCGAGAAGCAGCCGAGCGTGTCGCTCGAGGAGATCGCGCGCGAGCCCAGCAAGGAGGACTCCGCGCTGCTCGCCGCCTCCGAGGCGCTGGGAGCGCTGCGGAGCGCCGTCGTCCTCTCGATCCGCGCCGAGGACGACCCCAACGTCGGGCTCATCTTCGTCGCCGACGACCGCGTGCGCGACGCGTTCACCCCGGAGGAGATCACGCTGCTCGAGACGGTCGGCGCGCAGATCGGCGTCGTCGTCGCCAACAGCCGCGCGTACTCGCGCATGAAGGAACGCGACCGCCTGGCTGCCCTCGGCTCGATGGCGGCCGGCCTGGCGCACGAGGTGAAGAACCCCCTCGGCGCCATCAAGGGCGCCGCGCAGCTGCTCGAGGAGGGCGCGCCAGGGGCCGACGACCCGGCGTCGCGCGAGTTCGTCGGCATCATCCTCGAGGAGGTGGAGCGGCTCGACCGCGTCGTCGGAAGCTTCCTCGACTACGCGCGCCCGCACGCCGGCAACCCGGTGCCGCTCGACCTCAACGCCGCCGTGCGGCGGACGGTGCAGATCCTCCAGAGCCAGATCCCCGACGGCGCGGTCGACGTGCAGCTCGATCTCGCCGAGCCGCTCTCGCGCGCGAAGATGGACCCGGAGAAGTTCCGCCAGGTGCTGATGAACCTCGTGCAGAACGCGATCCAGGCCATCGATGGCCAGGGCAAGGTGACGGTCACGACGCAGATGCGCCGCGGCGGCCGCGTGCGCGTCCCCCCGGCCGACGGAAGCATCCCCGCCTCCCGCCGGTCGCTCACCGACGAGGTGGAGCACGTCGAGGTGAGCGTGCGCGACACGGGGCCGGGCATCTCGCCCAAGGTCCTTCGCAACCTCTTCATCCCCTTCTTCACGACGAAGACGCAGGGCACGGGACTCGGCCTCGCGATCAGCCAGAGCATCGTGCAGAACGCCGGCGGCACCATCGAGGTGCACTCGCAGCCGGGCGCGGGCACGACGTTCACCATCGTCCTGCCCGCGGCGGAGGAGACGCTGGTGACGCCCGCGCCCGGGCCGGCCTTGGCGGCTCAGCCGTAGCGGCGCTCGAAGAGCGCGCGCACCGCCGGCATGTCGCGGAGCATCGCGAGCGTGTGGTCCGCGTGCCCGTGGGCGTACCCGTTGCCGATGAAGAGGTCGACGTCGCGCCCCACCCCCTCGGCGCCGAGGGCCGCCTTGGTGAAGCTCGTCGACATGGCGAAGAAGTAGACGATGCCGCGATCGCGCGTCGCGAGGATGGCCGAAAGCTCGACGTCCGGGACGTTGACGCAGGAGAAGGTCACGTCCGCCTCGCGTCCCCCGGTCGCCTCGAGCACGGTCCGGCGCACCGCCACGGGGTCCGTCGCGTCCACCGTGGCGACCGCGTCGCAGATCCCCAGCGTCCGGAGGTCCGCCGCCGCCTTCTCGCTCGCCTCAAGCCCCACCACCCGCGCGTCCTTGCCCCCCGTCCGCCTCGCCTCCGCCGCGCACAGGATCCCGCTCTTCCCCCCCGCGCCCAGCACCACGACGACCGACCCCGGCTTCACCAGGCGTGCCACCTGCGGCGCCGCCCCGGCCACGTCGAGCGCCGCCAGCGCGAGCCTCTCCGGCATGTCCGCCGGCAGCTTCGCGTACGCCCCGGACGCGAAGAGGACGGCCTCCCCCGCCACGTCCATCTGCGCGCTGGCCGGCCGCACGGCGGTCACCGCGTCGATCCTCAGGGGCGTGAGCGACAGCGACACGAGCGTCGCCACCCGGTCGCCGACCGCCAGCTTCTCGGCCGGCCTTCCCGGCGCGATCTGCAGCACCCTGCCGAGGAGCATCCCGCCAGAGCCCGTCACCGGGTTGTGCTGCTTCCCCCGGACGGCCACCGTCCGGAGCACGGTCGCGGTCACATCCCCCTCCTTCTCCAACTGGGTGAAGCTCGCCGCGTCCACGTTGAGCGTCTCGACCCCGAGGAGCACCTCCCCCTCGAAGAGGCGGCTGAAATCGTTGTCCACACGCCGCGCAGGCTGAGGCAGAGCCCCCGGGGGGTCGATCACCCGATGTGTGCCGAAGGCGTCACCGCCGGGGGCGATCGTTCTTTTCGCCTGCGCTCCTGATTCCGTTACCATGGTCGTCTACCTCGACTTGACCGCTCTCTATCGCTCCCATTAACCTTTTTTTGCCAGCGTTTTCCGCATGGCGAACATGGCCGACCCCTCACCCAAGGCGCCTACGTCCCCGGCACCGCGTCCGGGCGGGCGGTCGTACGTCCTGCGGTTCATCAGCGGGAAGTACCAAGGCGGCGAGTTCCCCATCGCCGCGGACAAGCAGATCCTCGTGGGCCGCTCGAGTGATCTCGACATGGTCCTGGTCGAGGACATGGTGTCGCGCAAGCACGCGCGCATCGCCATGCAGGGCGACCAGATCTGGATCGAGGACCTCGGCTCGACGAACGGCACGTTCGTCAACGGGGAGAAGATCAAGCGCGCGAGGCTGAAGGAGGGCGACCGCGTCCTCATCGGTACGAGCATCCTGAAGCTCATCGCGGGCGACGCCCCGCGCGACGGGATGGACGCCAAGCACGAGCTCGAGAACGTGGCGCAGGCCCGTCGCACGAGCCAGCAGCGCACGATGAGCGGGAGCATCGAGGAGGTGCCCCTGCCCGACCTGATGCAGCTCTTCGGCACGTCGAAGAAGACTGGCGTCCTCGTCATCCGCACCGAGGACGACATCGGGCGCATCTACCTGAAGAAGGGGAACATCTCCTTCGCGATCATCAACGACCTCGACGACGTCCAGCCGCTCAAGAGCCTCTACCGCATGCTCACGTGGCAGAAGGGGCTCTTCGATCTGGACCCGCCCGAGGAGCGCGAGTTCCCGAACGAGATGAACGCCGGCGTGCAGGAAGTCCTCATCGAGGGCATGCGGCAGATGGACGAGTTCAACCGCATCCGCGACGACCTGCCGGACCTCGGCGCGCGCGTCGCGGTGAACGCGCCGCTCATCCCGCCGCTGCGCGACCTCAAGCCCGAGGAGCTCGACGTCCTGCAGATCGCGCACAACTACGGCGTCTTCGAGACGATCCTCAACAAGAGCCTCGCGACGGATCTCGAGACCGCCGAGATCGTGCTCAAGCTGATCAAGGACTCCTACTTGCGCGTGGAGTGACCGGTGCGCGCCTCGACGGCGCGTGCGTGGGCCTCGAGGCCCTCGAGCCTGGCGAGCGCGCAGACGGCGCCCGCGTGTCGCTCGAGCGCGTCGGGCGAGTACTCGATGATCGACGTGCGCGTCACGAAGTCGTAGACGCCGAGCGGTGAGCCGAAGCGAACGGCACCGCCCGTGGGGAGCACGTGCGACGGGCCGGCCACGTAGTCGCCGACCGCCTCGGGCGTCGTGCGGCCCACGAAGGCGGCGCCGGCGCGACGGATCGACGCGAGGAGGCCCGCGGCGTCCGCGACGTGCAGCGCCAGGTGCTCGGGGGCGAGCCGGTCGGCGGTGCGTGCCATGTGCTCGCGCGTCTCGGCGACGAACGCCGCGCCGTTGCCGAGCGCGGCGCGTGCGATGCGCGCGCGGGGCAGCGTGGCGAGTTGCTCCTCGAGCTCCCGGCCCACCGCGCGTGCCATCAGGTCCGACGCGCACACGAGCAGCGGATAGGCCGCCTCGTCGTGCTCCGCCTGCGACAGCAGGTCCGCCGCGATGACGCGCGGATCCGCCTCGTCGTCGGCGACCACGAGGATCTCGCTCGGCCCCGCGATGGAGTCGATGTCCACGGCGCCGTAGACGAGCCGCTTGGCGCAGGTGACGTAGGCGTTGCCGGGGCCAGCGATCTTGTCGACGCGCGGGATGCTCTGCGTGCCGTACGCGAGCGCGGCGATCGCCTGGGCCCCGCCGGCGTCGACGATGGCCGTCACGCCCGCGAGGTGCGCCGCCGCGTACAGCGCGTCGTCCGACGCATCGCCCGAGAGCGGCGTGGCGAGGAGGATCTCGCGCACCCCCGCCACCTGGGCGGGGATGGCCGCCATGAGCACGCTCGACGGGTACCGCGCCTTGCCCCCGGGGGCGTAGATGCCGGCGCGCTCCACGGGCGTCACGCGCACGCCGAGGGTGATGCCCTCGTGCTCGTAGCTGAAGCCCGTCTGGCGCTCGGCGGCGGCCGCGCGAACGTGGAAGGCGCGGATGCGGCTCGC
>DASVWO010000275.1:0-4705 GCA_036393165.1 Polyangiaceae bacterium | reverse complement strand
TTCAGCGTGGCGATGGGCTTCATCGCGGCGCGGCACACGACGGGGGCGCCGTTGGTGATGCCTCCCTCGAGGCCGCCGGCGCGGTTCGTCGGACGCACGAAGCGGTGCGCCCCGGCGTCGTAGTGAATCGCGTCGTGCACGGCCGACCCGGGGGAACGCGCCGCGCCGAAGCCGAGTCCGATCTCGACGCCCTTGATCGCCTGGATGCACATGAGCGCCTGCGCGAGGCGCCCGTCGAGCTTGCGGTCCCACTGCACGTGGCTACCGAGGCCCGGGAGCAGGCCGCGCGCGACGACCTCGAAGACGCCGCCCAGCGTGTCGCCTGAGTGCGCGGCGTCGCGGATCGCGTCCTTCATGCGTGCCTCGGCGTCGGCATCGCCGCACGAGAGATCGCTCTCGCGCGAGCGCCGACGGAGCTCGTCCGCGTCGATGCCGTCGACACGCGCCTCCACGCCGCCGATGGCCACGACGTGGGCGAACACGTCGATCCCCACCGCCGCGAGCAGCTTGCGGCACACGGCGCCCACCGCCGTGCGCGCCGCCGTCTCGCGGGCGCTCGCGCGCTCGAGCACGTCGCGCAGGTCGTGCCGGTCGTGTTTCAGGCCGCCCGCGAGGTCGGCGTGCCCGGGGCGCGGTCGCGTCAGCGGCTCGGGCGTCGCGGGCATCGGCGCGGGCGACATGCGGTCCGTCCAGCTCGTGTGGTCGCGGTTCTCGATGCTCATCGCGATGGGCGAGCCCAGCGTCTCGCCCCCGCGCACCCCGCCGACGAGATCGACCCGGTCGTGCTCGATCTTCATGCGGCCGCCCCGGCCGTAGCCGCGCTGGCGGCGCGCCAGGTCACCGTCGATGTCCGCGGCGAGCAGCGCCAGCCCCGAGGGGATCCCCTCGATGATGGCGGTGAGTCGCGGGCCATGCGACTCTCCCGCCGTCAGCCAGCGCAGGCGAGACATGGGCGAGAACCTAACACCTCTCTCGTTCGACAAGTACGAGGGGCTCGGAAACGACTTCATCGTCGTCGACGCCCGCGAGGACGGCGAGGTCACGCCCGAGCTGGCCACCCGCCTCTGCGACCGGCGCTTCGGCATCGGCGCGGACGGCGTGCTCGTCGTTCTGCCGGCCCGCGCACCCGGGTGCGAGGTGCGCATGCGGCTCATCAACGCGGACGGGTCGGTGCCCGAGATGTGCGGCAACGGCGTCCGCTGCATCGCCCTGCGCCACGCGCGAGCCCGGGGCATGGCGAGGGGGACGGTGCACGTCGACACGGATGCGGGGCCGCGAACCTGCGACGTCGAGGACGGACCCGAGCCGCTCGTGACGGTCGACATGGGCGTCGTGCGCGTCCTGGGCGATCGCGCCGTCGACGTGGGGGGACGCACCGTCGTGCCGACGCTGGCCGACGCGGGCAACCCACACGCGGTGCTCCTCGGCACGTTCGGCCGCGGCGACGTGGAGCATCTCGGCCCGCGCCTGGCGACGCACGCGCTGTTCCCGCGCGGGACGAACGTGGAGTTCGCGTGCGCGATGTCCGACGGCATCGACCTCGTCGTGTGGGAGCGCGGGGTCGGCATCACGCTGGCGTGCGGCACCGGCGCGTGCGCCACCGTCGCCGTCGCCTGCGAGAAGGGCCTCGTGCCCCGCGGCAAGGCGGTGCGCGTGCGCCTCCCCGGCGGCCCGCTCGACGTCACGATCGACGAGTCCGGCCGGGCCACGATGCGCGGGCCGGCGCGGCACGTCTACTCCGGCACTTGGTCCGGCGTTTGAGTCCGCACTCTTCGAGCGTGCGGCACTCGGTCAGTCGCTGACGATCGTCCCGATCGACTCGCCCTGCACGACGCGCTTGATGTTCCCGCGCGTCGCCATCTTGAAGACGCGGATGGCCAGTCCGTTGTCGCGGCAGAGCGTGACGGCCGTCGAGTCCATGACGCCGATGCGCTCGGCGAGGAAGCGGTCGAACGACATCTTGGGGACCATCTTCGCGTCCGGGTTCTTCACCGGGTCGCTCGTGTAGACGCCCTCGACCTTCGTCGCCTTGCACAGACAGTCCGCGTGAATCTCCATCGCGCGCAGCGCCGCCGCCGTGTCGGTCGAGAAGTACGGATTGCCTGTGCCGGCAGCGAAGATGACGACGCGGCCCTTCTCGAGGTGACGGATCGCGCGGCGCCGGATGTACGGCTCGGCGACCTGGCGGATCTCGATCGCGGTCATCACGCGCGTCGGCACGCCGGCCTTCTCGAGCGCGTCCTGCATCGCGAGCGAGTTGATGACCGTCGCGAGCATGCCCATGTAGTCGCCCTGCGCGCGGTCCATCCCGGTGCTGGCGCCCTTGAGCCCGCGGAAGATGTTGCCCCCGCCGACGACGATGCCGATCTGCGCCCCGAGCGCGTGCACCTCGGCCAGCTCGCTCGCCGTGGCGCGGATCACCTTGCCGTCGATGCCGAAGCCGCCGTCGCTGCCGCAGAGGGCCTCGCCGCTCAGCTTGAGGACGATGCGCTTGTACTGGAGCGACGGGTCCGGCGGCGGCGGGGCCACCGTGTCGTCGTCGCGGTAGGTGGCGTCACGCTGCACCATCGGTGGCCCTTACTATCTGGAGGGCGCGGGCTGCGCAACGGAGGAAAGGCGCGCCTCGATCTTCTCCAGCAGCTTCTCGGCGCCCTGCGAGCGCGCGACCAGAGCCGCCATCCGCAGGTCGCCCTCCGGGAGCGGATGCGCCCCGGCGGTGCGGTAGTCGCCCTCCGGCGCGTCCATGTCGAACCAGACCCGGAGCCAGGTCGCGTACATCCGGCGCTCGTCGTCTGTCCCGTCGTTGTTGCGGGGCCCCGCGGTTCCGGCCCTCGCCGGGCTGGCCGCAACGTCGGCGCCCCCCTTGTCGAGTTCCTCCACGAGCTCCGCGGCGGCGTCGTCGTCGCCCTGCTGGAGCAGCGCCTTGACCAGCACATGCAGCCGGTAGAGCTCTGCCTCGCGATTCGGCAGGGGCGCCATCGCCCGCAGGCGCTGGACGCACCGCTCGAGGGACACCGAGTTGTTGCGGCACCGCTCGAGGTCCGCGTCGACCACCTGCGCCAGCACGTCGAGCCGCCCCCCGCGCATCAGGGCCGAGCCCACGCGCGTCGCGTCGATCGCGCCCGCGGAGTCGCCCTCGGCGAGGCAGACCGCAGCGGTCCCCAGGCCGGTGGAGAAGAGGCGCGCGAAGAAGGGCGCCTGCGACCGCCGGCGGAGCACGAGGCTCCGCAGCGCATCGGTCCCCGTGCGCGCGGTGCGGAGCTCGCGCGCCAGCCGCGACTCCTCGGCGCGAAGGAGCGCCATCACCAGCAGCCCGACGAGCGCGCACCCCACCGCCAGGGGCTCGGCGTAGGACGCGAGCGTCCGCTCGGACCGTGTGAAGACGAGGTAAGCCTCGACCGCCGCGACGAACGCGCCTGCCAGCGCTCCCGCGCACACCGCCCACCGCGTCCACGTCGCCACGAGCCGCACAGCGAGTCCCTGGAGCTCACCCTAACATCGCGTCCCGGTTGGCGCCGCAGGGGGGCCCGTAGTAATCGGGTCCCATGCGCCGACTCGTCTGCAGCGCCGCATGCGCGGGCAGCCTCGTGCTCCTCGCGGCGTGCTCGAGCTGCAAGAGCGGCGCTTCGGGCTCCGGCGGCGGCGACGCGGGCACGGCGCAGGCGCCCGCGGGCTTGACCGAGGCGCAGGCCAAGCAGGTGCTCGCGCACGTTGGCGACCGCACCATCACGCTCGGCGACTTCGCGGCGGCCATCGAGCACATGGACCAGTTCGACCGCATGCGGTACCAGGCGCCCGAGCGCCGCAAGGAGCTCCTCAACGAGATGATCGACGTGATGCTCCTCGCCGACGAGGCGCGCGCGCACGGGTACGACAAGGACCCGGCGACCGAGCAGGAGCTGCGCGAGATCCTGCGCGACGCGTACGTGAAGAAGGTGCGCCAGGGCGTTCCCCAGCCGAAGGACATCCCGGACACCGAGGTGAAGGCCTACTTCGACGCGCACAAGGCCGACTTCCACGATCCCGAGCGTCGGCGCGTCTCCATCATCGCGCTCCCCTCCCGCGGGGCGGCCGAGGCCGTGCTGGCGAGCGCGCACGGCGCCTCGCCGTCGCAGTGGGGAGAGCTCGTGCGGAGCCGGTCGATTGACCCGACGGCCAAGGCCAACGTGCCGGTGGATCTCGCCGGCGACGTGGGGTTCGTCAGCCCGCCGGGCGATCCGCGCGGGGCCAACACGCGCGTCCCGGACGAGGTGCGGGCCGCCGCCTTCGAGTCGCCGACGGTCGCCGCGGGCGACGTCGTGTCGCACGTCGTTGCGGTCTCGTCCCTCGCCGGGGGGACCATGGGCCGCTTCTACGTCGTGCGCATCACCAGCAAGACCGACCCGCACGACCGCACCCTCCAGGACGTGGAGAACACGATCCGCGTGAAGCTCGCCCAGCAGAAGGCGCACGAGAAGGAGGAGGCGAGCATCGACGCCCTGCGCCAGCAGTTCCAGGTGAAGATCGACGAGACGGCCCTCGGCCAGGTGCGCGTCGCGCTCCCGGAGGGAGGCGTCGACGCGGGGGCCGCGCCGCGCTAGCCAGGGCGCGTGTTCAGCCTGCCCGAAGCCCGGAGCCCCGAGCCTGAAGCCTCGCTGGAAGAGCGGGACGACTGGCGCTGGCAGCTGCGGCACGCCGTCGGCACGGTCGACGAGCTGGCGCAGGC
>DASVWO010000274.1:0-8738 GCA_036393165.1 Polyangiaceae bacterium | reverse complement strand
GGTTCGCCGAGTTCGCCTGCGACGCGGTGTTCGCGCCGTTGTTGAAGAACGCGTTCGTCACGTTCTGCGCCGCCGAGTTGGCGCCGTTGTTGAAGAAGTTGTTCGCGAGCGCGTTCGTGTTGGCGAACTGGTTCGCCGAGGTCGCGTTCGAGAACGGGAGCGCCAGGACGCCGACTCCACCGAAGAAGCCGACCGTGGGCACGATGCTCGTGTTGAAAGCATTCGTCCCCGCGGCGGTGTTGGCCGCGTTCTGTGCCGTGTTCGCGCCGAAAGCGTTCGTTTGCTGCGCGGCCGCGTTCTGCGCGCTGTTCGCGCCGAACGCATTCTGCTGCGCCGCCTGGTTCGCCTGCGCCGCGTTGCTGGCGAAGGTGTTGTTCGTGCCGCTGCCCCAGCTCTGCTGGTTGGCGACGTTCGTCTGGCTGACGACCGAGTTCGAATTCTGGAACGCACTGTTCATCCCGGCAGCCGTCGTCACGTTCGTCGCGTTAGCGAACTGCTGCGACGCGGCGCTGTTCTGGAAGGCGTTCTGAATCGACTGCTGCGCGAGCGCACTCTGAGCCGAGGTGAAGTTGGTGGCCTGGGCGAGCATCGCTTGCTGCGCCGTGGTCGCCGACTGCGCCTGCTGGTTGACCAGCGTCTGCTGACCTTGGTTGTTCACGGCATAGAGCTGGAACTGCGCGTTCTGCAGCGCTGCGGTGTTGGCCACGATCGTGTTGATGACCTGAGGCGCCGAGAAGGCGAACGTGCCGACCGCGCCACCACCCGCACCGCAGCCGATGCCCAGCGGAGCGATGCCCCACTGCTCCTGCGACTTTCCCGTCGGCTCCGAGCTCTGGTCCGGCTCCCCCGCACCAGCTGCGCAGCCCACGTTGAGCGCCGTCGCGACAAGGGCCATTCCGATCGGTCCGAGCGCGCCCACTCTTGCGATGTTGAGTTTCATTGTCCTATCTCCTTTTGCCTTTCTTCTGCGAATGGCCCGGCGCGCGCGACGTCAATTGATCTCGGCCGCGCCCTCCCAGCCAGCGCGCGAGGCGAGAGCAACGGCGGTGCCCGCCTGCGCCCCAGCTTCGACCCGCGTCTCGCGCGACGGCTCGAGGTATTCCCGTCGCTCGTCTTGTTTTGCGGTCGCCTCGCGCCACCGCACCGCCCTGGCGCTCGAGCGCTGAGAGCCGAGCCATCGGCGCCGGCAGCGTCGCAAATGCTTGACGCATGGCGACCACATGCTGGCAGGGGGGCACGGCCGGAGAGGACCCGCGCCGACCGTCGCGGGCTCGCGACGATGCCTGCCCGAAGGGCTTCTGCGGCTCACCCTTCAGCGTCGTCGACGGGGTACGCGGGTTGCTGGACGGCCCGGCCGTGCTTTGGAGGGAAGCACAGGGGGTGTCTCTGAGCTGTTCCTCTTTCCAAGGCACGTAGGAAAGGAACAGTCATGAAAACTCGCAAAGTCATCTCGATGCTCGTCGTCTCGCTGCCCCTCGTTTCGGGCTCCCTCGCGTGCGGCTCCGGTTCCCAGACGGACGAGCCCACGGCGCAGACCTCTCAGGAGCAAGTCATCGGCGCGGCCGGCAACATCATCGCGTGGCCGGTGGGCCCCGTGACGTGGAACGGTCTCGTGGGGACCTGGCCCATCGCCGTCTGGTCGCCCACGACCATCGGCACGCTCGCCTTCGGCATCAACGGAATGGTGGGCCTCGGCGCCACCGCCGTCGGGTTCCCCGGCATCGTCGCCGCCCCGATCACCACGGGCGTTCTGAACGGGTTCATCCCGCCGGTCGCGGCGGCGCCGGTCGGCGCCGCGACGCCGTTCCTCGGCGCCTCGGGTCTCATCGCGCCGGCCTTCGGCTTCACCGGAGCCTTCAACCCATGGGTCGGCGGCGCGGGCTGGGGCTTCGGCCTCAACGCATTCGCGCCCGTCGGCGGATTCAGCACGACGTTCGCCAACGGCGCGTTCACGCCGGGGCTGAACTGGTGGACCCCGATGCTCACCTCGTCGGCGTTGATGTTCTCGAACCTCGCGGCCATCAACACGTTCACGCCGTTCACCTTCAACCTCACGTTCCATGCGGCGTCGGCGGCCCAGGTGGCGACCTTCGCGCAGACGGCATCGCTCGCGTCGCTGAGCATCTTCGCGAGCCCGATCCTGCCGGGGGCGTTCATCGGGGCGACGACCGCCATTCCGTTCATGAGCATCGCGTTCCCGGTCATGCCGATGCCCTTCGTGGGGCTCGGGGCGGCAGTGGCGCCGGTGGGAGTGGGCGTCGGAGCAGCGGGAGTCGGAGTGGGAGTCGGAGCCGCTGGAGTGGGAGTCGGAGCGGCCGGACTCGGAGTCGGAGTCGGGGCAGGACTCGGAGCGGCTGTAGCGCCGGTCGGACTCGGAGTCGGAGCCGTCGCGGCGCCGGTAGCGGCCGCGCCGCTTCTCTGACGTAGCGGGTTCCCCGCAACGTCGAGCCTGGGATTCCTCGTGGAGCTCGCGCTCGCCGCGCGCTCCGCGAGGGCCCGCTTCCACTCGTCGGCGATGGGTCGAGCCTTCTTGACCCAAGAGGACTGGGTCCCACAGTCCCGTCATCGCCATGATGAAAAACAGTCTCTTCACCACGTCGATTCTCGTTGCTGCCACGACGGCGGCAGGCTTCTTCGGTTGCAGCAGCAGCCCCGGCACGAGCACCAGCGGGTCCAGCAGCAGCTCCGGGGGCGGGATCGAAACGGGTAGCAGCGGCGGCGGTTCGGGAAGCAGCGGCGGCTCGAGCGGCGCCGGTCAGACCGCCGACGCGGCCGCATGCATGCCGCCTTCGAGCCTGCCGAGCACCAACTTCCCGCAGTACGCCACGGTCGCGCCCATGGCGAACGCGTGCAACTCGATGCAGATCACGGGATTCATCTCGGCCTGCGTCGCTCAGGGCGCGACGGGCATGAATTGCGCGTCGTGGGCGAACGCGAACTCGACGTGCGCCGGATGCATCGTCCAGGGCACCGATGCCGGGGCGACCGAGACGGGTGCCATCCTCTTCGACGCGAACGGGAAGCCCGTGAGCGGCAACGTCCCGGGGTGCGTCGCGATCGCGGATCCCACGAACGGGCCAGCGTGCGCCGCCCAGCTCGAGCCGCTCATGCAGTGCGTGGCGGTCGCATGCGGCATGTGCACGGACCAGGCGAGCTTCTCGAGCTGCGAGCAGGCTGCGCGTGCGAGCGGCGGCGTGTGCGGGAGTCTCTCGAGCGCCGCCAAGATGCCCTGTGCGGGCGACATGGGCTCCAACGGCGTCGGACTGACCAAGTGCGGCTACGGGACGCAGAACGAGCTGCAGGACGTCATCAACGTCATCTGCGGCACCGGTCCGTGAGCTATCTTCTTTCTCGTTGGCGAGAGCACGTGTCCTCATCGTGGACGACAACGTCGAGCTCGTGGGCACGCTGCACGCGGTCTTGATGACGGCGGAGCTCTCGCCGATCGACGTCATCACCGCCTCGCGCGCCGACGAGGGGCTCGCCATCGCGAAGGCGCGCGGCTTCGACGTGGCCATCGTGGACGTGAAGCTGCCTGACGCGAGCGGCGTCGACCTGATCCCGCGGCTCAAGCAGGCGAGCCCCTTCGGCGAGGTGGTGCTCATCACGGGGTTCGCCTCGATGGACGCGGCCATCGGGGCGCTGCGATCCGGGGCGTTCGCGTTCATCCCGAAGTCGTTCCGGCCCGAGGAGCTCATCTCGACCGTCGAGCAGGCGCTCACGAAGGCGCGCCTCGCCCGCGAGCGCGACGAGCTGGAACGCCGCTACCGTGCCCTCGTCGAGCTGACCGACGTGCTCGTGGTCGGGCTCGACTCGGACGATCGGGTGGCGCTGTTCAATCCGAAAGCATCCACGGTGGCGGGGGTCGAGGCGAGCGCCGCGCTCGGTCGGCCGTTCATCGAGAGCTGGGTGCCCGACGAGGATCGCATCCGCGTGCGCGAGGCCATCGCGCTCGCGCGCGTCGGCAGGACCCCGGAGGTCGAAGCCGGCTTCGTCGACGGCGCGCCCTCGTCGGTGCGACCGCACGTGTCGTCGCGCGCGCTGCGCGAGGAGGCGCCGCGGCGGGTTCGCTGGCACTTCTCGATGGCGCGAGAGAGCGCCGGCGCCGAGTCTCTGGTCTACGCGATCGGCATCGACGTGTCCGAGCGGCGCGCCCTCGAGAAGCGCGCAGCCGACGCCGAGGCGCTGTCGACGATGGGCACGCTGGCCCTCAACCTGGCGCACGAGGTGCGCAATCCCCTGAACGCGGCGGTGCTGCAGCTGCACCTGCTCGGCCGCCACGTCGAGAAGCTGCCGGTCGACGCGGAGATCCGCCAGGCGCTCCTCAGCAAGGGGAGGATCGTGGGCGACGAGATCGGTCGGCTCGAGCGCCTGCTCACGGATTTTCTCGAGCTCGCGCGGCCGCGCGCGCCGGTGCGCGAGCTCGTGCACCTCGGCCGGCTGGTCGGCGACGTGCTCGATCTGGAGCAGGGGACGGCCGGCAAGCAGGGGGTCACGGTCGAGCGCGATCTCGCGAGCGACTGCGTGCTGATCGGCGATCCGGCGAAGCTGAAGCAGGTCGTCCTCAATCTCGTGATGAACGCCTTCGAGGCGATGAAGGAAGGCGGCACCCTCGGCGTCACCGTGGGCTGCGCGGGCTCCGACGTGCAGCTGGCGGTGAGCGACACGGGGACGGGCATCGAGGCCGCGGCGCTCTCGCAGGTGTTCGATCCCTTCTTCACGACCAAGGAAGCGGGCACGGGCCTCGGCCTCTCGATCGTCCGCAAGATCGTCGACCAGCACGCTGGCGAGGTGCAGATCGACAGCGAGCGCGGCTCCGGGACGCGCGTGACCGTGACCCTCCCCAAGGGCAGATGATGAAGGCGAAGCTCGAACGGCTCGAGAAGACCTTCGGCGAGGTGCGCGTGCCGCGGGTTCGCACGCGACGTCGGCACCGATGCGCAAGGTGGCCGCTCGCGCCGAGGCAGGGGCCGACCTGCGCGATCGCCGGACCCTCGAGACGTTGCCCCCTCACGGCGATTGCGACTACTCCGCCCGCTCCTGACGGGCGACGCGCTCAGCGGCCGGGCGGCCGGAGCGGCAGCGCCGACGTGGACACCGGAGCCGGCGGGATGCGCGCGACCTCGGGCTCCCCGGCCGAGTCGATCGCCGACATCGCCGCGAAGAGCTTGTCCATCCCGACCTCGAGCGCGCCCTCTTTCTGGAACAGGCCGACCACGCGCACGAGGCGGAGCGCCGTCGTCTTCCCCAGATCGATCTCGCGCTCGACGAACGCCTCGAACGAGGGGAAGCGCTTCGCCTCGTAGAGCCGCTTGGTCTGGATGTCCTTGAGCACCAGCCCGATGTCGAAGAACGTCTTCGGCAGCTGCTTGCGGAGCTGCTTGATGTGCGCCAGCGCCGCGTGAAGGTCGCGAACCTTCTGCTTGATGTCCTCGGCGTTCTCCGGCGTGCGGATGGTCGCGCGGGCGCTGCCCGGAAGCGGCGGCTCGGCGGCGCGGGCACGCGCTTCGGCCGCGTGCTTGGCGGCGTGGCGGGCGGCCCAGGGTGCGGCCCCCCGCAGGCCCAGCTTGCGCTTCATCGGCGCGTCGTCTTTGCCAGCAGCGGCGCCGGGCTTGGCGCCTGCCGGCTTCGCCGCTGCCGACGGCTTCATGCTGGCCTTCGTGGGCGCAGCCTTCTTGTTCTTCGCCATGTGGGTGCTCGAAAGCTCCGCGCCAATTACCAGACGGAAGGTGCGCGCGTCTACACGGGAAATGCGCGGGGCTTGCGCTGCTACGGCCGAGCTATGCTGCGGCGCACCCCCCCGTGGCCGTCCTGACGCCCATCGACGCGAGCGACGTGCGGGCCCTCTGCGGGGCGTATGGGCTCCCGGAGCCGCGATCTTTCACGGGAATCGCCGGCGGGAGCGTGAACTCGAACTACGCGCTCGAGGGCTCCGGGGGCCGCCTGTTCCTGCGGCTCTACGAGGAGCAGGGGCTCGACGGGGCCCGGCGGGAGTGCGCCATGCTCGAACGCCTGGCGGCCAAGGGGGTTCCCACGCCCCCGCCGCTCCGGCTTCCGTCCGGGGAGCACGTTTCCGAGGTTCGCGGGAAGCCAGCGGTGCTTTTCCCGTGGCGCGACGGCCACATGCGCTGCCAGGCGGGGGTCACCCCCAAGGACGCCGCGAGGGTCGGGGAGGCCCTGGCGCGCGTGCACGTCGCGGGGGCGGGCGAACCGGCGGAGCCGGGGCGCTTCGGAATCGACGCCCTCGACCGGCGCCTGGAGGGCATCGCCGCCACCGGGGATGCGACGTTCGCGCCCAGGGTGCCGGGCCTGCGGGCGTCGCTCGCGCGGGTGCACGCCGCCCGGGACGCGTCGCTTCCGAGGGGGCTGACGCACGGCGACCTGTTCCGCGACAACGTGCTCTGGGCCGACACCGGGGAGCTGAGCGCCCTGCTCGACTTCGAGAGCGCCTGCGAGGACGCCTTCGTCTACGACCTGATGGTCTGCGTCCTCTCCTGGTGCTTCGGCGACGACCTGGACTCCCGTCTCGCGTCGTCGATGCGCGCGGGGTACGAGCGCGTCCGCCCCATGAGCGAGCGCGAGAAGGACGGCCTCTGGGCCGAGGGCGCCTTCGCGGCCATGCGCTTCACGATCACGCGCATCACCGACTACGCGATGCGCACCGGGGCGACCGGCCCGCGCGTCGTGAAGGACTGGCGTCGCTTCGCGAAGCGCTTCGAGAAGCTCGACGCGCTCGGGCCCGCCGGCACGCGCGCGCTGCTGGGCGCGTCGTAGCGCGTTGCAGAGGCGTGCTACCCCCTGGCTCATGCGAACGCCCGCCCTCGTGCTGTCCGCGCTTTGCCTTCTCGCCGCCTGCTCCTCGTCGTCCGGATCCGGATCCGTCGGCGAGACGTCCTATCCGGTCAGTGTCGGCCCCATCCCGCTCAAGCCAGCCGAGGAGACCACGGTGTGCGTGGTCGTCCCGCTGAACAACCCCGAGGATCTCGTGGTCGACAGCTTCGACCTCACCCTCGCGGAGGGCTCGCACCATCTCATCGTGTACGCGACGCAGGCGGACGTGACGACGCAGCCGTACTCGTGCTCGCCCTTCGTGGGCGTCTTCGTCGGCGACGACAAGCCGCTGGTGTTCGCCAACAAGCCGAACGTCAACTGGACGTTCCCCGCGGGCGTGCGCCAGGAGATCCCGGCCCACTCGAACATCAAGCTCGAGGCGCACTACATCAACGCGACCAGCCAGGAGCTTCAGGGCCACGGCACGGCGGTGTTCCACGGCGTGCCCAAGTCGCAGGCAGCCCCGTACCAGCCCACCGACTTCTTCGTCTGGACGACGGCGCAGTTCAACATCCCCCCGAACGCGACGTTCACGAGCCCCAAGGTCTTCCAGAAGGGGATGGCCGGTACGCACATGTACGGGATCACGACGCACGAGCACCGTCTCGGCACCGAGGTGCAGGTCTGGCAGAGCGCGCAGGACGGGCAGCTCGGCACGCAGCTCGCCGACGACAAGGACTGGGCGAACCCCTCGTGGCGTCAGATCTCGCCGCAGATCGAGTTCGACGGCACGAGCGGGCTCACCTTCCAGTGCTCGTGGACGAACACGACGGACCAGGCCGTGACCTTCGGCGAGAGCGCGCTGAACGAGATGTGCGTCGTCGCCGGGTACTACTACCCGGGCAGCGGCGTGGACCTGTGCATGGACGGGCGCTGCTCCCTGCGGAACTGAGACTCGCCGCTCGGCCACTGATCTCCAACTGGAGCTGGCGGGCGTGGAGGACGAAGGCGGGCAAGTCGGCAAACGAGGCAGCAGCACGGTCTGCGAAGCCTTCCCCGAGCGCTCGATCGCGGTTGGTCGCTGTTCAAGGGCGGTTCGAGAGTCGGCGGAGGCGGTCTCGGGCTCGAGAAGCCCGCTCTCGTGCGCGAGAAGGCTTGTCATCCGCGCGAGATACGTCGTCCCGAGCAATCGACAGCCTATCTCCCGCGGTAGTCAGGCCATCTCGCACACGAGATAGCCAATCCAGCGCGAGATATGGCCAGTCACGCGCGAGCCATGGCCAATCTCGCGCGAGGGACAGCTAGTGACGCGCGCGGGATGGCTGGTGATGCGCGGGTGATGCCTGGTGAGGCGCGGGGGACGGCTGGTGATGCGTGGGTGATGCCTGGTGAGGCGCGGGGGATGGCTGGTGATGCGTGGGTGATGCCTGGTCAGGCGTGGGGGATGGCTGGTGAGGCGCGGGGGATGGCTGGTGAGGCGCGGGTGATGCCTGGTGAGGCGCGCGGGATGGCTGGTGATGCGCGGGGGATGGTCGGTGAATCGCGCGGGATGGTCGGTCAATCGCGAAGAGTGGCCGATGACGCGCGAGGACGGCCGCTTCCCCTGGCCGGCCCGCCTACCGCCGGGCGCCGAGGCGGTGGAGCATGGCCGCGATGCGGTCGAGGAGTTGCTCGCCCGGCTCGACCTCGCTGGCGCTGACGTAGCCCCACGCGATCGCGACGCGGAGAGCGGCGCGGACCTCGGCGTTGGAGCCGGCGGCGGACGACAAGCGCGTGAGGCGGTTGCCGCCCTCGCTGCTGTTGGCCTCGCCGATGTTCAGGGCGACGGAGCTGAGAGCGCGGCGGATTTGCTCGCCGAGATCGCGGTCGCAGCGCCTGATGCGAGCGACGCAGGGGCTGAGCATCTCGACGGCCTGGATGGCGACATCGAGCACGTGGAAACGCGAGGAGGGCGGTGTGGTGGCGTG
>DASVWO010000273.1:0-3109 GCA_036393165.1 Polyangiaceae bacterium | reverse complement strand
AGCGCAAGGCGACAATCATCACGCCGGCCGAAGCAAAGCGCATCCTCATGGCCATGCCGGAGCGCTCGCGTCGGACGGGCACATGGGTGCGTCCGCTGTTCATCGTCCTCTGGGAAACGGGTCTGCGCCCCGTGACGGTGCTCCGTCTGCTTGCGCCGCTGCACTACAGCAAGGGTCAGAAGCACCTGTTCATCACGCGCGAGATCGACAAGGAAGGATTTGAACGCAATGTCCCGCTTTCACCTGCGGCACGAAAGGCACTCGACCGCGTGTGTCCGAAAGCGGGGCGGCTGTTCGACAACCGCAAAGGCGCTCTCAAGGTGTACCTGCGGATCGCGCTAGAGAAAGCCGGCCTCAGCGACCGCAAGATCAGCGTCTACGACTTCAAGCACACGCGCATCAGCATCGGCGCGAACACCCCCGGCGTTGCGCTCGCAGGCGTCGCGCATCTCGTCGGCCACAAGTACGTCAGCACGACCGCGCTTTACGTGCAGAGCGGCGAGACGGCAGCAGCCGCAGCCCTCCGCGCCATGGCTTCCCCCCGTTTTGGGGGAAGATCCGGGGGAAGATCGTCTCGGAAACGTCGTGCGAAGGGCGGGACTTGAACCCGCATGCCGGTTAGGGCGCTAGCACCTCAAGCTAGTGCGTCTGCCAATTCCGCCACCTTCGCGAGGGGGGACAGGACGTTTAACCGGGGGTGCCTGCATCGTCAAGCGCGATGGTCGGGCTAGGATCTGGGCGGGACATGCGCTTGCCGGCGCTCCTTTTTCTCTCCCTCCTCGGCTGCTCCGCGGGTGGGGCCACGGGCGGGCGGCCGCCGCCGGATGCGTCCGCGGACGTCGCGCCCGACGTGAGCCGAGATGGGGCGAACGACGCGGCGGAAGCAGGCTGTCCGGCTCCGTCGACCTTCGATCCGGCGACGGCAGGAGAGCTCCTCGTCGCGGGGGATTCGCCCGACGCCGGGATCTTCGATCCGTCCTTCGTGTACCCGGGGGATGCCTCGAGCGGCGCGATGGCTTATTCGGCGGTGCCGGACCAGACGACGATAAGGACACACGTGGCCCTCTCGTCGGACCATGGGGCCACGTGGACGCTCGCTGCCGAGGCGAACGCGCCCGAAGCGACGACGATCGCCTCGAGCAACCAGATGGAGTGCCCCGGGGCCTCTTGCAGCGGGAACCTCATCTCGGAGGTGCCGTCGATCGTGGACGACCAGGACGAGCCCGACCCCGCGCGTCGGTGGAAGCTCTTCGCGCACCGGTACCTCGCGGGGCCAACGGGGCAGCTCCACTACACGCTCGGGACCATCGCGATGCAGACGGCGCCCGCACCGTCCGGCCCCTGGACGGCGCCGCAGAAGCTCCTCGGCTGGACCAATCCGTTCAGCTCTTACTCGTCCACTGGCGTGGTCACGAACGTCAACGCGCTCGCGAGCACGCACGACTGCCTCGCCCTCACCGAGCCGGGCGCCCTCTGGCGGCCTGGGGCAATCGATCTCGCCGTCGGCTGCCTCTACCCGAGCGGCACCTCGGTGACCTCGCGCATCGAGCTCCTACGGAGCACCGACCACGGCGCCTCGTGGCAATCGGTGGGCACGATGCTCCGGCCTTCGGACGCGAGCTGCGTCCCGGGCACCACGGGCGTCAATGCAGCCGATCTCTTCGTGGCAGCGGACCGCGAGTACCTCTCGGCCACGCCTGGCAACGGCGGCGCCGGCGGCGGATACGAGGGATGCCTCGTGTACCTCGTCGCCGATCCCATCGCCGGAGCCATCGCGAAGGACGCGAACGGCAGGGCCGTCGTCACCCGCACGATCGCCCCTGCCCCACCCCAGTTCGCCGGCGCCTGCACCTTCGCCGAGGGCGCCGGCGGTTACGCGCTCGACGTGGGCTTCCTCTCCCCCACGATCGAGCGCAAGTTCCGCATCTTCCGCCCGCCCGTGCAGAGCCCTTGAGACTTCAGCGAGCCCGCACGCGAACGCCGGCGCGACGTCGCCACTGCGCGATGTCCTCGAGCGTGCGCCGCGCGAACCGCCGGCGCGTCTGACGCTCCTTCCACACGAGCTGCGCACTCTCGAGGAGGCGGATGAGCCCCTCCGAGAGCGGGCGGTTCAACCTCCCCCACGACCGCGGCGACTCTTCCCGCACAGCGAAGGCGAATCGCACCACGTCGACGTCGTCCTTCAGCTCCTTCGCGCAGACGGCGCAGTGCGGCGCTCCAGCCGAGGGCGCGTGTGCCGTGCACACCGGCAGCTGGCAACGCAGGCAATGCCCTCGCGCCGCCAGCTCGCAGAACGCACACGGCTCATCGCGGTAGACGCTCATGCGCGCTCATTGTCGCCGAATGCGCGCCTCGCGTGGCCGACGCCTTGCAGCAATCGGCCCTGCGCTTCATGGCCAGACCGATTCGCCGTGGCACGTCCGCGCCGGACTTCGAGCTGCACCGGACGCCGGACCAGAAGCTCGCGCTGCACGAGCTGCGCGGCAGCCGGGTGATCCTCGCCTTCTACCCGGCCGACTTCAGTCCGGTGTGCGGCGACGAGATGGCGCTCTTCAACGAGATATGCCCCGAGTTCGAGCGGCATGATGCGCAGCTCGTCGGCATCTCGGTCGACGGGCCGTGGTGCCACGCGGCGTTCGCGCGCGACCGCAAGCTGCGCTTCCCGCTGCTGGCCGACTTCGAGCCCAAGGGACACGTCGCGCGCGAGTACGGCGTGTACCGGGAGCGCGACGGCGTCTCGGAGCGCGCGCTCTTCGTCATCGATCGCGACGGCACCATCGCGTGGAACTACGTGAGCCCGGTCGCGGTGGCCCCGGGCGCGAACGGTGTCCTCGAGGCGCTCGAGCGGCTCGAGAGCAAGCCCGAGAGACGGAACCGCCAGCTGGAGGGACACGTGCGATGAGCAGACTCGTTCATCCGGTCGGCCGCAGCGATCACGTCTTCGGCTCCGAGCTCGCGACGGTCACCCTGGTCGAGTACGGCGACTACGAGTGCCCCTACTGCGGGCCCGCACACCCGATCGTCGAGGAGGTGCTCCGCCAGATGGGTCCCGAGGCACGCTTCGTCTTCCGCCATTTCCCGCTCGCCGAAATGCACCCGCACGCGGTCG
>DASVWO010000272.1:0-16180 GCA_036393165.1 Polyangiaceae bacterium | reverse complement strand
CTGAGCGACACGGCGACGCTGCTCGGCGTGTTCCAGGCGGGTGGGCAGTCGCTGCTCCTCCAGGGAGTCGTCTCGCCCACGAGCGGGACGCAGCAGACGGAGGTCAGCTACATGCCGGCCGCCGAGATCCTCGGGTTCCCGATGATGATGGGGAGCAACTGGTCGAGCACCTCGACGATCACGGGGACCGACCAGGGCGTGCAGGTCTACTACACCGAGAAGTACGCATCGACCGTGGACGCCCACGGGACCCTCAAGGTGCCGTACGGCACGTTCGACGTGCTGCGCGTGCAGACGACGCTCACGCGCACCGTGGGCGCCGTCGTCACCGTGACCCAGTCGCTCGCGTTCATCGCCGAGTGCTTCGGCCCGGTGGCGACGCTCACGTCGCAGAGCGACGAGACGAAGACCGAGTTCACCAACGCCGCCGAGGCGCAGAGGCTCGCGCCGTGAAGCTGTGCCTCCTCACGGCGGCCCTCTCGGCGACGTTCGCCGCCGGATGCGCGCCCTCCTTCTACGACGGCATCCCGCCGGGCGCGCCGAAGGACGCCTTCTACACCGACATCGGAGGCACCCGCCTGCGGTTCGTCGACGAGGGCGAGGGTCCGCCCGTCGTGCTGCTCCACGGCTTCGCGTCGGCGCTCGAGACGTGGAAGGGTGTGAAGCAGGCGCTGCTCGAGAAGCACCACAGGGTCATCGCGCTCGACCTCAAGGGCTTCGGCTGGTCCAGCCGCCCCGAGGGCGATTACTCGCCGCAGGCCGAGGCGGCCCTCGTCCTGGCGCTCATGGATCAGCGCAACGTGAAGAGCGCCGAGGTGGTCGCCCACTCGTGGGGCTCCTCGGTCGCGCTCGCGATGGTCATGGCCGCGCCCGAGCGCGTGACGCGTCTCGCCCTCTACGACGCGTGGGTCTACGAGGAGCAGCTCCCGACGACGTTCCTCTGGGCGCGCGCGAGCGGCGTCGGCGAGGCGCTCTTCGACCTGTTCTACGCCGAGCGTCCCGACGAGAAGATGAATCGCGCCTTCTACGATCCGAAGAAGTACGTGAACGAGCGGTTCGTCGAGGAGGTGGAGCGTGCGCTGGATCGTCCGGGCACGACGGCTGCGGCGCTCGCGGCGGTGCGCGGTCAGCGGTTCACCGAGATGCAGGCGCACTACCGCGAGGTGAAGCAGCCGGTGCTTCTCCTCTGGGGTCGCGAGGACGAGGTGACCCTGCT
The DNA here is from genome assembly GCA_036393165.1 of Polyangiaceae bacterium. Taxonomy (GTDB): domain Bacteria; phylum Myxococcota_A; class Polyangia; order Polyangiales; family Polyangiaceae; genus Palsa-1150. The sequence goes on along the minus strand of DASVWO010000272.1, from coordinate 14,964 downwards.
CACGTACGGCGAGCGTCTCTCGCACGAGCTCCCGCACGCGCACCTCGTCGTCTACCCGCAGTGCGGGCACTTCCCGATGATCGAGGCCGCCGGCACGTCGACCGACGACCTGATGGCGTTCCTCGATGAGGAGCGGGCGCCGTGAAGGGCGGCGCGGCGGCGTGCGTGACGGGAGCCGCGGTGCTCCTCTCGGCGTCGCCTGCCGGCGCGACGGGGTTCACCGACATCGGCGAGGACATCGTTCCACGCACATCGACCGCCGTGAGTCTCGATGGCTACATGCGCGTGCGCGCCGAGGACCTCTACAACCTGGACCTCGATCGCGGCGTGACCCCCTCGGGCCAGCCGCTCTACCCCGTGCCGCTGGGGGACCCCAACGCGCAGTCGCTCCTCTACGGCGACATGCGGCTTCGCACGGACATCGCCGTGTATGCGCCGGGCGGCACCGTCGCGGTGAAGGCGCGCCTCGACGTCCTCGACAACCTGGCGCTCGGGAGCACGTCGGCGGGCGTGGCCAACGAGAGCGCGTCGCAGTTCTCTCCCGCAGACGCGATCCGCGTGAAGCGCGCGTACGGCGAGGCGCTCACGCCCTTCGGCGTCATCGCCGCCGGGCGCATCGGCAGCTCGTGGGGCCTCGGGATGCTCACCAACGGCGGCGACTGCGCCGACTGCAACTACGGCGACGCGGCCGATCGCATCGCGCTCATCACGCCGCTCGCGGGGCACATCTTCGCGCTCGCGTACGACATCGACCAGATCGGGCCGTTCCTCCCGCGGCAGGCGGGCGAGACATTCCTGAACCTCTCGCCGTCGGCGGACGTGCACACGGTGACCTTCGCGGCGCTGCGATACCGGGACGAGCTGGCGCGCGAGCGGCGCAAGGCGGCGGGCAAGACGACGGTCGAGTACGGCGGCTACGTCAGCTACCGCTGGCAGAACGACGACGTGCCGGCGACGTACCTGCCGACGGTGCAGCCCATCGCCATCGGCAACGCGCAGCTCATGGCGCGTGGATACGAGGCGACGGCGCTCGATGCGTGGGGACGCGTCACGCATCCCTGGTTCCGCGCCGAGGCGGAGGTCGCGGCGCTCTTCGGCAGCATCCAGCAGGCGTCGCTCGTGCCGGGGGTGCTCTATCGCGTGCCGGTGACGGCGCAGCAGATCGGCGCGGCGCTCGAGAGCGAGGTGGGCCCTGTCGACTCGCGCGTCGCCGGTGGGCTCGACGCGGGGTACGCGAGCGGGGATCCGTCGCCGGGGTTCGGCGCGTTCACCGGCGCGAGCTCGTCGCTCGCGCAGCCGGGGGATCTCAACGGCGCGAAGGCCAACCCCCCTTTTCACACGACGGTGAACAACTTCCAGTTCCACCCGGACTATTTCATCGACCGGATCCTCTTCCGCGAGATCATCGGCACCGTCACGAGCGCCTACTACGTGCGCCCGCACGCGCGCGTGGACGTGATGCGCGTCGCGCCCGGGGTGCTGCAGGCGAGCGTCGCGGCGATCGCGTCGTGGGCTGCGTACGCGCAGAACGCGCCCGGAGGAAAGGCGCCGCTGGGCGTCGAGATCGATCCGACGCTGGCCTACGCGTCGCGCGACGGATTCGGCGTGGCCCTCGAGTACGCCGTGCTCTTCCCCATGGCGGGTCTGGACAACCCCGTCGCCCACCTTTCCGCGTTCCCGGCGCAGCTCGGGCGCGTGCGTGTCATGTACAGGTTCTGAGATGAAGCGGCGCGTCGTCCTCCCCCTGATGCTCCTCCTTCTCGTCGCCTGCGAGGCGAACAAGACGCATCCGCCCAACGGGAATCCCTACGAGGCGGGGATGCAGCCGCCGCTCTCGTGCGTGCCGAACCTCGACGGCGTCATCGATCCCTCCGAGCTGCAGCCGGTGCTCGGCATGCCGGCGAGCTACACGGTGAACCCCGCGAGCACGACGCGTCCCGTGGACGTCGCGGGGACGGTGGACGCCAACGGCCACCTCACGTGGGACTGGGCGTCGAGCTACGCCGGCGACCAGATCGCGAACATCGAGGCGACCGCGCTCACCGGCAAGTGGTACGCGTCCTCCTTCCCCACGCAGTCCGAGGAAGCCGGCAAGCAGCTCTTCGTCACGCCCTTCGACGCCGGTGACACCCTCGAGGGCGTCTACGCGCAGGACGACACCGGGCTCTTTCTGCTCGGCCTCGCCTCGACGCAGCAGAACCCGCCGGGCGGGCAGACGCTCTACGTCTACCAGTCGCCCATCACCCTCTACCCGCTGCCCCTCAAGGTGGGCGCCACGTGGAAGTCCACGGGCGTCATCCGCAACGGCATGCTGCGCGGCCTGCCCTACGCGGGCCAGGACGAGTACGACGGCACCGACGTCGCGACCGGCCAGATGGTGCTCCCGGACTTCATGTTCCAGCAGGTGCACCGCATCAAGTTCACCGTCACGCTCACGCCCGCCGCCGGCGGCAACCCCGTCGTGCAGCGGCAAGACTCTTTCCTCTTCGAGTGCTTCGGAGAGATCGGCCGCGCCACCAGCGCGATCGGCGAGATGAACGACGACTTCACCACGGCGTCGGAGCTCCGGCGCCTCGGCATGTAACCGGAGGACAACGTCATGTGGGATCAGTGGAAGAAGGCATTCGACGTGTGGGAGGCCGCGACCGCCAAGTGGGTCGAGGAGTGGATGAAGAGCCCCCTCGTCCTCGGGCCGAGCGGCGCGATGCTCACGGTGGCCATGAAGGCGAAGAAGGTCGCCGACGACGTGAAGGAGCAGGTGTGGGCCCAGGCGGGGCTGCCGACCAAGCGTGATCAGGAGCGCGCGCTGCACATGCTCAACCAGCTCCAGAGCCGCATCATGGACCTCGAGGAGAAGCTCGAGCAGCAGAAGGGGTGAGTCATGGACGCCACGCGGTATCAGGAGCTCAAGATCGCGCCGCGCGCGATCTTCGACACGTTGCCGGAGCGCCGGACGCGCGCGCGCTTCATGCTCCCCACGGAAGTGGGTGACTGGCGTCCCGTCACGTGGGGGACGCACGCGGAGCAGATCCGCGACGTGGCGATGTTCTGCGCCGCGCTGGGCCTGAAGAGCACCGAGCGGGCGTGCGTCTTCGCGCCCAACCGCGTCGAGTGGATGAGCGCAGCGCTCGGCATCCAGGCCGCAGGCGGCGTCATCGTGCCGGTGTACGCGTCGAACACGGCGGAGCAGGCGGCGTACGTCGTGGAGCACTCGGACGCGCGCATCGTGTTCGTCGACACGGCGCCACTCGTCGAGCGCGTGCTCGCGGCGTGGAAGGCGTACGGCACGGTGGAGCGCATCGTCGTGCTCGACGACACGCTCGACGTCTCGCGCATCGCGGCGGACATGAAGGCGCGTGGGCTCGACGTGCCGTCGGCGTCCGAGATCGAGCGCAAGTTCGTCTCGTGGTCGCGTGCGTGCGCGCAAGGCCGCGCGCGCGACGGCGAGGACGACAAGGCGTTCGAGAAGACGATGCTCGGCGTGTCCCTCGATCAGCCCGGGATGATGCTCTACACGAGCGGCACGAGTGGCAATCCCAAGGGCGTGCCGCTGACGCACCGGAACGTCTCGGTCAACGGGCGCGACTGGCTCAACAACAACGCGCCCATGCTCGCCGAGAACGGCGACGTGGACCTGCTCTGGCTGCCGATGAGCCACATCTTCGGCTACGGCGAAAGCTGCCTAGGCAACACCTGCGGGTTCACCTCTTACATGGTGGACCCGCGCACGGTGTTCGATCATCTCCCGCGAGTCCGGCCCACGGTGTTCATGAGCGTGCCGAGCCTCTGGGAGAAGATCGCGACCACCGCGATGGGTGCGCCGACGGCCGAGGCGCGCCGGGCGAAGCTCGCCGAGGTGACCGGTGGCAAGTTCCGCTTCTGCCTATCGGGCGGTGCGGGGCTCAAGCGCGAGGTCAAGGAGTTCTTCCACGAGAACGGTGTCCTCATCATCGAGGGCTACGGGCTCACCGAGACGTCGCCGACCCTCACCATCAACCGGCCCGACGCGTTCCGGTTCGACACGGTCGGCAAGCCGGTGCCGAGCGTCGAGATCAAGCTCGCCGAGGACGGCGAGATCCTCGCGCGCGGACCGAGCGTCTTCGGCGGCTACCACAAGGATCCGGCGGCGACGAAGGAGGCCTTCACGCCCGACGGCTGGTTCAAGACGGGCGACGTGGGGCGATTCACCGAGGACGGGTTCCTCCAGATCGTCGATCGCAAGAAGGACATCCTCGTCACGGCGGGCGGCAAGAACGTGCCCCCTGCGAACATCGAGCAGCGGTTCGCCGACGACCCCTTCATCGCGCACGTCGTCGTCTACGGCGACGCCAAGAAGTTCCTCGTCGCCGGCGTGTGGCTGAACCAGGCCGTCGTGGACGCGCACCTCGCCGCATCGGGGGGCGAGGGTCTCCAGTCGCTCGTGCAGCAGCGCATCGACAAGGTGAACGCCCAGCTCGCCTCGTACGAGACGATCAAGCGCTTCGCCGTGATGGACCGGCCGCTGTCGGTCGAAGGTGGCATGCTGACGCCGACGCTCAAGGTGCGGCGCAAGAAGATCTACGAGGCGTATCGCGAAAGGTTCGAGGCTCTCTACTCGTGAAGCGGCTCCTCAATCTCGCATCCCTCTTCACGCGCAAGCGTCCGCCGGTGGGAACGACGCCGGCGGACGTCGTGCACGTGGAGAACAAGTGGAAGCTCCTGCGCTACCGCCGCTCGGAGCCGGCGCGATACCGCACGCCGGTGCTCTTCGTGCCGTCGCTGATCAACCGGCACTACGTGCTCGACCTGCTGCCGGGCAAGAGCTTCGCCGAGTGGCTCGTCGCCCAGGGGCACGACGTCTACTGCATCGACTGGGGAACGCCGTCCGACGAGGACCGGTACCTCGCGTTCGACGACGTGTGCGACGGCTACATCGCGCGCGCGATCCGCAAGACAGGAGCCGAGCGTGCGCACGTCTTGGGCTACTGCATGGGCGGGACGCTCGCGGCGATCCACGCGGCGGTGCATCCGGACAAGCTCGCGTCGCTCGTGGCCCTCGCCGCCCCCGTGCGCTTCTCCGAGGCGGGGCTGCTGGGGGCGTGGACGCAGTCGCGCCTCTTCGAGCCCAAGGCGCTGGTGGAAGGGATGGGCAACGTCCCGTGGCAGCTCCTGCAATCGAGCTTCCACATGCTTCGTCCCACGCTGAACCTCTCGAAGGCGGTGGCGCTGGTCGATCGCGCCTGGGACGACGAGTTCCTCGACGGCTTCCTGGCCCTCGAGACGTGGGGCAACGACAACGTGAGCTTCCCCGGCGAGGTGTGGCGCACCTGGGTCGAAGAGCTCTACCGAGGCGATGCCTTCGCGCGCGGCACCTTCGCGCTCTGCGGCAAGCCTGCGCTCATGGAGAACATCGACTGCCCCCTGCTCGTCGTCACGTTCGAGCACGACACCATCGTGCCGAAGGAGACGGCGACGGTGCTCCTCGAGCGGGCGGCCTCGAAGGACAAGCAGGGGCTCCACCTCTCGGGTGGGCACGTGGGTGCGGTCGTCTCGCGTGGGGCGTCGAAGAAGCTGTGGCCCTCGCTGAGCGAGTTCTGGGCGAAGCGCGACGGCGCGGAGGCCGCGCAGGCGGTCACCGCTTCGGATGGGCCGCCATCCAGGCCCAGATCGCGTCGACCCCCGCCCGCGACGGCGAAGGCACGTGAGAGCCACCGGCCACGGTCCACTCGCTCACGGTGATCCCCGTCGGGCATCCGCTCGCGTCCTCCATCGTCGTTTCGGTCCCTGGCAGCAGCGCGTCGAAGTCGACGCGATTGCCGCCGCCTGAGAGGGCGCCGGTGCATCGATCCTTCGCGAGCCACATCGCCAGCGTCTCCCGCAGGCTGGGGTACGGCGGCACGGGCAGGTCGAACACGGTGCCCCCTTGTGCGCGGATGACGGGATCCTTGTCGCCGGCGATCGCCAGGACGCTCACCGGCTCGCTCGGCGTGCAGCGCGAGGGATCCTTCCACGCTGCCCCCGCCATGCTCACGGCCGCAGCGATGCGCTGGGACAGGTCGCACGCGAGCCGCTGGGCGAAGAAGCCGCCGTTGGAGTGACCGAACACGTAGACCCGCTTCGAATCGATCCGGACCTTGCGCCCGACGTCGTCGAGGAGCGCGCGCACGTAGCCCACGTCGTCGACGCCGGTGCGATCGAAGTCGCAGCACGCGTCGGTCGCGTTCCAGAAGCGCCGGCCGCGCGAGTCCACCGTGCCGTCGGGGTACGCGAGGGCAAAGCCGTGCGCGTCGGCGACCGCCTCGAGCCCGATGGCCCGCACCATCGCCGCGCCGCTCGCGCCGTAGCCGTGGAAGAAGACGACGAGCGGGATGGGCACGCTCCCGCCGTCCGTCGCCGGCACGTGGAGCCCGTACGGTCGCGCCGCAACGGGATCGGCCCGCACAGGAGAAAGAGGTAACGAGGATGCCGCCGCCGTCGCCGTGGGCGAAGGTGCGACGGGAAGCGGCGGTGCCGATCGCGTCTCGCATCCGGCGAGCGCGACCGCGAGGAGGAGCGCCGCACGCATCGGGCTCACGCTAGGCGACGCGAGCAGCGCGCGCGAGCGCTGCAGCATCCGCAGTGCTAGATCCACGCCCCGTGACGACGCAGGAGTGGGCTCCCGATTCGTGGAGGCAGAAGGTCGACGCGCAAGCGATCGCCTACGACGACGCCGCCGCCCTTCATGCCGCGTACGAGCGCCTCAAGGAGCTGCCGCCGCTCGTCACCTCGTGGGAGATCGCGCGTCTGAAGCAGATGCTGGCCGAGGCGCAGCAGGGCAAGCGCTTCCTCCTTCAAGGAGGCGACTGCGCCGAGACGCTGGCCGACTGCCGGTCCACGGTCATCGCCGACAAGCTGAAGATCCTCCTCCAGATGTCCCTCGTGATGGTCCACGAGGCCAAGCGGCCCGTCATCCGCGTGGGACGCTTCGCGGGGCAGTACGCCAAGCCGCGCAGCAAGCCCGTCGAGTCGCGCGAGGGCGTCGTGCGCCCCAGCTACTTCGGCGACATGGTCAACCGCGCCGACTTCAGCGACGAGGGCCGGCGGCCCGATCCGGCCAACATGATCGTCGCGTACAGCTACGCCGCGATGACGCTGAACTTCGTGCGGTCGCTCTCGGCCGGCGGGTTCGCCGACGTGCACCATCCGGAGCAGTGGGAGCTCTCCTTCTTCCGCAAGGCCAGCGTGCCCGACTCGCTGCGCCAGGAGTACGAGCGCACGACGCGCCAGCTCGCCGAGGCGCTCACCTTCATGGAGGCCCTCGGCGAGATGAGCGTCGAGGAGCTCACGCGCGTCGACTTCTACACGAGCCACGAGGGCCTCAACCTCCACTACGAATCGGCGCAGACACGCCAGGTTCCACGCCGGCACGGGTGGTGGGACCTGACGACGCATTTCCCCTGGATCGGCGAGCGCACGCGCGCGCTCGACGGCGCGCACGTCGAGTTCTTCCGCGGCGTCGAGAACCCCGTGGGCATCAAGCTCGGGCCGAGCATCACGGCGGACCAGGTGCTGCGGCTCGTCGATGCGCTCAACCCGAACAACGAGCCGGGCAAGATCGCGCTGGTCACGCGCATGGGGTCGACGCGCGTCGGCGATGTCCTTCCGGGCCTCGTCGAAGTGGTGAAGCGCGCCGGCCGCACGGTGCTCTGGGTGTGCGACCCGATGCACGGGAACACGCAGGCGACCGCGGCGGGCCTCAAGACGCGCGACTTCGGCGACATCTTGAAGGAGGTCGAGACGACCTTCGACGTGCACGAGGCCTGCGGCACGTACCTCGGCGGCCTGCACTTCGAGCTCACCGGCGAGGACGTCACCGAGTGCCTCGGCGGCGCCTCGGGCGTCACCGTCGAGGATCTCGACAAGCGCTACGCCACCGCGTGCGACCCGCGCCTCAACTATCGCCAGTCCCTCGAAATGGGCTTCCGCATCGCCAAGCGCCTCGCGAAACACGGCCGCGCGCAGCGCTAGGTCTCAGTGTCGTCGGCGCCAGGGGCGCCTTGGACTGGTTTTTTGACGCGGAGGCGCGGAGAGGGAGAGGAGACCGCGGAGGTTTGGGGGTTGGTCCATACGATGCGATGGATTCCGTCGCGAAGGACCCGCACGTTGAAGTTGATCAGGAGGCCCAGAGAGAGGCCCGTTGCTCTCAGATAGGAGAGGACCCAATACGGTCGCTTGCTCAGCGAACGGGATCGACCGACTCCCCAGCTCGATGCACAGCGCGCGTTCGTAAACCGCCTCGGCGAACCCCGGTCCTAGAGCGTCCCAGTCATACCCCCCTATCGGCCAATGGTCGCGGGAGTTGCGTGCTTCCACCCCAAAACCTCCGCGCTCTCTTCTCCCTCTCCGCGCCTCCGCGACAAAAAACAGTCGCGTGAGTCGCTGAACAGAGACTGCAGTGCCGCGCGCGTCTACACCCCGCGCTTCTTCCGCCACGCGTCATCGAAGTACGTAGAGAGGTAGTTTCTGCCGGTGTCGGGGATGATCGTGACGACGCGCTTGCCCGCGCCGAGCTCCTTGGCGACGCGCAGGGCGGCGGAGACGGCGACGCCCGAGGAGGCGCCCGCGAGGATCGCTTCTTCGCGCGCGAGCCGGAGGGTCATCGCGACGGCTTCGCGATCGGTGACGTTCACGACCTCGTCGGGTCTCGCGTCGGGCTGCGAGCAGTCGCCCAGGTCGTCGATGATGCCTTCGACCACGGTGCCTCCGTGCACGCCGGCGCACGCGCTGCGCTCGGGCATCGCGCCCACGATGCGGATCCCGGGGATCTTCTCGCGGAGGAAGCGCGCGGTGCCTCCGAGCGTGCCGCCGCTGCCGACGCAGGCGATGAACGCGTCCAGCTTGCCGCCGCAGTCCGCGAGGATCTCGGGTCCGGTCGACGCGTAGTGCGCTCCCGGGTTCGCCGGGTTTTCGAACTGGTCCGGCATGAACCCGCCGCGCTCGCGCGCGACGATCTCGGCACGCCCGATGTAGCCCTCCGGGCTGTCGGCCTCGACGTCGGAGCGCGCGATGATCACCTCGGCGCCGAGCGCGCGAAGCACCGATTGCTTGTCGCTCGACGTGGTCTCCGGCACCACGATGACGCAGCGATAGCCGCGCACGGCGCAGACGATGGCGAGCCCCACTCCGGTGTTGCCGGCGCTCGCTTCGACGACGGTCGCACCCGGCTTCAGCAGGCCGCGCTTCTCGGCGTCGACGACCATCGCGAGCGCGGCGCGATCCTTCACGCTGCCTCCGGGCGCGAAGTACTCGAGCTTCACGAGCACCTCGGCGTCGTTCGGATCCACCACGCGTCGAAGCCGAACGAGCGGCGTCCCTCCGATGGCGCTGAGGACGTCGTCGTGGATCACGTGGACCACGCTCACATTACATCAGTCCTCGCACATCGGTGCACAGTGCGAACGACGTTGTGCATGGCGTCCCCGTCAGGGAGCAGACCTCGACGGGGCAGCATTTCGCTACGCAGCGCGTTCTAGGGGACACGCACTCGCGTGGATCTTTCGGAACTTGTCGCACGTATCAACCATCGAACCGCAGTGGCACGACCGCTGCACCCAACCGCACCAAGAACACCGCCGTGATCGACAAGCTCGGATTCCTCGTTCGCTTCTGGGAGCTCAAGGCGCGCCACGCCACGCTGGGGCAGCCTCTGGCCGGCCGCGAGCAGCTCGAGCTCCTGTCGCTCATGCAGCTCGTCACCAGCGACTTCAAGATGCCAGAGCCCGGTTCGTGCGCCCGTCCGGCGAACGCCCTTCCGGCTCAGCTCATCGGCGAGGGGATCATCCTTCCGGTCGAGCTGCGGCACGTGTGCGCAGCGGCGCTTCTCGTGGCGGCGGCTCGATCGATGTCGCCCGGCGAGCGCGCCATCGTGCGCACGGCAGACGCCGTGAGCGGTGTGGAGTACGCGCTGCCGTGCAACGTGTCGTGGGTCTACGACGGGAGCCCCGTCATCATGGCGCTCGTCGTTGACGGAATTCCGACCCGTGCGGAGTTCGCTGCGCTGCCGGAGCCTCGGCAGGCCAGCGTGCTGTCCATTGGCCGACAGGTCCGGCTCGTCGGTTGAACCGAGTCCGGTAGCTCGAAGAGAGCGGACTCAAACACGGAACTCTGGCATAGTCGCCGGCCCACATGGCCCTCGACATCCAGCTTCGTGCCGCGAATCCGGCGGACCTCGCGACGCTCGCCGCCGACGTTCTCGTCGTCGGTGTGCTCCAGGGCGCCGGCAAGACGCCATCGCTTCCACCTTCTCTCAAGTCGGTCGACGACGCGCTGGGGGGCGCGCTCTCGAAGCTCGCAGCGAAAGAGGAGTTCACCGGCAAGCGCGATCAGGGGATCTCGATCGCGTCGCTCGGGAAGGTCCGCGCCGACAAGATCATCGTGCTCGGCCTCGGCGAGCGAAGGGCAATCGGCGCGCCCGAGGCGCGCACATTCGCAGCGAAGGCGGCGCGCGCGGCGAACGGCGAGAAGGCCAAGACGCTCGCGCTCGCGCTCCCGCCGGGCCTCGAGGGAGAAGCGCGCGCGATCGGTGAGGGGCTCGAGCTCGGCGCGTATCGCTTCACCAAGTACCTGACGGGGGAGCGCAAGCCGAAGGCGAACCTCGCGCAGGTGATCGTCGCCGCGTCGGGCAAGCTCAAGCCGGCCACGAAGGGGCAGCTCGCGCTCGGCCAGCGCATCGCGCAGGCGGTCAACCTGTCGCGCGATCTCAGCAACGAGCCGGCGAACGTGATCTACCCGGAGACGTTCGCGCACGCCGCCGAGAAGGTGGCGAAGGAAGCCGGCGTGAAGATCCAGGTCTTCGACTTCAAGGAGATCCGGCGGCGCGGCATGAAGCTCATCGACGCGGTGGGGCGCGGCAGCCGGCACGAGCCGCGGTTCGTGCACATGTCGTACGCGCCGAAGGGGGCGAAGCGGAAGCTCGTCTTCATCGGCAAGGGGATCACGTTCGACAGCGGAGGCCTGAGCATCAAGCCGGCCGCCGGCATGGGCGAGATGAAGCACGACATGAGCGGCGCCGCGAACGTGGTGGGGCTCATGGCGGCCGTCGCGGCGCTGAAGCCGAAGGTGGAGGTGCACTGCATCGCGGCCCTCGCCGAGAACATGCCCGACGGCAACGCGTACCGCCCGGGGGACATCTGGGGCTCGCTCGACGGCAAGACGGTCGAGATCATCAACACGGACGCCGAGGGGCGGCTCGTGCTGGCGGACGCGCTCGCGTACGCGCGTGAGCTCAAGCCGGACGCGATCGTGGACAACGCGACGCTCACGGGCGCGTGCGTCGTTGCCCTCGGGAACACGTGCTCGGGCTGGTACGCGAGCGACGAGAAGATTGCCCGCGAGTTCGATGCGGCCGTGAAGGCCTCGGGCGAGACCATGTGGCGCATGCCGCTGCTCGACGATCTGCGCGATCAGGTGAAGAGCGAGGTCGCCGACGTGAAGCAGACAGGCGACCGCTGGGGTGGATCGATCACCGCGGCGCTCTTCCTGCACCAGTTCGCCGGGGACGCGACGTGGGTGCATTGCGACATCGCGGGCCCCTCGAACCTCGAGCGGCCCACGGCGTGGATGCAGGCCAAGGGCGCCACGGGGCACGGCGTGCTCACGTTCCTCGCGATGATCGAGCGCAGCCGCTGAAACGCGAAGCCACAGTCAGACGAGTAAGAGTTGAAGAAGATCAAGAAGATCAAAAGATCAGAAGGGGATTGGTTTTTTGGGCCCTCGGGACCCGGAACCCAACTTTTGATCTTCTGACCTTCTTGATCTTCTCCAAACTCTCACTTGCCCGCCTGTGGAGTCGCGCGGCAGGCGTGCTACCCGTGGCGCCGTGGAAGTGCTGGCGCGGAAGCTGGGGCGCGCGGTGTCGCGCGCTATCGGCGACTTCGGGCTGATCGACGACGGAGACCGTATCCTCGTCGCGGTCAGCGGGGGGAAGGACAGCTACACGATGCTGCACCTCCTGCGCGAGCTGCAGCGCAAGGCGCCGGTGCACTTCGAGCTCAAGGTCGTGAACGTCGACCAGGGGCACCCCGGCTACCCGGGGCACCTGCTGCGCGACTACATGGCGCGCGAGGGGTACGACTTCACGATGATCGCGGAGAACACGTACGCGATCGTCACCGAGAAGATCCCCGAGGGGAAGACGTACTGTTCGCTGTGCTCGCGGCTGCGGCGGGGGATCCTTTATCGCGTGGCCGCGGAGCTCGGGTGCAACAAGATCGCCCTGGGGCACCACCGCGACGACGTCCTGCAGACGCTGATGCTCAACCTGCTCTTCGCGGGGAAGCTGGCGTCGATGCCGCCGAAGCTCGTCGCGGACGAAGCCGAGTGCGTCGTGATCCGGCCCCTCGTCTACTGCGCGGAGGAGGACATCCGGGCCTTCTCCGAGGCCGCGGGGTTCCCCATCTTGCCGTGCGACCTGTGCGGCTCGCAGGACAACCTGCAGCGCAAGCAAGTGGGGCGGATGATCGACGACCTCGAGCGCCAGAGGCCGGGGACGAAGGCGATCATGCTCGCGGCGGTGGGCAACGTGCGGCCGAGCCACCTGCTGGACCGCGGGCTCTGGAGCGCGCTGGGCGTGCACGCCGCGACCGAGGAGAGCGAGCAGCGTGAGCAGCAGCACGTCGACGAGCGACGACTCGTGAGACACTGACGGCGTGGCGACCGTCCTCGAGCGGCTCTCGGCTCTCGGAGCGGCAGCGCAGGCGACGGTGCCAGGCGTCTACGCGTGGGGCGTGACCGTGGCGCCCGCGGCGTGGGCGCACGGATCGTCGGTCGTCGCCAAGGTGGCTTCGGTCCTCGCGCTGCTGGCGCTCGCGGGAGGCGTCGCCGGCGAGAGACGATGGGGTGGCACGGCGCGCATCTACTCGCTGTGGGGCTTCGTGCTCGCGTGCGCGCTCACCTGGTCCGCGACGCCTGCTGCCTTCGCGCCGCTGCGCATCGATGCGCCGCGCGGCATCGCGGGGATGATCGGATGGGGCCTCTTCGCCCTCGCATCGGCGGCGCCTGCGCTGCAGGGGAGGCGCGAGGAAGAGCGCATCACCGACGACCAGCCGCTCCGCCCTCGCAAGGGGCTCGTCCGGGGTGACGCGCTCTACCTCGCCTTCGGGGCCCTCGCCGCAGGGCTGCTCCAGCTCTTCGGCTGGCGCGTCGCCACTCCTGAGCGCGCGCTTCTCGTCCGCTTCGTCGGGCTCGCGGCAGGGCTCGGGATCATCGGTGCGGCGACCGAGGTGGCGCTCGCCCGGCACAAGAAGCGCGTCGCGAGGCCCACGATGCGACGGCTCCGTCGCGCCATGTACCTGCTCGTCGCGCTGGGGCTCCTCGGGATGACCGGGCTGCTCTTCGCCTTCCGGGCCTGAGGTCCCGCCGAAGGCGGGCCGACAGTCCGAAGGGCACACCAGATGCGGCGCGGTTATCCTCGTTCCGATGCAGTTCGCGGACTTCCTCGCGCTGGGACTGGTGCTCCTCGCGGCGGCCTCGTTCTACATGGGCGAGAGCGCGCTCACCGGTGCGGAGGATCTCCACGCGCTCTACTGGCTGGTCGTCGGCATCGTCGCGCTCAGGGCCGCCGTGCAGGTGGCGCGTCCCGCGGAGAAGGCATGAAGGCTCAGCATCCCACGCGATGAACGCAGCACGGGCCAAGCGAAAGCGACGCACCAAGCGGCGCGTCGCCGTGGAAGAGCGCGATCAGCACGAGAGCGCCTTCGCCGCGATCCTCTCGAAGCTGGTCGCATGCGTCCCGGGTGCTCGCGCTGCGGCGCTCGTCGATTCCGAGGGCGAGACCGTCGACTACGCCGGGCGTGGGAAGCCTTACGACATGCGCCTGGCGGGGGCGCACTTTCGCATCGTGCTCGACGAGGCGCGCGGCAGGCCGGGTTTGAGCGATGTGCGATCGATCGCCGTGCGTGCGGCGGGGGCGAGCTACCTCGTGCAGGTGCTACCCGACGGCTACGCCCTCGTCGTCGTCATGATGCGCACCGCCGGCTTCAGCGGCTGGCACCGCGCCGTCGCATCATGTGCGCATGCGCTGAGCGAAGAAGCCGGCTGGAAGCGCGATGCGAGCGAGCTCCCGCCCAGGTGGTTCCCTGTGACCGTGCTGCGCGACGAGAGGCGCCGCCCTGCAGCCGTGCGCGCCGACGGGCGCCTGCACCCCCTGGAGATCCTCGGAACGCTCCAGGCAGGCATTTCCGGGCGCGAGCGGGCATGGCGCATCCGCTTCGAGAGCGGCCTCGAGGCGACGCTCGTGCGTGAGCCTGGAGGTGCTTGTTATCTCGACGAAAAGCTGGGCCACCAACATTTGCGTTGACAGGCTGGTCCTGCTGACTATTGTCCGCCGCCCGCCCGGCCGAGTGGGGTTCCACCAAAGCCGGACAAGCTCAGGGATTCCGCGACGTTCCCTCAGGGAAAGCTGTGGAAAGCTCCAAAGGCGCGGAACGGCTCACGCTGCTCTAGTCCCAACGGATTCCAGTAGCTGAGTCGTACACGGCAGGGTGGCGCAGGGGGTGGGGACTACCTGGGGTTTCTCGACCAGGACGTTCTTTTCGCCTGCAGCGACCTTGACGACCTGGTGGCGAACGACTACTGTCTCCGCCCCCGACTAAGGAGTGTCTCGCACTCCCTCGGTCCTTGAAAACTGAATCGTACGCTCGCTTTAGCGTTCCTGGTGTCTGCTTCGGCAGCTCATCCAGGGACGTCGACGAGTGGGTCCCATGAGAAGAGCGCGAGGTCCGCGCCCGTCATCCCGACGGCGCGATGACCGAAGTGACTCTTCGATTCGAACAAGCCAGAGCCCGAGCTCTGTGGCCATTCCAGGCTGCAACTCGGGAGCTCACCAGATTCAACTGGAGAGTTTGATCCTGGCTCAGAACGAACGTTAGCGGCGCGCCTAACACATGCAAGTCGCACGAGAAAGGGCTTCGGCCCCGGTACAGTGGCGCACGGGTGAGTAACACGTGG